>DATLFO010000274.1:0-22639 GCA_035541035.1 Actinomycetota bacterium
CGACGCGCATCATCTGGTGCCCGGCCGCGGCCGCCAGGTCACCGACCTCGTGCTCCTTTGCCGCCGATGTCACCGAAGGGTCCACCGCTTCAAGTGGAAGGTCCGTATCCAAGCCGACGGAGCAATCACCTTCACCGCCCGCGGCCGCACCCACACCAGCCACCCCCGCCACCGCTCCCCACCAGCGCTCGAATAGCAGTCGGTCGATTCCGTTGGAGGCCTTTGCCGGTCGCCCTTCTGGGCGCCGGCAATCCACCAGGAGCGCAGAGCTTTCAGAACGCTGTGAAAATGTTGCGAGCCTGTCCAATGTCGCTTGCAGCAAGCCGCTGAGGGCGGAGTGCGACCTTTACGGCGCGTGGACCTGGTCCAAGCCGAAACCGAAGACGTCGGCCGTGTTCCCGACCGATCTGGTCCCGATCCACACGCGGGCATTCCCGCGGCCCTTGCATGCGCCGGACGTCGGCATCGTCGGCAACACCTGAGCGGGCACCTTCATCGCCGGGGAGGTCGCACACGTGTAGCCGTCCACGTCCGACGCGCCGACATCTATGAATATCCCTTCACCGTCGTAGGCCGAGGCTCCGAAACACCACGCAGAAGCACAGTTGTAGGAATCCACACCGCCGGCATCGAACAGGATCGCGGCTGCGCCGCTGCCCGACGCATGGCTCATCCCGCCGATCCCATCTCCGTAGTAGGTGTCGTTTCCGGGGCCGCGGTCGACGACCATTCCGAGCGTGCCCGCGGACGCGGCAGTATCTCTGTCGTCGGGACCCCAGGCCACGGCCACGCAGAAATCTTTCTTATTCGTGCCTGTGCACCGATAACTGTCGGTTCCGCCCGGATCCAGCACAACGGCTTTCGAGCCTGACGTCGCGACCCCGATCGACCATCCGTAGCCATAGATGTTCGTGTCGGTATTGACGTTGCGGTAGGTCGTATTGCCTGCCCCACCGATCACGAGTCCGAGTCCCTCTCCGTCGCCGTAGCCGATGTTGTACATCCCTTTGGCGTCGAACGTTGTTGGTGATTGATCGGCTGCAGGATCGATAAGGATGCCGATCCCGCCATTGGTTCCGACACCCATGAGACCATTAGGACCTTGCAGGTTTTGGTTGGTCGCACTGAAATACGAGGAATACGTGTCGCTTCCGTTGCCCAGGTCGAGCAGCAGGCCCAAGCCCCTCTTCCCCATGCCTTGGGAACACGAATAGCCTGTTCGTGAATCAGCGCCGTCGGCATCGATCAGGATCCCGACCGCGTTCCACGTCCCGGCACCGATGCTGGGGCCTGGTTGCTCGTCGCACGCACGGAAGCTATGCGTCGAGCGGCCGTAAGTGTCGTTGCCGGCCAGGTCGACGACTGCCGCCAGAGCAGTCATGATGTTCGTCCCGAGCGCCCCGCCTGCGTTGTTGGGGTACGTGTCGTTGCCGCCCGGCTCGATAATCAGGATCGCATGGTTGGTGTATGTGTCGTTTCCGGTTCCACCCACAACGAACTTATCCAGAATGTCCAGACTTACCGCTTCCGCCGGCCACGTCGCGCCGGCAGGGATGGATTTGATCGCCCAAGAGATGTCTCGCGATGCCTCGAGCCATGCGGTCTGTTGCTCTGCGAGCGAAGCGTTCGCGACCGATGCGATCACCGGAACATATCGCGCGAAGCATTCAACGATGCGGGCCGTCGCTGCCGATACCTCAGACGATAGCGTGATACCGGATCGCATTGAGGTATCAGTTCCCACCGCCGCGCCGAAGTGGTCGAGCGCGGTCGCAAGGGTCGGCGGGGTCCCTTCGCAACGGTTCGAGGTCAACGGCAGTCCCATCAACACAGCCACTTCCGCTGGGACGTCGTATGGGTCGACGTCCATCAGGCGCTCCCACGCGAGGCGCTCCGTTTCGTGCAGGCTGAGCGTGGTGATCGGGTCCGGCGTGCAAGCATATGAATTCGCCGAAGGATCGCTGCACGTTGGGAAGGCGGCGGTTGTCGCCGGCGTCGGGTTGAGCCGCATCCGCACCGAGCCCGCGTCGGCGTTCTTCGGGATCAACGCGGAAAGGGTCTGTGTCCGCCCACTTCCATTGGATATCGTTTGAGTCACGACGCCCGACGTGTTGATGCGGAACGACGTGTCGAAGGTCGCCGAGCTCTCTCGAAGGTTCGTGCTCCAGACGATGCCGCCGGTCGTGTACGTCACCTCAGCAAACTGCGGGTTGAATGTGATCCGCGTTGCACCGATGCCGTCGTGTTTCGTGCTGGCGAATTGGACCGTGTAGGACCCTGCGGAAACCAACGGTGTTGCCCACTGATACAGGTCGAGCGAAGTGTTGTAGCTGATCCTCGTCGTCGCCGGCTGTTGGGGGATGCTCACGTTCGGTCTCGACACCGCAGATGTACCCATAACCAAGAAGCGTCCCTTCATGGTCGTGGGGTTTCCGGCGTTGTCGGAAACGGTCGCCTGGACCTCGTACTCGCGCCCAGGAATCAGGGTCACAGGCTGCGACTTGATGCTGATTGTGGTGTCTCCGGTATTCGCCGATTCAGCGACGAATCCTGGCGTTTGGAACGCGGCGAAATTCTGCAGATCGACCACTTTCATCGTCATCGTCGAGGTGTTCGCTCCCGAGGTGGTGGGAGCCACACCCGCCGACGGCGGCGGAGCATCGATGATCTGCAGCAGGATGGGGAGACTCGTGTAGGCGACGTTGCCTCCCTTGCGCGGACTGATCATGCTGATCCTCGGTGGGGTCAAATCGATAGACGTCGTCACGGTCGCGAGCGCCGTGCCGTTCGCGTCGGTCGCGCTCAGCTGTACCGAATAGTCCCCGTCTGGAAGGGCGTTGTTTTCCTCGTCCAGGCCATTCCATGACTGAGCGACGGAGGCTCCGCTTTGCGAGAAGGTCCTGACGATCGCGCCCGACGCGTTGGTGATGGTCAGGGTCCAAGTCGGCGTCCCTTGTGCATTGATGGAAGCCGAGATGACCGTGGCGTCGCGGGTGCCGTCACCGTTCGGGCTGAACACCAACGGCGAAGCGGCGAAGCTCGTGATCGAAGGCGATGCGAATGCCGGCGCCGCTCCGCTGATCAGCAGGACGCCTGACATAAGGCTTGCAAGAGCAATGCGGACAGGTTTCGTCATACCCGACTCTTCCCCCTTCGACCGATTAGGGACGAATTATGACCCCGAAGTCGGCCTTAGGACAAGAGGAGCCCGGCTCGATATGGTCGTCGGATGAATCCGGACGTCCTACGCGCAGCCGTAGGAGCCGGCGGGCCAGCGTTCGATGCGGTCGTCGGAGACCAGATAGATCGCGGTATCGTCGGTCGGCACGTACCACAGCGCGGCATCCGGGCCGACGAGCCTGGTGAACTGCGCCTCGTCGGGGAGACGATCGATCCGCTCCGCTTTCTTGGTGTTCCCTGCAATCACGCGCTCGGCATCGTTCAGAAAGATGCGCACATCGCCTCGGCCCGGCGTGTCGGGCACCGAGCCCGGCGGCCAGGTCGTCACGATGTCTCGCACGGACTGAAACCCGCAATGCTCGGGTCCGGTCCTTGTCATGACGACGTCGAGCCTGACGGGGCACCCATCGGCCGTCCTCCACCGCTTTAGGCTGCCGCCGTCGGAGTAATCCGGTTCCTGTGCCAGGTCCGTGATCGAGCCGGGCGACGGCGCACGGCACGCCGATGGCATGGGCTCGGCGGTGCACGAAACCAGCATCGCTGCCGTCAGCGTCGACGCGGCGGCGGAGCATGCGATCCGAAGCCGGACGTCCATGATCGAAGCATATCCGGCAGGCCCGGTTTCGCTAGAGCGGAATCTTGAACAGCAGCCCTTCGCCGAGCATCCACGTGTCGAAGAACAGATGCGGGTCGCGGCGTGCATCGAAGCCGCCGTCGCCGTCCCCGTCCACCCACACGCCGCGCGCACGCGCATCCAACTGCTTGCCGGCGTCGCGAAGCTGCGAGTCCAGGTAGCCGTACGCCGAGCCGGCCGCGCTCGGGACCGGCACGAACACTTGCGCATCCTCGCGGGCCTCGTACCGGCCGCTATCCGAGGTGTCCCCCCATATCCCGTGCACCGGCGAGCCGGCGTCGTTGTAGTGGGCGACGCCGTTCGCCGTCAGGAACCCGCCCGGATACGCAAAATAGTCCGGCTCGGGAGCGTGGCCGAGCATGCGCGATGCCTGCTGCGAGAGCGCGCGCGCGGTGTCGCGTCCGAGCGAGAGCGTCTCTTGATAGTGAGAGACGCCGTTGCGGTCCACGCCGTTCGAATACAGGGGATTCAAGGTCGGCGGTACGTAGTCGGTGGCCGACACGAAGTAGCCGAGCTCATCCATGCCGAGCCCGACGACGAAGTGGATGTCGCCCGTCATCTGCGGCTCGATCGCGCGCTCGGGCGGCACGTCGGGGTTCGCGCGCTCGTGCATCGGCTGGTACACGCCGGTGTAGAGGTCGGGCTGAAGCTCGCCCGGCATCGTGAGGAACTCGGCGGGACCGAAGCGCGCGTGCAGCATCTCGGTCTTGACGTCACGGCCCGCCGGGCTCTCCACGCCCGCGGTATAGGTCGGCCGGTCCACCACGCCCGCGGCCTTGAGCGCAAGGATGAAGGCGTTCTCGACGGTCAGAAACATCTCCTCCGACCGGACGGCCAGCGTCGGCGCGGTGACGGACAGAGCCGACGGCGCGGCCAGCGCGTCCAAGGCGGTGAGCCCGATCCGGCGGCCGACGTGATAGGCCTTCTTGACGGACTTCTTCGGGAAGAGCGTGCCCGTGTCGGGATCGACGATCGCAACTGCGAGCCCGGTGACCGCCCCGTTCGGCCCGTTCAGGTACACGGTCGTGCCGCCGCCCGCGGCCTCGACGGTGGTGCGCAGCGTGTGCGCGTAGTCGCTGGACATGACCGCGCCGCGCATCGATGCGGGGATCATCGGGTCGCTGGTGGACTTGGAGTCGATCAGCTCGGGATGGCTCGCCCAGTTCACGATGGTTCCGATCGCCCCGCTCGCCCCGCGAAGCTGGATCACGTTGACGCTGTCGTCGAAAGTGCCGGGATGGCGGCTGCGGTCGTACTCGTTGACGGTCTCGCCGGGAACCTTCGAGCCGAATCGGACCTCGGTCACGTCCTGCGCCGCGGCTGCCGCGTCGATCGCCGCGCCGGCGGCCTGCGAGAGCACAAACGCTTGATACGCGGGATTGATCCCGGACGTGGTCTGGTCCGGGCCGTAGATGCCGAGCGTGTCGATGCTCGAATGCGTGTGCGTGGACGCGACCAGCACGTGCGTGCCGGCCCCGAGCGCGCCGCGGATCTGTTCGCGGATCCGAACCACGTCCTCGTAGAACAGGCCCAAGACGTCCAGCGACACGATCGCGAGCGACGTGTCCCCGCTGCGAATGAAGGACGCGCGCGCCCACAGCCCGTCCCCGGGCAGCACGCCGGTCGGCCGGCGGCGCGTCGTCTGCCAGACGGCGCTCCAGTCGGACTGGGCCGGAACGATGGAGCGCACGGCGAAGCCCGCACGAACGGGCCCGACCGGCACGGAGGACGCGAAACCCAAGGCCGGGACGAGGAGAAGCAAGGGCAAAAAGAAGCGGCAAAATCGCATGTCGAACCCCCCCGCAGACCCCTTTCGCCACAGACGCGCACGGATCCTTCATCGCTTGCTTGTTGCGTTGATGTGCAACGCCCTATAGTCGAACCATGAGCCGCACCGTCGGGCCGGTCCCGGACACGAGCGGGCTCGGCGCCGGAGATCACGTCTGCTGGGTCTACGCAGACGACGAGGACCACCGGGCCGGGGTCACCCGCTACTTTGCCGACGGGATCGAACGCGGTGAGCGGATCGTCTACGTCTCGGACCACTACGACGAAGCCACCGTCGTGGCGTACCTATCGGCGGCCGGTTTCGCCCCCAAGCGCATGCTCGAGCAAGGAAGCCTGATCGTGATGCCTGCGTGCGAGAGCTACCCGCGCGACGAGCACGGCTACGACCTGGACGCCACCGTGGCGCAGTTCCAGGCATTCGCTCAGCAGGCGGTCGCGGACGGGTATACCGGGTTTCGCGTCGCCGGTGAATCCGACTTCCTGCTCGAGACCGTCCCGCAGCACGGCCTCCTGGCCTACGAGCTCACCGCCGACCTGATGGTCCGCGAGGCTCCCATGACGGGCATGTGCCTCTACGACGCGCGGCACGCTCCGATGGAACGTCTCGGCGAGGTCGCGGCGGTGCACGCGGCCGCCGTCGTGGCGTCGTCGCTCGCGGCGGATCTGCCGTCGTTTCGGCTCTGGGCCTCCGAAACCGAGACGATCGGCCTCGCCGGCGAGATCGACTTCGCCACCGCGGACACCGTGCGGCAGATTTTGATGGATGGCGCGGTGGGCCGCGCCGGCGTGCTGGACCTGACGACGCTGGGCTTTGCCGACGTCGCCGCGATCCGCGCCATCGCCCGGGTGGCGCAAGCGATGGCCGGCCAGAACGACCGGCCGGTCATCCGGGGAGCTGCTTCCCAGGTTCGCTTCGTGCTCTCGCAGTTCGAGGTCAGCTCCCTCGTTTTCGACGGCTGAGCACGCCGCATTCGGACATACCGGGCGCCTCCGCCTTTTTCTGCGGTGAATCCCGGCCGCACCGAACCACCAAGTGATATCGAAGGGCTGCTTGATGCCGTCTCGGCCGAAACGCGCCACCTCCAATCGGCAGGAACGAGGGCGGGGCAAACGAACTGAAGTGCTGACGGGTCTGGGGGGACATCGTGGTGGGATCCAAACGGTTGGTCGCGCTGGCGCTCGCGCTCGCCGCAGTGGCGGTCGCGCCCGCGCAAGGAAAGCCGGGAGTGGCGAAGCCCGCCCCCGGGGCAGCCGGGACCGCCGCGGTCGCTGCTGCGCGCACGGGCGTGCTCAAGATCTTCAGCGACTACAGCAACAAGGCCGTCGTCGAGACGGTCGACGCGGCCACCGGCAGGCTGCTGTCGCGGACCGTGGACGACGAGTCTTTCGAGCAGCCGGGCGAGGCACACGCCGGCGGTGTCGTGGCCGCCGCGCCTTCGAACGCCCAGCGCTGCTCCAACAGCGGTTCGTGGGAAGAGTTCTACGCCGGCTCGCCGCAGCCGTGGCGCATGAGCGAGCAGATCCGATTCAACACCGGCGGCGTGCCGTCCTCGGTTGCCTCGTCGTGGCGCTCGATGTTGCGGGCCGCCAAGGGCGAATGGGAGCTGACCAAGAATAATTGCGGCGTCGGCGATCTGATCCTGTGGGACATGCCCGAGGGCAGTGACACCTGGACGGCGCCGCAGTGCTCCAGCCCCGACGGTGAGAACGTCGTGGGCTTCGCGAACCTGGGTGGCTGGAGCGGCGGAAGCCTGCTGCTGGCGCGCACCTGCGTGTGGTTCGGCGGAGGCTACATCTACGAATCCGACATCGCCTTCAACAGCCATTCGGCCGCGTCCTGGTGCAACGCGTGCACGAGCACGTCGTCGTGGGATCTGCAGTCGGTGGCCGCGCACGAGTTCGGCCACATGCTGGGCCTCGGCCACACCGAGCACGGCGCGACGCGCGAGACCGCCACCGCGGTGATGCATGCGATCGTCTACACGGGGGACTCGCGCAACCGAACCCTGAGCCGGGGCGACATCAACGGAGCGGCCGCGCTGTATCCGCGTCTGTGGGGATACGAGATCCAGAGCACGTCCCTGAACAACCCTGCCGGGGCCGGCGTCGCGCTCGAGCCGAACAAGACCTACACCGTCACCGTGGACGTGAAGAACACGGGCTACCTGCCGTGGCGCGTGGGTGACATCACCGGCATGCGGGTCGCGACGCATCCCGCCGGCCGCTGCTCCGGCTTCGTCGCGGCCGACTGGGCTTCGTGCTCGGTCGCGTCCTTCATCGACGAGGATCTGTCCAACGAGACCGACTTCGAGGTCAACACCTCCGCGATCGTCGCGCAGGGCGAGGTCGCCCGGATGCGCTTCACCGTGCCGACGACCTGGGCGCAGGAGGGCGTCTCCTCGCTCGAGCGATTCATGGTGCGCGGCGGCTCGGTGCCCGTTCAGGACTCGTCGCCGTTCTCCTTCGACGTCAACGTCGGTACGTACGCGGCCTCGGTCGTGAGCACGATCAAGCCAGGCCTTCCGCTGCTTCCGGGCGTGATCGTGCGCGGCACCTCGTCGATGGGCCGCATCACGCTCCGCAACGACGGAAGCGCGCCCTGGTGGGTGGAGAACGGCCGCATGCGGATCGTGACCTCTCCCGAGGGCCGGTGCAGCCGGTTCGCGGGCAGCGACTGGTCCTCGTGCAGCATCGCATCGGGCATCGACCGTCCCGAGACGATCGTGCTGCCGGGCGAGACGGCGAACTTCGACATGTACTTCTACGCCAACCCGAACATGCAGCACGGCACGTCCGGGATCGAGGTCTTCGACGTCGAGGTGGTCGGGCGGCCGGTCCCGCGGCTGAATCGAACGGCCAGCTTCCGCATCGAAGTCTGGTAGAGCCGGTTAGGAACCGGAGCCCGGCGGGTATGTTCATCGCATGCGGATCCTGCTTGCTTCTTCGCACATCGACGACGACCGGAGCCTGATCGGGTTCCTGCTCGTCATGGCGCTCAGCGGCTTGGTCGTCGGCGCGCTCGGGCGGTTGCTGGTGCCCGGCCGCCAGCCGATGGGCATCCTCGCGACGATTCTGGCGGGCGTCGCGGGATCCGTCGTCGGCGGCTTCATCGCGCGACTGATCTTCGGACCCGAGTACGTTCCCGGCCTGATCGTGGGGGCGCTCGGCGCGGCGCTTTTGATCTGGGCGATCTACGGGACGAACCGGAGACACGCCTGATCCAATGCGGGCCGGTGTCCCCGTGCCGGCCCGCACCCAGGCTTTCGATCCCGGTAGGCTACGGGCCCTCATGCGCATGATCGTGGCCGAGTGCTCCGTGGACTATCGGGGCCGCCTCTCCGCCCATCTGCCGCGCGCGCGGCGCCTGATCCTGATCAAGGCCGACGGCACCGTCGTCGTTCACGCCGACAAGGGGCACAAGGCGCTGAACTGGATGTCGCCGCCCTGCAGCGTGACCGAGGCCGACGGCATCTGGACCGTGACCGGCGCGAAGGGAGAGACGCTCCTGATCGCGCTGCACGAGATCGTCTCCGACGTGACCGTGCCGCTCGGGGACGAGCCGGGGCTGATCAAGAGCGGCAGCGAGCTCGAGCTGCAGATGCTGCTCGCCGCCTCGCCCGGCGTGATCGAGGACGGCGCGCGCCTGGTGCAACGCGAGTATGCGACCGACCTCGGGCCGGTGGACCTGCTTCTCAAGGATGCGGGCGGTGGAACGATTGCGGTCGAAGTCAAGCGGGTCGGCGAGCTTCCCGCGGTCGAGCAGCTTTCTCGCTATCTCGAGCGGCTCAACCGGGACGCGTCGCTGGCGCCGGTGCGCGGGCTGCTCGTGGCGCAGACCATCAAGCCCCAGACGCGCGTACTGGCGGCCGCACGGGGGATCGGCTGCGTCGAGGTGAACATCGAGGTTCTGGCCGGCCGCGCCGAGCCGGACCCCACCCTGTTCTGACCGCCGGGATTCTCCGGCCCTTGACCGGGCTCGCTTCCCACCTGTTTAATTGAACATATGAGCAGTAGTTCATATGTTTTGACCCGTGCGGCGGCCGCCGCGGAGGCGATGCATCCCGAGCACGTCGCCCCGCTCGTCGGCAAGGTTCTCCCGCACGCGGACGCCGACGACGCCGCCGAGATGTTCGGCCTTCTGGCCGACCCGACGCGCATGCGCATCCTTCACGCCCTCGGTCTGGCCCGCGAGATCTGCGTCTACGACCTCGCCCTGCTGCTGGGCGTGGGGCAGTCCGCGCTGAGCCATCAGCTCCGGCTGCTGCGGGACCGCAACGTGGTAGCCCGCCGGAGGGACGGGCGCGTCGTGTACTACTCGCTCGCCGACGAGCACGTCCGGCGCATGATCCGCGACGCGGTCGGCCACAGCGCCGAGGCATCGCCCCGGAGACGCCGGCGTTGACGACGATCACCACGGCACCGTCCCGGCCGGCGCTGCTGCGCACCGGCCTTCGACTGGAGTACTTGACGGTCGGGTGGAACATCGCGGAGGGGATCGTCGCGGTCGCGGCGGCCTTGGCCTCGGGCAGCGTCGCCTTGCTCGCCTTCGGCGTGGACAGCTTCGTCGAGAGCGTCTCGGGCGTCGTGATGATCTGGCGGCTGCGAGCCGAGCGAACGCATGCGCCGGATCCCGGCAGCATCGAGCGCATCGAGCGGCGCGCCCGGCGCCTGATCTCGGTGTCGCTGTGGCTGCTGGCGACCTGGGTGGTCTTCGACGCAGCGGGCACGCTCATCGCCGCGGACCGCCCGGACGTGTCCGGGATCGGGATCGCGATCACGAGCGTGTCGATCGGCGTGATGCTGTGGCTCGCCCGCGCCAAGCGCGCCGTCGCCGCCGCGCTGGGGAGCCGAGCGATGCAAGCGGATGCGTTTCAGACGACGGCGTGCTGGTGGCTCTCGCTCACCGTGCTCGGTGGGATCGCGCTCAACGCCGCGTTCGGCTGGTGGTGGGCGGACCCGGGTGCGGCGCTGGTCATGACGGCGTTCATCGGCGCGGAGGCGCGGGCCGCGTGGCGCGGCGACGACTGCTGCGGGGACGAATCGCCACGGCCCGGACGCGCCTGCTGACGCCCGGTCGCGCCGATATACTCCTGCCCGTGCCGAAGATCTCCGCCGAGACGCTCGAAAAGCACCGCGCCGAAACGATCGACAAGCTCGTCGACTCGTTCGGACGGCTGGTGATGGAGCAGGGCTACGAAGACGTCTCGCTCGCCGACGTCGCGCAGGACGTGGGGCTCGCCCGCACCGCGATCTACAACTACTTCCCGGACCGCGAATCGCTGCTTTTCGCCTGGACCGACCGGGAGGTCCGCCGCGCCATCGAAGCGATGCAACGCCAAATCGACGAGGCGCCCGACAGCGCCGCGAAGCTGCGCGTGTTCGTGCGGCTGCAGCTCGTGGACTTCGCCTCCCGGCACCTGCCGCCCGGGCAGGAGGTCATCCAGTTCCTCAAGCCCGAGACCTACGGGCGGTTCATGCAGCACATCGAGCCGATCGAGCGCCTGCTGCGCGTCGTGCTGGCGCACGGCCTGGAGACCGGCGAGTTCGCCGACGTCGAGCCCGACGACGTGGTCCCGCTCGTGATCGCGTGCATCGGCTCCGAGCGCGGGCCGCTCGCTTCGGGCGCGCACGACGTGGAGGAAGCCACCGACCGGGTGACCTCGTTCCTTCTGCGCGCGCTGCATGCCCCCCCGGAGGCCGCCAAGAAGCCCGGCGCGCCCCGCAAACGCTCCCCCCTGTAGCCGTTCGCCCCGCGGGATCGCGCGACCTCTCTGCCATAATGTCGGGCCGTCGCCGGAACGATGTTTGGTAAGGGAGGAACGGCAATGGGTGCGCTGGACGGAAGGGTCGTCGTCGTCACCGGAGCCAGCCGCGGGCTCGGCGAGTCGCTCGCGATCGGGTACGCCCAGGCGCGCGCCCACGTGGTGCTTTCGGCCCGCAGCAAAGGCGATCTGGATCGGGTCGCCGAGGCCTGCCGCGATGCCGGCGCGGCATCCGCGACGGTCGTGCCGGCCGACGTGACCGACGAGGCCGCCGTGCAATCGCTCGTGGACGCGACCGTCGCGCAGCACGGCACGCTCGATTGCTTCGTCGCCAACGCCGGCACCTCGTTCGCGATGCTTACCGACAAGCGCTACCGCGAGCTCGCGACCTGGGATGCCGGCATCGCCGAGGAGATCCTGCGCGTCAACGTCGTCGGCGTGCTGTCGTGCCTCAAGGCTGCCATCCCCGCGATGACGGCAGGCGGGTCCTTCATCGCGATCGGATCCGAGACGGGCCGCGCGCTTCGGCCGGGGTCCGGCATGTATGCGGTCTCCAAGGCGGCGCTCGACGCGCTGGCCACGATGGCGGCGCGCGAGACCGCCGAGACGGGTATCCGCGTCAACGTGCTCTCGCCCGGCGGCATGGTCGACACGCAGCTGTTCGGCCCGAACGGGATGCCCGACTTCCTCAAACAGATGCATCCGCCCCTGCCCCCCGACGTGATCGTTCCCGCCGCGATCTGGCTCGCCTCCGACGACTCCGACGGCGTCACGGGCCGCTTCGTGTCGGCAAAGACATTCAACGAGATGGGCCCGGCCGCGGCCGAAGCGGCACGCTGATGACGGTCCGGCCGGGCGGAGCCGCGCTCAACATCTCCGCCGGCATCCGGGAGTTCGCCGTCGCCACGCCGGGAGCGACCGCGGTCGTGGACGGCGAGCGCGCGCTCACGTATGCGGCGCTGGACGACCGGGCCCGGCGCTTCGGCAACGCGCTGCTCGCTGCGGGGCTCACGCCGGGTGATCGCGTCGCCGTCGTGCTGGGGAACCGTCTGGAGTATCCCGAGATCGCGGCGGGCATCGCCCGGGTCGGCATGCAGATGGTGCCGGTGAACCCGCGCCTGACCGCCCCCGAGGTGACCTACATCGTCGGCCATTCCGAGGCGCGCGCGACCGTCGTGGACGAGTCGCTGTCCGGGACCGTCGCTCCGGCGCTCGGCGAGCACGACCAGCGGCTGGTGCTCTCGATCGACGGCACGTCGCTCGGACCGTCGTACGAGACGGCGCTGGAGAAGGCCCCGGCCGCCGACGCCGGGATCGAGGTGGACGAGCGCGAGCCGTTCTGCGTCGCCTACACGTCCGGCACGACCGGCCGGCCGAAGGGCGTGATGATCAGCCATCGATCGCGATCGCTGACCTTCTACGGCACGGCGCTCGAATGGGGGCTGGGCCCGGGCCGACGCACGATCGCGGTCGCGCCGATGTATCACGGCGCCGGATTCGCATTCGGGTTCGGTGCGCTGCACGTCGGCGGCGAGCTATGGATGCTGCGCTCGTTCGATGCCGAGCCCTTCCTCGCGATGTGCGCGCAGTCCCGCGCGCAATCGGTGTTCTTGGTGCCGACCCACGCGCAGATGATCCGCGCCCTCGGCGACGACGCGACGATGATCTACGACCTGACCGGGCTCGAGACGCTGTACTTCAACGCCGCGCCGATGCCGCATCCGCTCAAGCTCTGGGTCGCGGACGCGTTCCCGCACGTCGCCCTTCACGAGCTCTACGGCTCGACCGAGGCCGGGATCGTGTCGAACTGCCGCCCGGCGGACGTGCTGCGAAAGCCCGGATCGGTCGGCCCGCCGTGGTTCATGACCGAGGTGCGCGTCGTGGACGAGGACGGCAACCCCGTTGCGCCCGGCGGCACCGGCGAGCTGTTCAGCCGCTCGCCGTTCCTGATGAACGGCTACCTCAAAGACGACGAGGCGACGCTGGCGTGCACGACGCCGGACGGGTTCCTGTCCAGCGGTGATGTCGCGCGAGAGGACGAGGACGGATTCCTCTACATCGTGGACCGGACCAAGGACATGATCATCAGCGGCGGTACGAACGTGTATCCGCGTGAGGTCGAGGACGTTCTGATCACCCATCCCGAGGTGCGCGACGTGGCCGTCGCCGGCCTGCCCGACGAGACCTGGGGCGAGCAGGTCGCCGCCTTCGTCGTGGTCGCGCCCGGCTCGAACGCCGGAGACAAAGAGCTCGACGCGCACTGCCGCGCGTCCCTCGCCGGCTTTAAGATCCCCAGACGGTACGTGTTCCTGGACGCCTTGCCGCGCAATGCGGCCGGCAAGATCCTCAAGCGCGAGCTGCGCGACCGCTACGCCTGAGCGCGCGCCCGGCGGATCCGGGTTCGCAGCATCGCGTCGAACGCGGCGTGGTGGATGGCGCGAAGCACCTGCCAGTACACGAATCCGGGGACGCCGCGCGGGCGGAATGCGGCCGTTTGCCGGATGGTTCCGTCCTCGACCCTCCATCCGAGCCACGCCTCGCCGAACGCCCACTCGCGCGAGCGGAGCACGAGCTCGTCGTCCGAGACGACCTCGATCGTCCACCAGTCCACGTCGGCGCCGCGCTCGACACGAGCTGGCTTGTGCAGGGTGAGCCGCTCGCCGAAGGTGGAGCCGAACCAGATGCGAGCCTGCCATGCGGCCGCGATCCCGTACCAGCGAAGCGACCCGCCGATCGTCGTGAGGTCTTTGCGTACCGCCGCCGTTGTTTCGGGCGGGATCGTCGCGCGGCGCGACAGGGTGTGCACCCCGTCCGCGAGTCCGTCGGGCCGGTCCAGCAGCGTGGCCGCGACGCGCCGCCGTTGCTCGTCGAGTGCGGCGATGATGGCGTCGTCGAGCGGGACCGGATCGATGCCGAAGGTCTCGCGCGTGCGTGCCCGGTCGTGTGCGACGACCTCGTGGGCGAGGCTTGCGATCAGCGAATGGCTCACCGCCTTGTCCACCGGCGTGACGACGTCCACCCAGTAGCTCGACAGGTTCAGCGAAAGCAGCGGCACGTGGATGATCGCGCGCGGCTTCAGACCGCGGATGCGCGCGTACCGTTGCATGAGATCCTGATAGGTCAAAACCTCACCCGCCCCGAGCTCGTAGATGCCCGGCGGGACGGACACCGCGCGTTCCAGGTGCGCGAGCACGTCGTCGAACGAGACCGGCTCGATGCGCGTCCGCACCCATCGCGGGCACACCATCGCGGGCAGGCGCTCGACGAGGTAGCGCATCAGCTCGAACGAGATGCTGCCCGCGCCGATGATCACGGCCGCGCGAAGCTCAACTACGTCGATGCCGGTCGATCCCAGCGCCCGGCCGGTCTCCTGGCGGCTGGCCAGATGCTCCGAGAGCTCGCCGCGTCCGAGCGCGCCGAGATACACGATGCGCGGCACGCCGGCCGCGCCCGCCGCTTGGGCGAACGTCGAGGCGAGCGCGCGGTCGCGGGCGGCGAAGTCCTCGCCCGTCATCGAGTGGATCAGGTAGTAGGCGACATCGCATCCGGTGAGTGCCTTCTGCAGCGCGTCGCCGTCGGCCGCGTCCACGACGGCTTTGTCGATGTGCGGGCCCGACGGAAGCGCCTCGCGGGTCCGGCCGAGCGCCACCACGTCCACGCTCCGCGCGGCGAGCCTTCGGGCGAGCGGGAAACCGACGAATCCGCCGGCTCCCGCGATCGCGATGCGCACGGAGGTAGTGTAGACGCGGAACCGCTCAAGCCGGGCCCCTTCCACGCCGATAGGTCCGGGCATGAGGTTGGGGGAGTTGCTCGCGCCGGCGCCGTCGCGCCGATGGAGGCGTTTCGGCCTGCCGGCACCGGTCGCAGAGGCCGCGACCCGGGGCGAGGTCGCCGAGATCCTGCGAGGGCTGCCCGAAGGCTGGTTCGTCTTCAACGAGATTCCCGCTGCGGCCTCCGGCTCGATGATCGATCACCTCGTGGTCGGGCCCGGGGGTGCGTTCGCGGTGACCGTGGCCGACCTCGGCGGGCAGGTGCGTCTTGCCGGGCGGTCGCTCACGGTCGACGGGGTGGCCTCGGCACGGCTGTCGAAAGCCGTTCTGGAGGCCCGCAGCGTCGCGCGAGCCCTCGAGGCGGCAGGCGGTCGTCCGGTCGGGGTTCGTCCCGTCGTCGTCGTTCGATGCGCTGACCTGTCGATCGTTTCCGCGCCGCCCGACGTCACGGTGCTGCGGCCCGGAAGCATCCTTCGGTGGCTTCGCACGCACCCGCCGGTCCTTTCTCGCGCGACCGTCGCCGCCGTCGCGCGGGCGGCCGCTCGCCCCGCTGCCCACGCAGGCAGTCGGTCAGGATCCCACGCACGGGGGGCGTCCCAACAGTGACCCGGTGAGGGATATGTTTTTGGGCTACGAGCCGGAATCGCCCGCGAGCGCGTCGACGTCGATGGCCCTGGCCTGCTGGGCGAAGCGCTCCGGGTCCACACGG
Source organism: Actinomycetota bacterium (assembly GCA_035541035.1). GTDB lineage: Bacteria > Actinomycetota > AC-67 > AC-67 > AC-67 > DASWHR01. Next base: position 15,844 of record DATLFO010000274.1, read on the forward strand.
CGGAGCAGGGGCAGGCACAACGCGAGGCCGACCGCTTCGAGGGCGAAGACCGTCGCGTATCCGCCCGGCACGCTGTTGAGCACCGCCTGCGCCAGCTCGTAGATCGCCCCGCCGCCCGCTACGCCGGTGCCGTCGGCGACGGCGTGCGCGACGGTCCACGTTCCCATGAATAGGGCGGTGCGCCGCTTGTCGGCCATGCCCATCATCAGTGCGAGCACGGCGACGTTGAACAGGCCCGTCGCCAGGCCGATGCCCATGATCGACAGCCACGCGGGCGGCGCCGCCGACGTCGCGGCCGCGGCGGCCAGCCCGCCGAACGAGGCGACCGATGCCATCAGCGCCCAGCGCGCGATGCACGTGTGCCCGTACTGCTCGGCCCACGGCCGGCCGGCGAGCATCATGCCCACGACGATGCCGATGGTCATAACCGCGTTGAACGCGCTCGTGGCACGAACCGAATAGCCGAGCACGTCGCCGCCGAAGGGCTCGAGCACGGCCTGCTGCAAGAACAGAAACACCGTGGACAGCAGCATGAACGCGAAGAAGACTCGCACCTGCGGGATCGCGGCAAGGCCGCGCACGGCCCTGCGGAACGGGACAGAGATCTCGTCGGGCTCCTCGCCGGGCTCGGGCGCGCGCGTGTGCTTTTCCATGCCCCAGACGGCGAGCGTCGAGAACACCACCACGAGCACGCCGGCGAGCGCGAAGAGCGTGCCGAGGTTCCCGGCGCCGTCGTCGACGACCGCGCCGGTCAGCGCCACGCCGGCCAGGATGCCGGCCATCAGCTCCAGATAGACGATCGACGCGGCGTGGCCGCGCTCGTCGGGCGGCGCGATGTCGGCGAGCAGCGCGAAGAACACCGTGCCCGACCCGTACATACCCGTTCCCATCGCTACGAACAGCGCGACCGATGCGATCACGGCGCCGAACGTGACGCCGTGCTGAAGCTGTCCGGCGACGTGCGGAGCGGCGATCACGCAGACACCGGTGATTAGCGCTCCGCCGACGATGTAGGGCGTGCGTTTTCGTCCGAAGAGCGGCTTGGTGTCGGAGCGGTGACCGATCATCAGCGCGAACGGCGCGGCAAAGTTGTAGCTGGCGAGCACCGCGGCCGTGACGGCCAGGCTGATGCCGAGCTCGACCTTCATGACGCGGTTGAGCACGCCCAGGATCATCACGCTCGCCAGGCCCGCCGAGAACTCGCGCAGCCCGAGGCGAAGCAGCGTCCAGGTCGACAGGGAACGGCGCACCAGCGGCGGCGCGGATGACGCGCCGGCCGCGACGGTCGCCAGGGCCTGTTTGAAATGCGCCTCGTGCGGCGAGTGGAGCCGCGTCATCGCACCTTTGCGTGCGCTCTTCAAGACCTTCGCGGCCGGCCCGCGCGCCGCGAGCCGTCCGCCGTCCATCACGACCACCTCGTCGGCGACGGCCTTCACCAGCGACGCGTCGTGCTCAACGATCAGCACGGCCGCGCCGGTCGCGTCACGCCAGGATCTCAGCAGCCGCGCCAGGTGCTCGATCTCGGACTGCGCCAGGCCGCTTGAGGGCTCGTCGAGCAGCAGCACGGACGGCGATCCGACGGTGGCCACGGCGAGATCCAAGATGCGCCGCATTCCGGTGGACAGCTCGCCGACGAACGAGGAGGCGTGCGGCATCAGGCCGAAGCGGGCGAGCAGGTCTGCCGCGCCCGCGCGGCCGCCGCACTTGACCGCCGCGACCTCGCCGACGGTGAGCGTCTCGGGCAGCGGCGAGCCTTGGAAAACCCGCCCGACACCGGCACGCGGGCCGCTGGTGCCGGACGCGGCGTCGTTGCCCGCGATCGCCACGTCACCGGTGGCGCCGGGCGCGACGCCCGAGATCGCGTCGAGCAGCGTGGTCTTGCCCGCGCCGTTCGGGCCGACGACGGCCACGATGCATCCGGGGCCGACCTCGAGGCTCACACCGTCGAGCAGCGCGGTCTCGCCGATGCGCACGGTGAGGTCGCGGACCGACAGGGCCGCCGTCACAGGCCCGCTCCCGCGAGAAACGTGGCGGGCAGAAGATCCTGCCGCTGCTCGAGCAGCGCCGCGGCCTCCGGGTAGAGCACGACGCCGCCCTCGGTCAGCAGCGCCGCGCGGTCCGCGCGCGGCAGCAGCGACGGCAGGTCGTGATCGACCGCGACGACCGCGACGCCCCGGTCGGCGAGGACGCGCAGCAGATCCAGCACCGCGAGCCGCGCGTCGAGGTCGAGCCCGAGCGTGAGCTCGTCGGCCAGGAGCGCGACCGGCGTGCGATACAGCGTCTGCGCGACCGCGAGCAGGCGTTGCTCGCCGCCCGACAGCACGCCGGCCTTCGCGCGGCGGCGGCCCTGCAGCGTCGGCGCGAGCGCGAGGATCGCGTCGGTCGCCTGCTCGAACGACTTCTGCGTCTGATGCGACCGGTAGGCCGCGACACGCAGGTTCTCGAGCACGGTCAGGTCGGGAAAGACCGGCCGGGCGCCCGACACGAATGCAAGGCCTGCCGCCGACCGCTCCTCCGGCCGCAGCGTCGTCACGTCGTCGCCGTCGAGCAGAATCCGTCCGGAGCCGGGCGTGACCAGGCCGGCCGCCACGCGCAGCAGCGTCGACTTGCCGGCGCCGTTGCCGCCGACGAGGGCGACCAGCTCGCCCGCGCCGACCGTCATGGTGGCCTCGCGCAGCACGTGGTTGGCTCCGAACCGCAGGTCCATCCGCTCCATCACCAGCACCGGCTCGCCCGAGCCCGGATGGCGCACGGGCTCGGCCTGCTTGGCGGCCATGGCCGCGCGAGCCCGGATGCGCTTGCGATCCAGATCCAGCGAGGTGCGTGCGCGAATCATGTTGATCGCCGCACCCGCCGCGTAGGCGATCGCCCACCATCCCGCGTCGCGGGCGCCGCCGCCGGTGCCGGCGCGCGCCAGGTGCAGCCCGCCGAAGACGCCGGCGAGCGCGAACGCGACCACGATGCCGCTCGCGGCCGGCAGCACCGACGGGACGCACGCTCCGGCCGCCAGCCGCGCGGCCTGACCGGCCGCCCAGCCCGACAGAGCGGGGATCAGCGGCAGCAGCATCGCGACGAGCACCTCGTCGGCCGAGGCGATCGCCACGACCGACAGGAACATCAGCATCAGCAACGCGCCGAAGCCGGGCGGGATGCGGTAGGGCTGGGCGGCGTCGCCGGGCAGCGCGGCCGCCCCCGTCTCGGGGCCGCGCCGCCATGCGAGCGTGGCCGAGATCACCCCGGAGATGATCAGCGCGACCGCGAACCACGGCGCGACGCGCTCGTCCATGGCCAGGTGCGCGTCCCAGGCCGGCGGCGCGACGATCGCCGCGGCCCAGCCGGGCGCCGACGCGAACGCCGCGCCGAAGGCCGCGGCACGCACCGTCGGGGTGGCCATCGCCTCGCGCGTATCGGAACCGGCGACGCGCATCGGGGGGCTCATGGGACGTTCACCGGATCGGGCGCCTCGGCCGGTGCGGGCGTCCCGGGCGGCGCGTCTCGTCCCGCCGGGCCGGCCAGGGCCCGCACCGCACGGTCGCGCAGCCATTGAAGGCCGCGGCCCAGCCCGCCGGGCAGGAAGGACACGACCAGCACCACGCCCGCGCCGGACGTGACCGCGGCCCACTCGGGCGGAAGGAAGATGCGCGCCGCGCGAATCGCGAGCGCGCCGAGCAGCGCGCCGCCCGGCGAGCCGAGCCCGCCGATCACCGCCATGGCGAGCAGGTCGAGCGACCAGACCGGATCGAACGCGCCGGGCTCGATGCCGGCGGGCGTGGCCGCCAGATACAGCGAACCGGCCAGGCCGGCCATGGCGCCCGAGATCGACAGGGCGAGCACGCGGCTTCGCATCACGTTCACGCCCAGCCAGGGTGCGCGCTGCGAATCGTCGCGCGCAGCGACCATGCGCATGCCGGTCACGCTCGCGCGCAACCGGACCAGCCCGGCGGCGAGCGCGACCGTCAGACCGCCGCCGATCATGCCGACGGTGCGCACGTCGGCGGGAACCGTGCTGTCGCCGACCATCAGCAGCACGCTCGGCGCGGATGCCGCGGCCGCAAGACCGAGGACCGCGAACGACAGGCTCGACTGTCGCCGCGTGGCCAGCGCCATGCCGGCGCCGGTCGCGCCCATCGCGGCGGCCGCCACGAGCGCGCGGACAACCCACGGTCCCGGCGTGAGCGCGGCGACGGCGGCGCCGAGGCCGGCGACGCCCCAATGACCGAGCACGACCTCGCCCGCGAACATCCATGCGACGGCGACGGCGAGCGCCGCGATGGCGTAGGCGGCGGTGGTCGCGAAGCGAACCTGGCTGCTGGCCGACAGCACCAGCGGTGGCAGCGCGGCGACCGCGATCGCGGCGACGGCGAAGAACGCGCCGCCGAGCTGCACGCCCGGCAGCGACGCCAGGCGCCACGGCACCGGACGCGGCGCGGCCGCGGCCTCCCACGACGAGGCGCGTGCGGCCGCTTCGGCGCGGCCCAGCCGGCGGCGCTGCAACGCCACCGCGACGAGCATCGCGGCCGCGAGCGACAGATCGGCCACGCCCGCGCGCGGCGAGTACCACAGGATCAGCTGATAGCCCACGCCCAGCGCGAGCGCGGCGGCCGCGGTTCCCGCGATCGAGCGGAGCCCGGCGAACACCGCGGGCGCGAGCATCAGCAGCAGCACGGTCGGGCCGAGGCCGCCGCCGATATTGAAGCCGAGCACGGGGATCGAAAGGATGCCACTCACGCTCGCGAGCGCGCCGGCGACGGCCCAGACCGCGCCGCGCACGACGCCCGCCGGCACGCCGAGCGTGCGCGCGCGCTCCTGGTCCTGCCCGAGCGCGAGCGCGGCCAGGCCGATCCGGCTGCGGTGCACGAAGTGCAGCGTTGCGGCGAGCGCGACCGGAAAGACGATCAACGCCAGCAAATGCGGCCCGAGCAGCTTGACCGGGAACAGCTCGAGCGAGAATCCGAGGTCGATCGTGTAGGTGGGGAGCCGTCCGCCGAAGATGAACGGCAGCGCGGTCTGGATCGCGGCGAACAGCGACGCCAGGCCCACCGTTGCGATCAGCAGCACCACGCGCGGGGCGTCCTGCAGCCGCCGCAGCACGATTCGCTCGGAGCCCAGACCCAGCAGCGCGCCGACGGCCAGGCCGAGCGGCGCCGCCCACCAAAAGCTCCACTGCGACTGCGTGACCAAAAGCCCGACCAGCACGCCGCCCACGAGACCGAGCGTGGCTTGAGCGAGGTTGATCACGCGCATGGTTCGCCAGAGCAGGACCAGCCCGAGGCTGTTGAGTCCCGCCAGCGAGCCTTGGACGAGGCCGAGTGCGATGATGCCCGCGGGTGGCACGTTCGAAAGGTTCCTCTCCGCTCGGAGAGCGCGCGTTCCGGCTAGTAGTCCGACGCCCGCCGGTAGCGTTTGCTCTCAGGATAGTCGTATGCCCCGGCGTGATTGGAGCCCGGGTTTCGTTTGGTCGGGTTCCAACGCAGCTTGGTGGCGTCGCCGATCTGGCCGCCCTGGGACATATCGATCGTGATCAGCATCGAGCGGGGATTGGTGGTGCGTCCTTCGATGGCGTCGTAGCGGTAGGGCTTGAACATGCTGAGCGCCACCCGGAACGACTCAAGCGTGAGGTCTCGTCCGGCGTCGGTGATGCCGGCAAGGATCGGGATGAGCGACTGCGCGACGAACGCCGTGGGGGAGGGCGGCTCGGTGTTCGGCCGGACTTCCTTGAACATCTTCCACCACTCGGTCTGCTTGGCGATCCCGTCGTTGGTCAGGTCCGGGTTGAAGTGCTCGTCGTAGCAGGTCAGCCCGAACGCGCGCGTCCATTGGGTTGCGTTGTAGAGGCGAACCATGGCGGCGTTGTCCTGCCCCGAGCAAGGCCACACGAGGTAGTCGGGGCTGTAGCCGTTGGCCTGCGCCGCGTGGGTGAAGTTCAGCGGCGCTCCGGCGTCCGGGATGATGAGCGTGTTGACGCCTGCGTCCCGGAACTTGTTCGCAAGCGTCGACGCCATGGTCTGTCCGGTGGTCAGATCGGCCGCGATCGACAGCGACAACGCGATGTCGATACCGGCCTTCTCGATCATCCGCTCGAACTTCGGGGCCGCGTCCACCAGCCCGGGATACTCGGTGTAGAGCAAGCCGTAGACGCGCTTCTGTCCGACGTTCGCGGTCATGTACTGGGTCTTGTTCACCTGCTTGGTCACGTAGGCGATCATCGCCTCGACCTGATCGGACCACGACTGCCCTGCCGACATGCAGTAACCGTTCGTCTTTTGGTACAGCCCCCAGTTCAGGTCATAGGTGCTCGGGTTGAAGATGCCCGCCTTGGCGAGACGCGGACAGATGTAGGCGCTGAGCGAGCCGTGCGAGGAGATCGCGGCGAAGGGCCCCGGCTTGGCCGCGCCCTTGAGCTTGAGGTCGCGCGCGAGAAACTCGCCCGTGGCCGCGTAGTCGTCGGGATACTGTCCGGCCTCTTTCACGAAGCCTTTCAGCTTGCGGCCGTGCAGGTTGAACTTGTAGCCGAGAAACTCGCTGCCGTCGGTGGCGTGCTTGTTGATCCAGTCGATCATCGCCATAAAGGCGACGCCTTCGTCGACGTTGCCCTCTTGCCCGGTACCGGTCTGGTTCAGGTACGGGCTGGTTTTGGTCCGGTCGCCCTTCCAGTAGTAGGCGAGCAAGATCTCGTTGTCGCTCACGCCCGGCAGCGCCGTTCGCGTCACGCCGGGCGTGAGCGACAACGAGATCTTGCTCGCCTACTACTGGAAGGGCGACCGGACCAAAACCAGCCCGTACCTGAACCAGACCG
>DATLFO010000275.1:0-2364 GCA_035541035.1 Actinomycetota bacterium
CGTTCAGTTGACGTCGGCGACGCTGCTGACCGACTTCAACCGCGAGATCCGCGCGAACGCCGGCGACCAGGTCGAGATCGACTACTTCGACGCGCGCTTGGCGACGGCCGGCTCGCAGCGCACGGTGACGCTCGCGATGCCGGTCCGCGCCCCCTCCGCGGGCGGCCACGGCCCCTTCGACGGTTTCGTCGGCGGCGCCGGCGTGCCGCAGGCCGACTTCTTCGGCCGGCAGGACTACGCGAACCTGACGATCACGGACAACGACCGGAACGTCGACCCGACGGCGATCGACACGCTGCGGGCGACGCTCGAGGTGTTCGCCATCTCGTCGGCCGGCCAGGCCAGCTTCCCCCTGAAGACGGTCCCGGTGACGCTATTCGAGACGGGGCCCGACACGGACGTGTTCGCGGCCCGCCTCAAGTTCGGTCCCTACGTCGGCATCCCGCCGAAGGGCCTCACCGTGCTGGACCTCGGCACCGCCGCGGGCACGCAGTACGTCGTGCACGGCCTCTACGAGGACCGTGCGAGGCCCGCTTGCACCGCGGACGTGCTGCCGGGCTGCATGCCGACCGGCGCGCACCAGCCCTCGACGTTCGACAGCCGCATCGTCATGACGGCCCGCTACCGGCCCGCCACGCCCGGTTCGCTTTCGGTGACGCCGACGACCCTGGAGGGTCTCGGCCAGATCCTCACGGTCCGTGTCTCCGACTCGGACCGCGACGGCCGCGTCCTGCAGGAGCGCGTCGGCCTGGGCAACGGCGTCGGCAACCACCAAGTTCGCACGGTGAACGTGCCCGCGTCCGGGTCGCAGATCGTCTACGTGGAGACGGCCCCCGGCTCGAAGGTGTTCCGCGCGTGGCGCCACGTCAACGCCTTCACGATCGGCCAGGCGCTGGAGGAGTACCGCATCGACGCGAACGGCGTCATCACGTTCGGCGACTGCCAGATTGCCGGCAGCGCGTGCACGGTCCCGACCACGGGCGGAAAGATCCCGCTCGCGGGCGTGGAGATTCGCGCCGACTACCGGCAGCAGAACGTCCGGAACGACGTGTACGTCCGCCTCGAGTCCTACCTGGTGGACCCGGACCAGCCGTTCGACCCGGCGCGCGACGCGCGCCCGATGGCGGTGGCGTGCGGTACCTCCGCGAACCCGAACTGCCACGACCGGCTCGACCTGCGCATCCTCGAGCTCACGACGACCGCGGGCCAGTTCGACGCGAACGTGCCTCTCGCGATCGGCGCCGCCGCGCTGAACGACCTGGCCTTGCAGCTGCCGCCGGGCGACCCGACGCGCGTGGACCGGTCCGTCATCGTGGTCACGTACTTCGACTACGCGTACATCGAGAACCTGCGGCCGCGGGCGAACGCGGGCACGTTCCAGCAGCTCGACTGCTCGCCGAACCACCCCGCGGACGTGGACAACGAGCCGGGCGCGCCGTTCAGCCAGGTGATGCCGGGCCAGCCGGCGGTGGACGGCGACTGCCAGTTCCCGTTCACGGTGCGCGACCTCGTCCAGGCGACGGTGGCGTTCACCGAGTCGACGACGGCGCAGCTGGCGGTGCACTCGGGCAACCAGCGTCTCGCGAACGGCGTCCTGGACGCGGCGAAGGGCCCGCGCGCGGTCTTCGGCACGCAGCCGCTCGGCATCCGCGTCGCGGATGCGGACCTCAACCGCGATCCGCTCAAGTCGGAGCTCGCCACGGTCGTCCTGAAGACCGATTCGAACCCGCTCGGGGTCGAGGTCTCGCTCGCGGAGACCAGCGCGAACAGCGGCGTCTTCGCGGCGCGCGTGCGCCTCGGTCCGGGCGGCGTCATCGCCGCGAACCACGGCGACCGCTACACGGTCAGCTACACGGACCAGCACCGCGAATCGGGCGGTTCCGGCGTCGTCTCGCTGCCGGCGGTGCCGGAGGATGCGACGGACTACCGCTGGTTCCAGGCCAGCTCGGGCGCCGTCTCCCTGACGCGCTCGGTCTACATCGGCACGGACATGCCGGCCTCGGTGAGCGGATACAGCGTCCCGCGCATCCGCGCCGTGGACATGGACCGCAACCGCAACCCGGCGGCGCTCGACCAGGTGAAGGTGCGCTACGCGCACGCGGCCTTGACGGGCAACGTGCTCACGGAAGCGGGCGCCCGTGCGCTCTACGCCGTGGACAACTGCCGCACGCCGGCGGCCTCGGGGAACGAGGCAACGCTCACGGAGACGGGCGTCTCGACCGGCGTCTTCGAGGGCACCTTCCCCTACCCGGCGGCCAACAAGCCGCTGCACGGCGAGACCCTGCTCTTCACCTACTGCGACCCGCACGACGAGGCGGGCCGCGAGGGCCCCGCGCGCTCCGGGCCGCTCGCACGCATCGGCTT
>DATLFO010000276.1:0-12469 GCA_035541035.1 Actinomycetota bacterium
CTCGAGCACCAGCGAGCCGGGCGCTTCGCCGATGCGCTCGCTCGCGACACGGCCGATCGCGTTGCCGGAGGCGAGCTGCTCGTAGCATCCGTTCGCCCCGCAGGGACAGGCCGGCCCGCCGGGTTGGACGATCATGTGGCCGATCTCGGCGCCGAAGCCGTGCGCGCCGCGGTAGACGCGCCCGTCCAGGATGATGCCGCCGCCGATGCCGGTCCCGACCGTGATCATGACTTGATCGCCGCGGCCGCGGCCGGCCCCGAAGCGCGCCTCGCCCCACGCGGCGACGTTCGCGTCGTTGTCCACGAACACCGGCAGCGACAGCCGCGTCTGCACGTAGTCGCGGATCGCAAGGTTGCGGTACGAAAGGTTCGGCGCGGCGATGATCAGGCCGCGGGCGGTGTCGACCAGGCCTGCGGCGCCGATGCCGATCGCGCCGACCGACGGCGCGACCGCGCGGAGCTCGCGGGCGATTTTGACGATGCCGGTCGCGATGGCGTTGGGCGCGTCGGCGTCGGTCGCGACGACGTCGCGGGCGATCACGCCGCCGGTCTCGTCCACCACCGCCGCGGCGATCTTGGTGCCGCCGACATCGATGCCGATCGCGGGCGCGGCCACGGCGCCCTAGAAGCGCAGCAGCGCGCCGATGCCGTCGGGCAGCGGCCGGGTCTGGGCGGCGACGACGCCGCAACGCTTGCGCAAGGCTTCGTCGACGATCTCCTCGTTGAGGTCCGCCACGCCGAGCATCGCGCCGCCACACGCGCCGCATGCGCCGTCGGTAGCGGCGAGGCGCGCGCACACATCGCATCGGTAGCCGGCTCGCGGCTCGCCGTCGGCGATCGCCAGCGTTTCCACGCGGCCCTCGCCCAGCGCCGCCAGGGTCTTGCCCAGGCCTACCACGGCGGAGCGCCCGGCGGCGAACTCCTCCAGAATGCGCGCCACCGCCTCGGCCGCGCGTTCGTCCTCGATTCGGTCCTCGGCCTCGCGAACCGCCTCGGCCACCCGGGCGATGCCCGCGGTCATCGGCAGGGAGATCCGTCCCGCGACCCGCTCGGCGAGCCACGGATGCAAGTCCTTCTCGAAGGTGCCGGCGGCTTCCTCGGGCCCGGCGAGGATCAGCCGGTCGAACGGCTCCTTGCGCGAGAGCTCGAACAGGACCTCGGCCGCGTGCTTGGAGTGCCGGTGCGCGATCTCGTCGATGTGCCGCGAGTAGTTCGCCTGCGACCAGCCGCCCTGCCCGTGCTTGCCGGGCACGTCGTCGAGCACGCCGCTGCGTTCCTCGGTGTGACCGAGGAACGTCGTGAAAAGCCGGGCCTTGTCCCGGCTGATCAGCACGGTGGCGAACCGCTCGGCGCGCGAGACGAGCGCCTCGAGCCGCAGCACGTGCGGATGGCGGTCGGCGACGGCGCGTGTGCGCACCGGCGCCGGGAGGTGGCACACGTTCCACAGATCGATCGCATCGGAGGCGAAGACGGCGAGGCCGCGCGTCGAGTTCCGCTGAAACTCCTTGGCGACGTACTCGCGGATGCGCGCGCAATCGGCCGTGACCGAGGCGCGCGCGGCGCGCGACAGGTCTTGGGACTCGACGGCGCGCAGCGCGTCGGCGGTGGCGCGTTCGAGGTCGGATCGCCGGGGAGACCGGCGCCCGTCGGTGTCGAGGTAGAACGACACGACCGCCGCATCGCCCGCGTCCATGGAAGCGAGCGCGCGCAGGGACTGTTCGGTCGGGATGCCGCCGGGTTCGTGCCGATCAGCCATCGCCGCGAGTGTACCCGCCCGCGCGCCCGCGAATCCAGACCGGGTCAGGAGATGTCGATGCGCTGCAGGCCGTCCTCGGGTCGGCTCGTGTGCCCGAGCTTGTCGGCCGCCGCGTCGGCTAGGGCCTTGAACGCGAGCATCAGCTCCATACCGGCCTTGACCAGATGCTCCATCATCTCGGGATTGGTGTTTCGAACCGCGAACGCAACCAAGCCGAACGGGCACAGCATGCAATCCTGCGTCTGGCCCCAATTCGGCTGCGGGATGCCGCCGAAGAGACCCCCGCCGGATCCGCCCTTGGGCTCCTCGTTCACCGATCGCTCCCCTCGGCCTCGGCGGCGCGCGCTGGACGCGGCCGCGCTGCGGACTTCTTCGCGGCCTCGCCGTGCGCGCCGGACGCGGCGCCGCGCCCCCGGCGCCGCTTCGCCGGCTCGGCGGGCTCGGGTTCCGGCTCCTCGCCGGGCGGCCGCTTGAATCGTACGACGAGCGCCTCGCCCTCGAAGGCCGCGCCGGCGACCTCGAGGCGCGACAGCGACACGGGGAGCATGATGGCGCGCTTGTACGGCCCGACCTTGACGTAGAGGTCGTCGCCCTTGCGCAGCAGATCGATGTCGGCCTTCTCGGTGAACGGCAGGTGCAGCGACATCGTCGCGCCCTCTGCGGTCTTGCGGACCACGACCGGATCGACGTCGTGGAGCATGGCCGCCGGGTCGGTCTCGCCGTAGAGGTTCTCGGCGAGCACGCCGAGCCGGTCCAGCCCGACCATCTCGCGGTCGTAGAGCGGCACGTTCATGATCGGCACGGGTGCGAACGATTCGTGGATGGTCCCGAGATGCATCTTCTGCAGCGCTTTCCACTCCTCGAAATACGGATCGGTGATCGTCTCGGGGAGCAGCCGGTTGCACACGACCGCGTCGACGCGATAGCCGAACAGGTTCAGATACGTGTAGGTGCGGCGCGCCTCGGCGATGACCATTCGTTCGGCGTTGACGACCAGCCGCACCGACGAGGTCTCCGTGTCGATCAGGAGCCGGCGCACGGACTCGAGCGTGCGATGCAGCCGTTCGACCGCTCCCATCACGGTGTCCGAGGCGATGATCGGGGCCTTGACCATGCGGTTGACCACGGGGCGCGCTACCTTGGCGATGCGGCGCTCCATCGGGAAGATGCGCTCGAAGTACCAGTTGAGCGCGTCGGGCAAGCTCAGCAGGCGAAGCGTCTCGGCCGTCGGGGCGCAATCGACCACCAACAGGTCGTAGGCCATGCTGTCGGCGGCACGCCGCACGTCGGTGAGCGCGAAGATCTCGTCGAGGCCCGGGATCACCGAAAGCTCCTCCGCGGCGATGGCATCCACCCCGCCCCAGTCCAGCAGCGTCAGCACGTACTCCTGGATCTCGCGCCAGCCTTCCTCGAGCCGCTTCTGCGCATCGATCTGCTGGCCCCATAGGTTCGGGGCGACCTCGCGCGGCTCACCGTCGAGCGGCTCGGCCATCGCGTCGGCGAGCGAGTGCGCCGGATCGGTTGACATCACGAGCGTGCGCAGGCCGCGTCGCGCGGCGTGCACCGCGGTCGCGGCGGAAACGGTCGTCTTGCCGACCCCGCCTTTGCCGGTAAAGAGGAGGATTCGCATGGAGCGGCCAGCATACCGGGGGCGCGGGACCGCCGCTTTCGAACGTGAAACGAGCTTTTAGGAGCGTGATTCGACGCGCTTTTTCAGCCCTTTGAGCGCCACGTCGATGATCTTTTTCTCGACCTGACGCTTCATGAAGCCGAGCATCGGGATCGGCGTGTCGACCTTGAGCGTGTAGGTGACGTTCGTCTTCCCGGGCGCTTGCGCCGCAAGCGTGTACTCGCCTTCCATGTTGCGAAGGTTCGTGCCTTCGACGAAGGTCCACGACACGCCTGCGTCCCCGGGCTTGTACCGGTAGTCCAGCACGTAGTCGGCCTTGAGAGGGCCGCTGGCGACTTCGAAAGAAACCCTTTTGCCGCGGCCCTGGTCGTCGGTCTCGCGGATCTCGACCTTCTTGATCTCCCCGGACCACTCCGGATAGGAATCGTAGTCTGCGATCTCCGCCATGATCACGGCCGGATCCGCCTCGATCACGATCGAGCCTTGCGTCTGGTCCGCCATCTGCCCTCCCGCCGCCGGATGTGCGGAAATCCTAGCGTGGCGCCTGTGCCCGTGAAAGGAGCGAGCCGCGCCTTCAGCGCGTGCGCGCGCCCGCAGCGAGCCCGACGAACAGCAGGCCGGTCAGCGCCGCCGACGCCCACAGCAGGACCTTGCCGGGAACGAGCGGATCGTCGTCGCCGCGCGCGAGCCGCTGCGCTTCGAGCATCGTGATCAGCCACGTGCCCGCCGCGGTGATGACGAACACCGCGCCGATCGCACGGAACACGCCCGTGCCGCGCGCCGTCGTCCGTGTCAGCAGCAAGATCCCGATCGCCGTCGTCCACACGAACAGCACGCCGCGCGCGATCGCGTCGGCGGCCCGCCCGGCATAGCCATGGCCCGCGCCCGGAAGCACAGCGGAGAGCACGATGACCATCGGCCCGGTGCGCGCGGGCCCGCTCCCCCGCTTCGTCGCGCCGAACAGCACCGCGATCGGCGTCGCGCAGACGGGACACGCCGTGTGCGACATCTCGTTGACGGCCGCGCAGGTCGGGCAGGTCCACACCAGATCCTCGCCCCGGCGGTGCACGCCTTCGGACGCGACGCTTCGCAGCGGAGCCGGCGCGGGTACCGCCGGGCCGGCAGCGGCAGCCGCCGGGGCCGCAGCGCTCGCGGCGGGTCCGGCTTCGGCCGCGCCCGCGGCAGCCGAATCGAACCGGGTCAGGCATTGTCCGCACCACGACGCGCCGGCCGCGTTGCTCGCCCCGCACGCGGGGCAGCGAACCGGTTCGCTCATCGCCCCTCCATGAAGTCCTTCAGCGCGTTCATCCCGCGACGCACCGCCACCCGATGCTTGTCCACGAGCGCGTCGAGCCCTCGCGTGCCGCCGGCCTTGCCGGCCTCGATCAGGTAGTAGTGGACGATGGTGCCGTCCTTGAACGGCTCGAGCCACCACTCGCCGCGGCCGGTCAGCTCCCCGTCCTCGAACACCCAGGTGAGGCCCTCGTCCGGACGCACGTTGTCCACTGTGGCCGAGAAGCGCACGCGCGTGAGCGCGCCGACCGGCAGGGTGACCGTGATGCGCTTGCCGGACGACTCGGACTTGGCGCCCGGCCACCACGACGCGTCCTTGCCGAACGTCAGCAATGCGCGATAGACGTCGGCGGGCTCGGCGTCGACGAAGATCTCGTCCGTCGTGTTGACCGTCACGCGCCCGAGTATAGGCGTGGCTCGTGCGGGGTTCGCGCAGCCACGATGGGCCCGAAACCACGATCCGGCCGGCGGTGCGGCAGCCCCATCGTGGTCGCGGCTAGCATGTACCCATGGCAGAGCGCGACCGTGACGAACAGGGACGAGCGAAGAACGCGCGTCCGCGCGACGCCCTCGGCCGCCCGCTGCCGCGCGAGGCGGCTGCCGAGTACGTCGAGGAGCCCGATCCGCAGAGCGAGGACGAGGCGCTCGACCGCGGCATCGAGCATTTCAACAACGGCCGCTTCTTCCAGGCGCACGAGATGTGGGAGTTCGCCTGGCATCCCTCGCCCGAGCCGGACCGCGACTTTTGGCAAGGCATCACGCAGGTGGCGGTCGGCTTCACGCACTTCCAACGCGGCAACGTCAATGGCGCGATCACCCTGCTCGATCGCGGCGCGGCCAAGCTCGAGAAGTACGGCAAGGTCCACAAGACGCTTCCCGTCGCCGAGATCGCATCCGCCGCGCGCGCGGCGCAGCACGAGATCGAACGAAGCGGGACGGAGGCCAGCCCCGTCCCGCCCGAGATTCGCCGCGTCTAGAGAGCCCCTACGGAATCTCGCAGCCGTCGCGACGCGAGTCGTCCCACGACGGACCGGTCGTGTTGCCGCACGCGAGCGGCACATACACCGGCGCGTAGGGACCGCCGCCCGGACCGACCTCGCCGCCGCCGTTGCTGCCGCTGCAGTCGGTGTTGTTCCGGCAGCTCGTGCTTCCGGTCTCGTAGTTGGAGATCCCGATGTAGCCGTCCACCGGATCCGGGTTCTCCAGGTTGTCGCCGTCGGCGATGAGGTAGAGCCCGTTGTGGATGCCGAGGCCGTACCAGGCCGAGCGGTCGGATCCGAGGGTCGCGCTGTGGCCCGCCTCGAACGAGCCCGGGCCGGCGCACACGCCCGCGGCCTGATCGGCGGTCCCGCTGGTTCCGCCCCCGCCGTCGGTGTCGGCGTAGATCACCACGCTTCCCACGGTCGTCGAGTGCTCCTGCGAGGCGGTGTAGTCGCATCCGGTGCCGTGGCCCGCGAGCGCGCCGGCCGGCGCGAGGAATGCGGCGCCGGCGATGCCGAACGCCATCAGACGCTTCTTCATGGATCCTCCCGATCGATTCGCCGCCAGGCCGCACCGGCCTCGCGCCCCTCGCCCCGTTGCCCGGTTCGATGCCTACTTCGATGCGCGCCCCGCGGGCTCCTTCCGCGGGACCCCGCTCAGCGGCCGCGGACCGCTGCCACCGCCTTCGCCGGCCGGGTCAGCACGACGCGGTCCACCGGCGCCATCAGGTCGGTCATGAACTCCCGCGCGGTCAGCGTGAGCGTGGTCGTGCCGCCCGGCGCGCCCGGGTCCACGTCCACCACCGCGACCGTGTAGCCCTCGATGCGCGAGGCGCGCCACAGCGCATGCTCGATCTCGCGCTCCCCAGCCTCGTTGTGCAGCAGGCTCGCCGGGTAGGTCGAGACCGACCGCGGCGCGGCGAGCTGGCCGCCGCCGCCCGCGCACACGTAGGTGACGCCCATCGTCGCGGGCTCGACCGGCTCGCCCGGCATCAGCGTGGTGTGGCCGTGACCGCGGATGGGATGGGTGCGCTCGTAGCAGTGGTTGTGCCCGTTGAGCACGACGTCGACGCGATAGGCATCGAACAGGGATTGCCAGCGAGTTCGGCATCCGCCGTCGGAGCCGTGCACGACGTCGGTGCAAAACATGCAGTTGTGAAACGAGACCACGACCCAGTCGATCGTCGGCGACGTCCGCGCGGCCTGCAAGGTCTGCTCGATCCACGCGTCCTGCGCGCCGGCGAGATAGCCGCGGTTGAAGTGGTAGCCGTACTCGCTGGCGGCCTCGTTGCCGTCGAGCATCATCACCAGGACGTTGGAGTATTGGAAGGCGTAGAAGGTGCTCGTCCGCAGCGGCCCTGAATCGATGCCGTTGGCCGGAAGCCGGAAGCGCGACCGGAAGGGGTCGTAGCCGCGCGGACCGAAGCCGAGCTCCATCTCGTGGTTGCCGAGCGCGACCATCCAGGGCATGACCGCCGCGCGCGACTGGATCTGCTCGAACCACACGTCCCAAGCGAGCTGGGGACCGCCGCACGAGTACGACAGGTCGCCGTTGTGCACGTGGAAGGCGGGATCGAGCGCCGTGACCGCGCGCACGGCCCGCGGCGAGAACGCGGTTCCCCACGACACGCGGCTCGTGGCCGTTCCCGGATCCGTTCCGTGATCGCCGAAGGACGTGAAGCGAAACGGCACGATCGCGCCGGGCGCGGTCTCGAAGGTGAAGGCCGGGCTGACCGCCCCGTCGTGCCGCACGCGATAGTGGTAACGCGTGCCCGGCTCGAGCCCGGTCGCGGTCGCGTGATGCTGGCGGCTGATCGGCTGCGGGATCGACGGCGGCGGCGAGTACGTAGTCGATGCCGCCGGGATCGTGGTGCCGAACGCGGGGGTGTCCCCGATCTCGAGCGCGGCGCCCGCGACCGGCCCGCCCGTGAACCAGGACACGCTCATCGAGGTGCCCGGGTCGTCTCCGTAGGCCAGGTGGATGCCGCGCGGCGGCTCGCTCGCGCGGCCCGGACGCGTCCACAGGACCGGCCCCGCGAGGGCCGCGGCCCCCGCGCCCTTGAGCACGCTGCGACGGGTCACCGGACGACGAAGGATCTCGTAGGCCTCCTCGGACGAACGCACGCCGCGAAGGATTCGCTCGGGAATCCCGCCCCGGGCGGCTTCGGAGACATCGAAGGGAACGGGTGGACGGCTCATCGTGGTCCGATTCGCCGCGGCCCGGCCGGGATCCTGCCCGGCGTCAGCGCAGCGCGACGCGAACCGCGGCCGCGAGCACCAGCACGGCGCCGGTCACGACCGACGCGCCCAGGCTCGCGCCGAGCACCCGCACGTAGGCTTCGTTGCCCGGGTCCTCGGCCGCGCCCTGCTGCGCGAAGGCGACCGGAGCGAACGACAGCGCCGCGAGGAACGCGGCCGGCGGGAACAGCGACAGCGCCAGCGTCTGGATCGCGAGCGCAATGGTGGTGGCGATCAAGGCGATGCGTCCGACGACGAGCGCGATATCGGGCTTGAGGGCCGCGACCGGCGTCATCTTTCCGACCGAGCGATCCGACTGCCAATGAAGGAAATGATGGTGGTAGAGAACGAGCATGGCCAGCAGCCCGGGAACGACCGACGCCCACAGGGCGGCCGCGTCGAAGCGGCCCGCCTGCACGTAGGCGGAGCCCGCGACGGGCAGCAGGCCGAAGGCGAGGAAAATCCCCACCTCGCCGAGGCCGCGGCCGACGAACCCGTAGCGCAGCGGCGGGCCCACGTACTCCCACGCGAGCACGAACCCGATCACGCCGAGCCACAGCACGTGCGGCCGGCCGAGCGCCGCCAGCACCCCCGCGCACGCGAGCGCCACGCTGAAGAGCGCGCCCGCAAGCCCGAGAAGCTGCCGCTTCGACATCAGCCCGGCGCCGAGCACGCCCGACCCGGTCGCGACCGAGCGGTGGTCGGCACGGGCGCGCACCTCGGCGCCCGACTCCTCGTCGTAGATGTCGTTGATCACGTTGGCGGCCAGATGCATCGCCGCCGCGCCGGCGACCGTGAGCGCGAAGCGCGGCCACGACCACACGCCGGATCGTTCCCACCCGACCGCCGCGCCGACGGTCACGGGCGTGAGCATGACCGGCAGCACCTTCGCGCGGGTGGCCCGCACGAACAGCTTCATGCCCGTCTCGTTTGCCATCAGCCCGGCCTCCCGGCGTCGTCGCGCGCGACAGGCTACGGGCGGCTTGCTCGCGCCGCAAAGCGCACGCGCCGGGGGCCTCTCCCCGCCTACGATGGCCGGACACGATGACGATCGAGACCCCGATCCCCTCCGGCGGCTTGCTCCGCCGCAATCCCGGGTTCGCTCGCCTGTACCTGTCGGCCATCGTGTCCTTCGCGGGCGACTGGTTCGCGGTCGTCGCGCTCCAAGGGCTGGTGCTCGAAACCACGGGCAAGCCCGCGCTCGCCGGGCTGATGCTGGCGACCTCGACGCTGCCGTTCGCGATCGTCTCGCCGTTCGCCGGCGTGATCGCCGATCGCGTGGACCGCCGCAAGCTCATGATCGGTGCCGACCTCGCGCGCGCGGCGGTCGCGCTCGGCTTCCTGTTTGCGCGCGACGCGTCCACGATCTGGATCGCCTTCGTGTGCACGGCCTTGCTCAGCGCGTTCGCGCCGTTCTTCGAGCCGGCCTCCTCGGCGTCGTTGCCGAACCTGGTCCGGCGACAGGATCTGGCGCGCGCGAACGTGCTGATGGGTTCGGCGTGGGGAACCATGCTCGCAGTGGGCGCCGCGCTCGGCGGCCTGGTCGCCGCCACGCTCGGCCGTGAAGCGGCCTTCCTGATGGACTCCGGATCGTTCCTGGTGTCGGCGCTCCTGTTGCGCTCGATCCGCGAGCCGTTCCAGGAGAAGATCCCCGAGCCGACCCAGGTCACGATCGTGCAGGACATTGCGGTCGCCCTGCGGTTCGTGCGCGAGGAAGCGCGGGTACGGGCCATCTTGGTGGCCAAGGGGCTGTTCGGCTCGGCGGGCGGCACGATCGCGCTGCTGTCCACCATGGCGGTGCAGGTCTTCGAGCGCGGCGACACCGGCATCGGCATCCTGATGGGCGCGCGCGGCGTCGGCGCGCTCGCCGGACCGTTCCTGTTCCGGCGCTTCCTGCTCCGCAACAAGGACGAGCGGCTGCTGGTGTCGATCGCCTTCGCGTTTGCGGTGTTCTCGATCTGCTACGCGCTGTTCGCCGGCGCGCCCAGCCTGTGGCTGGCCGCGGCCGCCGTCTGCGGCGCGCACATCGGCGGCGGCGCCAACTGGACCATCAGCGCCTACGCCCTCCAGCGATTCACCCCCGACCACGTTCGCGGCCGCATCTTCGCCTTCGACTACTCGCTGATCACGATGACGATGACGACATCGCTGTCGCTCGCGGGCTTCGCCGCCGGGATCTTCGACGTGCGCGCGGTCGCGTTCGGCTTCGCGATGATCGGCATGGTGATGATGCTGGGCTGGACCGCCTGGGCGTGGCGCCTGATCGGCCCGCGCGCCCTGCGCCGGGCGCGCGAAGCAACCGCGACCTGACCGCGCTCGTTCGACAGGCTGCGCGCTCTGCGCGAGACTGCCGTCATGCCCAATCGACTCGCCAGCGCATCCAGCCCCTACCTGCTGCAGCACGCCGGCAACCCGGTGGACTGGTACGAGTGGGGCCCCGAGGCGCTTCAGCGCGCCAAGGACGAGGACAAGCCGATCTTTCTGTCCATCGGCTACGCCGCCTGCCACTGGTGCCACGTGATGGAGCGCGAGTCGTTCGAGGACCCCGAGATCGCCGCGTTCATGAACGACCACTTCGTCAACGTCAAGGTCGATCGCGAGGAGCGGCCCGACCTCGATCAGATCTACATGAACGCGGTCCAGGCGATGACGGGGCACGGCGGATGGCCGATGACGATGTTCCTCACGCCCGACGGGGCGCCGTTCTACGGCGGAACCTACTTTCCGCCCGAGGACCGGCAGGGTCTGCCCGCCTTCCGCCGCGTGCTCATGGGGGTCGCCGAGGCCTGGCGCTCCCAGCGCGACGAGGCGCGCACGCAAAGCATCAACCTGCTCGCGCACATCACGAAGATGACCGAAGGGCTGCCCGCGGGTGGCGCGCTGGACCCGTCGATCCTTCGCACGGCCTTCGACGCGATGGCCGCGAACTTCGACCAGCAGTGGGGCGGGTTCGGCGGGGCGCCGAAGTTCCCGCAGCCGATGACCCTGGAGTTCCTTTTGCGCGCGAGCCGTCTCGGCTTCGCGGGCGCCCGCGACATGCTGACTTTGACGCTGACCCGGATGGCGCGTGGCGGCATCTTCGATCAGGTCGGCGGCGGCTTCCACCGCTACTCGGTGGATGGCTTCTGGCTCGTGCCCCACTTCGAGAAGATGCTCTACGACAACGGCCAGCTGCTGCGCCTGTACGCGCGCGCGGCCGTCGCGCTCGACGATCCGCACCGCCTGTTCGCGGGGACGGCGATCGCCACCGGCGAGTACCTGCTGCGCGAGATGCGCCATCCCGGCGGCGGCTTCTACAGCAGCGGCGACGCGGACAGCGAAGGCGAGGAGGGCAAGTTCTTCGTCTGGACCACCGACGAGATCCGGCGTATCGCGGGCGAGGACGATGAGATCGTGTCCGCGGCATGGTCGCTGCAGCACGGCGGGAACTTCGAAGGCAAGACCATCCCGTGGATGCCGCTGCCGCTCGAGGAGGTCGCACACGCGACCGGCGCGAAGGTCGAGCGCATCCGTGCCGCCCTGGACCGGGTCAAGGGCGAGATGTTCGCGCTCCGCGAGCAACGCGTGCGGCCCGCGATCGACGACAAGATCCTCGCGTCGTGGAACGGCCTGGCCATCGCCGGCCTGTGCGAAGCGGGACGGCTGCTGGACCGTGACGACTTCATCGTCGCCGCGATGCAGGCCGCCGACTTCGCGCTCGCGAACCTGCGCCGCGACGACGGCCGGCTGCTGCGCTCGTGGCGCGACGGGCGCACGAGCGGTCCGGGCTATCTCGATGACTACGCGCTGCTGGCCGGCGCGCTGCTCGACGTGTACGAGACCACGTTCCAGACGCGCTACTTCACCGAGGCGCGTGCGCTCGCTGATGCGATGATCGAGCTGTTCGCGGCCGAGGACGGCGGCTTCTACGACACCGGCTCGGATGCCGAGGCGCTCGTGCTGCGGCCGCGCGACGTGTTCGACAACGCCGTGCCCTCCGGAAGCTCATCGGCGGCCTCGCTGCTGCTGCGCCTAGCCGCGCTCACCGGGGAAGCGTCCTACGAGCACCGTGCGATCGCATCGCTGCAGCGCGTCACCGGCATCGCCGCGCAGGCGCCGCTCGGCTTCGGCGAGGCGCTGTGCGCCATGGACTCGGCTACGGCGGGCATAAAGGAGATCGCGATCACCGGCACCGGGCCGGAGACGCGCTGGCTCGCCGACGTGGTCTGGCGCCGGGTCGCGCTGCCGCGGGTGCTCGCCGGCGGCGACGAGGAGACGGTGCCGCTGATGAAGGGCCGCACCGAGCGCAACGGCGTCGCCACCGCCTACGTGTGCGAGCGCTTCGCCTGCAAGGAGCCGGTCACCGATCGTGACGCGCTCGCCGCGCAGTTGGACGGCTAGGCGCGCGGTGGAGTCCGGTGGTCATGCAACCGACTCGTCAAGAAAATTGACGAGTCGGCCGGCGGCCATGTGGACACACGGCGTGGACACACGGCGTGGACACACGGCGTGGACACACGGCGTGGACACACGGCGTGGACACACGGCGTGGACACACGGCGTGGACACACGGCGTGGACACACGGCGTGGACA
>DATLFO010000277.1:0-5058 GCA_035541035.1 Actinomycetota bacterium
ATCCCGAACCCGACCAGCGCCGCCAGACCGATCGCGGTGAGCCACGGCTTGCCGTTCTTGTAGGCAGCGCCCAGCAGATAACCGGCGCCGGCCGCCTCGGCGATCGACAGCAGCCCGCCGAGGGCGTCGGCCGGCAGGAACGTCTTGGCTTTCATCTTCGACGAGCCGGCCGCCATGCCCAGGATCGAGGACGGAAAGACCGCGACACGGCCGATCACGATGACCTTCGCGCCGTGCTTCTTGAGTGCCTTGGTCATCGCTTTGATCCGTTCCGCGGGCAGGATGCGGCCCGCGATGCCGGGGAGCTTCGCGTCGTGGATCTCCTTGGAATACATGCGGCCGAGCGCGTACGCGTGCCACACTCCTAGGATCGCCAGCGGCACGGCCGCGATCAGGATTTGCAGAAGGTGAATCTTGTGCTGGCGCGCCAGGAATCCGCCGAACAGCAGCACCTCTTTCGTCGGACGCATCAGCACGAGCACCAGGAAATGCTCGCGGTATAGGAACGCCGCCATCGGAATGGCGAGAAGGCCGATCACGATGCGAAAGCCGGCGAGGCCGAGCAGAAACCGCCGAAGCGGTTTGATGTCGGACTTCCTGCGGCTCCCGCGAACAACCGCCGCGAGCGAGGACATGCCGCTAGGTTTCCCACGCGTTGGCCACGGGCAAACCAAGCGTGTGACCACGATCCGTGCGTTCATTCGACGACGCCTCGATCCGGCCCAGCGCTTCGGGCTTCGCGCCACGCTGCTCGGCATTGCGGTGGCCGCCGGCGGCATCGGGTTCGGTTACCTGGTGAGCCAGGTCGTCCACAACGGCCCGCTCGTTCGTGTGGATACTGCCGCGGCCCGCAACCTGCACGAATGGGTCTCGGGCAAGGGCGCGTTGATCGTTATCCTCAAGGTCATCACCTTCCTCGGCACGCCGCTGTTCTTTTTCCTCATCGTCTCGATCGCCGCGGGCTATCTGCTGTGGCGCCACCGGCTCCGGCTCGCGGTCTTCCTGGTCTCGACATCGCTCGGCGGCGGCATCGTGGACTCGATCGTCAAGATCGTGGTGGACCGGGACCGGCCGAACCTCGAGAACCCGCTGATCCCGCTGCACGGCAAGAGCTTTCCCAGCGGCCATGCGATGTCGTCCACGTTCGTCTACGGTGCGCTGCTGCTGACGTTCATGCCCGTGATCCCGAAGAAGCGACGGCCCTGGGTCGTCGCGGGCGCCGTGGTGCTCGTGCTCGCGATCGGCGTGACACGGCTCGCGCTCGGCGTGCACTACATCACCGACATCGTCGGCGGGTATCTGCTGGGGTTCGTGTGGCTGACCGCGATGACGGTCGCATTCAGCGTCTGGCGCGAGGAGCGAGGCCGCAAGCCGGTCGAACCCATGCGCGGCCTCGAGCCGGAAGCCAAGAAGGATCTCGCCCGCCCCTAGAAAGATCCCGGCCACCAGGCGGCCTGTCGGACGGTCTGTCGAGGTTCGGTGCCCGCGTGTGGAGACGATGGGATTCGAACCCACGACCCCCGGCTTGCAAAGCCGGTGCTCTACCAACTGAGCTACGTCCCCGATGTCGGCACCGCCGATTGTAGGCGAACCGGCAGGACCCAGGCGCGTGCCGAATGTGGTCCACCCGGTGAGGAAAGCCTTGCTTGAGCGGTTTGCCCCTTGGTTCGCGAGGGAAATCGATGCCGCAATGAACGTTCGGCGAGTCCACCGGAAACGCATCCGCCGGCGCGAGAGAGGCAGCGATCTCGTTGCGGATCTTCACGCGGTGATCGTCGCCAACATCGGCGGCCCCGCGGGACAACGTGTCTCGATCGCCAAACAGGTTCGCGCCGTGGTGGCCGATCGCCCTCACCGAACCGGACCCCGTCCCGAAGGACACCGTTGAGCAACGAGCAGGAGTATCGCAAGCTCACCCGCGAAGAGCTCGACTGACAAGCTCACCCGCGAAGAGCTCGACTGAGCGGTGCAGCCGGGCGGGCTCGCCAATCACCGGCCCGGGTATCCTCGAATCGCGATGGCCGCCGCCGAGATGATCACGGTCGAAGGACGTGAGGTTCGGATCAGCAATCCGGACAAGATGTTCTTTCCCGAGATCGGCGTGACGAAGATGGACCTGGTCCGCTACTGGATGGCGGTCGCGCCGGGCGCACTGGCCGGCTGCCGGGACCGGCCGACGCTGCTCAAACGGCACCCGAACGGCGTGGACGGCGACTTCTTCTACCAGAAGCGCGCGCCGACGAGCCGGCCCGAGTGGATCGACACCGTCCAAGTGACGTTTCCCAGCATGCGCACCGCCGACTTCCTGGTCATGCGCGACGCCGCGCATCTCGCGTGGGCAATCAACCTGGGCTGCCTCGAGCTTCATCCGTGGCCCGTGCGCGCCTCCGACACCGACCATCCCGACGAGCTTCGCATCGATGTCGATCCCACGCCGGAGGCGACATGGGATCACGTCCGGCAGACCGCGCTGCTGGTGCGCGAGGTGTTGCAGGAGCACGGGCTCGAAGGATTCCCCAAGACGTCCGGCAAACGCGGCATCCACGTCAACGTTCGCATCGAGCCGCGCTGGCCGTTCACCGAGGTGCGCCGAGCCGCGCTCGCGCTCGGCCGCGAGGTGGAGCGGCGGGATCCGATGCTGGTGACGACCGCGTGGTGGAAGGAGGAGCGGCACGGCGTGTTCATCGACTACAACCAGAACGCGCGTGACCGCACGGTCGCCTCCGCCTACTCGGTTCGGCCCACGCCCGACGGGCGCGTGTCGGCACCGCTGCGCTGGGACGAGGTCGCGACCGTCGAGCCGGACGACCACACCATCCTGACGATGCCGGAGCGCTTCGCCGGCATCGGCGATCCGGGGGCGGGGATCGACGAGCGCGCGTACGTGCTGGAGCCGCTGCTCGAGCTCGCGGCCCGGGACGAGGCGGGCGGGCTCGGCGATGCGCCGTGGCCGCCGAACTTTCCGAAGGCACCCGGTGAGCCGACGCGCGTAGCGCCGTCGCGCGCCAAGAAACAGACTGCGCATGCGAAGAAACATGCGTCCGCGAAGAAGAAGCGCGCTAGGTGATCGCGCGGATCTCCTCGAGCGAGAACGGGTGCGGCGGATCGAGCTGATCGTAGGTGCAGTCGGACGGATCTTTGTCGGGGCGCCAGCGCAGGAAGCGCGCGCCGTGACGGAACCGATCACCTTCGAGTTTGTCGAACGCGACCTCGCAGACCAGCTTCGGCTGAAGCGAGACCCACTCCATGTCTTTGCCGCCGCTCCAGCGGCTCGGCTCGCCCGGCGTGCGGCCGTCCCCGAAGCCGCCTTCGCCGCGGAGCGGCTGCAGCAGCTCGAGGATCTCGCGCTTCTGCTTGGCATTGAACGACGAGGTGAAGCCGACGTGATGGAGCGTCCCGTGCACGTCGTAGAGGCCGAGCAGCAGCGAACCGAGGCTCGTGCCGTCCTTGCCGATCCGGTAGCCACCGACCACGACGTCGGCAGTGCGTTCATGCTTGATCTTGACCATCACGCGTTCGCCCTCGACGTAGCGAATCGTTTCGTGTTTGGCGATCACACCGTCCAGGCCGGCGCCTTCGAAGCGCGTGAACCAGTCGGCGGCTTCGTCGGGATCCTCGGTGTGCGGGGTGAGCAGCACGGTGTCGTTGACCGTGACGCGCTCGGTCAGACGCGCTCGCCGCAGCGACAGCGGCTCGCCGCGCAGGTCCCGCTCACCGTCGTGGAGCAGATCGAAGGCGACGAACGATGCGGGCGTGCGCTCCGCGAGCATGTTGATGCGTGAGGCGGCGGGATGAAGCCGCATCTGCAGCGTGCCGAAGTCCAGCGCCCTTTCGCCTTGCAGCACGATCTCGCCGTCGGCCACGCACGGATCCGGCAGCGCCTCGCGGAGCGGGGAGAGCAGTTCCGGAAAATAGCGGTCGAGCGGCCGCGCGTTGCGTGAATCGATCTTGACGCGGTCGCCGTCGCGGAACACGATCGCACGGAAGCCGTCCCACTTCGGCTCGTAGCGCCAGCCTTCGCCGCGCGGAATCTCGGACGCGGCCTTGGAAAGCATCGGCTTGAGGGGCGGTTCGATCGGCCAGGGCATTGCCGCGGCAGCCTAGCAGCGCACTACGCGACGCGACGCTTGCGCATCCGCACCACGACCGGCCTGCTCGACGCCGGAGGGAAGCGCAGGACGAACGTGCTGCCGGCCCCGGGCACCGAGCGGACCTCTACGTGTCCGCCGTGCAGCCCCGCGACCTCGCGCACGAACGCAAGACCCAGCCCGACGCCGCCGAACTCGCGGGTCGCCGAGCCGTCGAGCTGGTCGTATTCGTCGAAGATGCGCGCCTGGTCGGCCGGCGCGATGCCGATGCCCCGGTCGCGCACGGCGATCTCGCAGGATCCGGGTGACGACGGGGCGGCTCGCACGGCGATCTCGACGGCTTCGCCGCTGCGCGAAAACTTCAGCGCATTGTCCACGAGCTGATCGAGCGCGGCGCGCACCAGGCTCGCGTCCCCTGCGACCGCGGGCACGGACTCGCCGGCCCGCACTACGATTCGCCGGCCAGGATGCAGTTCGCCCAGCCGCCTGGCCGACGCTTGCGCGAGCGAAGCCGGATCGAGATGCGCCTTCGACACGGCGCGCGCACCGCCGCGCAGCGCCGCGTAGGTCACGAGCAGATCGACGGTGCGTTCGAGGCGCAGTGCCGAGTCGGTGAGCTTGCCGACGATCTTGCCGCGCTCGGCGGCCGAGATCTTGCGAGACGACAGGATGCGCGCCGCGAGCAGGATCGAGGTGACCGGCGTGCCGATCTCGTGCTTGACGTTGGTGAGGGCATCCTTGACGCGCGAGGCTTCGAGCGAGGCTTCTGCAGCGGCGCGTTCAACGCGGCGGCGCCGGCGCGTCGCGACGATCCATGCGATCCCGGCCGACAGCACGGCCGCCACGATAACGGGCAGCAGCGCAGGACCCGAGGACGAGCGAACCGGGCGCGGTACGCTGAGGCGCCGGGCGGCCGGCGCCTCAGCGTACCGCGCCCGGTTCGCTCGTCCTCGGGTCCTGCGCTGCTGCC
>DATLFO010000278.1:0-2412 GCA_035541035.1 Actinomycetota bacterium
TCGCAATGCTCAGACGGTTGTTGCTCATCGGCGTCGCGCTGGCCCTGACGGCCGCGCCGATGTCGTCGAACGCGTTCGGCAACGGAACCGGGTTCAAGACCGGATCCTGCGAGCTCGCCGCGCTGGGCGTCGCGCCCGGCAGCAGCGGACGCGTGCTCACCGTCGGACAGGGCCAGGCATACGGCACGATCCAGGACGCCGTCGACGCGGCGAACGAGGGTGATCACATCGTCATCCATCCCGGCATCTACGCCGAGCACGTCCGCATCATCGACAAGCCGGGCTTGCGCGTGACCGGCACCGATCGCGACACGGTCATCATCGACGGCGGATCGTCCAACAGCCGCCGCATCGGGATCGAGGTCAAGCGCTCAGACCGGGTCCTGCTCGAGAACATGACCGGCCGCCAGCACCAGCTTCACTCCTTCTACTGGGAGTCCTCGACGGGCTACTGGGGCCGCTACCTGACCGCCTACAATCAGGGCGACTACGGCATCTTCGCCTACGACTCCCGCTGCGGACAGTTTGACAACACGTACTCGTCGGGCGCGCAGGACGGCGGCATCTACATCGGCGAGTGCTTCCCCTGCGACGCGGTCGTGACCAACATCGAGTCCACCGAGAACGGCCTGGGCTACTCGGGCACGAACGCGGGCGGCAACTTGATCCTGAAGGACTCGTGGTGGCACAACAACGGGCTCGGGATCGTGCCGAACTCGCTCGACGGCGAGGTCGCCCCGCCCCAGCGCGGCACGACGATCAAGAACAACCTGATCGAGAACAACTCGAACCTGCAGGCGCCGGGCCGTGGCGCGGCCGCCGACTTCTACGGCGTCGGCATCGCCATCGCGGGCGGCAACCAGAACCAGATCATCGGCAACACGGTGCGCAACCACGCGCTGGCCGGCATCGTGATGGCGCCGCTGGCGACCGAATCGTCGAAGCCGTATCTGGCCAGCAGCAACATCGTGTGGGGCAACACCGTGAGCGGCAGCGGGCTGGCCGACCTGGCTCAGGGCGCCACCGCCGGTCCGAACAATTGCTGGAGTCACAACACCTACGGCACGTCGGCGCCGGTGGCGCTGCAGACGATCTGGGGATGCACCAACACCGACCCCGAGTCGCTGCCGTACTATCCGGGCATCACGCCGCCCGGCGGGGACCCGCGCGTCGAGATGGGCTTCGTCGAGGGCATCGCCGGCCTGAACGGCCGCAACGCCTCGCGCTCGGACTGGAAGACGTGGCCGACGCCCACCTGCGGCACGCCCGGCCCGAACCAGCGGTACGCCCCGAACTCGTGCATCAACCTGCCGGACGAGACCGGCGACGGCACCTATGCCAACGACGGCGCCCCCGACATCTGGCTCTGGGCGCTGCTGTAGATTCGCCCCGCAGCGAAGCGAGCGAGGCCCGGCGACCCCGGGCCTCGCTTCTTTCGCGATAACGGTTGCGAAACGGTTTTCGCCCGGTAGACTCGATCGCAACGGGCAACGGCGCTCACGACGGGCGCCGTTTTTGTTTTGCCGATCTCCGGAGGGGTTTCTTGGCGAGCAGGCCGTATCACGTGCAGGGCGAGCGGGACGCATGCGGGATCGGATTCGTCGCGGATGCGCGCGGCCGCTCTTCGCGGATGATCGTCGAGGCGGCGCTCGGCGCGCTGCGGCGGGTCAAGCACCGCGGTGCCGTCGCTGCCGACGCCAAGACCGGCGACGGCGCGGGCATCCTGCTGCCGATCCCCGGCCGCTTCTTCGCGCGGGCCGCCGCCGGCCTGGGCCTGGCCGAGCCCGACCCCGAATGGATCGGGATCGCGATGGTCTTCGCCGAGCCCGCCGTGCCCGAGCTCGACGTGAGCCGCATCGTCGAGGCCGCCTGCCGCGCCGAGGCGATCGACGTGATCGCGTGGCGGACCGTGCCGGTGGAGCCCGGCGCGCTCGGTGATTTCGCGCGCGCGACGATGCCGCGCATCGCGCAGGCGATGCTGCTGCGTCCGGCGGGCCTGTCGCGCGAGGAGGCCGAGCGCAACGCGCATCGCGCCCGCCGCCGCGCCGAGGCCGCGATCCGCAAGGCCGGCCTCGCGGTGTCGTTCCCCTCGTTCGGCTTCTCCACCGTCACCTACAAGGGGCTGGTGGCGGCCGACCAGCTCGGCGAGCTCTACCCCGACCTTCGCGACCCCGACGTCGAAGCGCACTTCGCGATCTTCCATCAGCGGTACTCGACCAACACGCTGCCGACGTGGGAGCGGGCGCAGCCGTTCCGGCTGATCTGCCACAACGGCGAGATCAACACCATCGCGGGCAACGTCAACCGGATGCGCTGCCGCGAGGGCCGGCTCGGCAAGTGGTCGCTGCTCGAGGAAGAGGTCCTGCGGCCGGTGATCGACGAGAGCGGAAGCGACAGCGCGATGCTCGACAA
>DATLFO010000279.1:0-2284 GCA_035541035.1 Actinomycetota bacterium
CTCGATGCCCATACGGAGGCGCACGGGGTTGGTGACGAACAGGTCGTCACCAACAAGCTGAGTCTTGCCGCCGAGCCGTTCGGTCGCGAGCGCCCAGCCGTCCCAGTCGTCCTCGCTGAACGGATCTTCGATCGACACGATCGGATAGCGGCCGAGCCAGTCGTCGAGCGTTTCGGCCCAGGCTTCGGCGGTGCGTGTCGTGCCTTCGCCCTCGAAGTGATAGGAGCCGTCTTTGAACAGCTCGGTCGCCGCGACGTCGAGCGCGATGGCGACCTCGTCGCCGGGCTGCAGACCGGCCTTTTCGATTGCGGTCATCAGCGCGGTGATCGCGTCCTCGTTGGACTTGAGGTCGGGCGCGAATCCGCCTTCGTCGCCGACGGCGGTGGACTTGCCGTCTTTCTTGAGCACGCTCTTGAGCGCGTGGTAGACCTCCGCGCCCCAGCGCAGCGCCTCACTGAAGCCGGCCGCGCCGACGGGCGCGATCATGAACTCTTGCACGTCCACGGTGTTATCGGCGTGCGCGCCGGTGGAGGCGCCGGACGGGACGATGGCGCGGCCGAGTGCGCCGTCGTCGGTGACGACATCGACCTCAACGGTTGGGTTTCCGCGGGAGTCCAGGACCTCGCGGGCGCGAACGTGCGTGATCAGGCTCATGGCGCGATTCTAATGAGCGGTGCCGTAGCGGGGCGAACCGGGGTCGCCGTCCGTCGCTCGTCGTGCAGGGACCGTCCGTCGTTCGTGTGCAGGAGCCGTCCGTCGTTCGTTGTGCAGGCCGTCGCTATCCGCAGCCGGCTGCACAACGAACGAGACGAACCCCTAGCTCCAGGCGCCGCGACCGGCGTCCTTCTTCGGCTTGAACGCGCCGCTGAGGTCGTCGGGCGCGAATCCGGCCGCGACCTGGCCCGTGGTCGCGTACTTATAGAGCGCCGCGTTGAAGATCCCGCTCATCGCCGAGCCGGCCGACGTCAGCAGCCCGATCGCCACGACGCCGAACACGATGCCCACGAGCGCCGACGCCGAGAACAGCATGAACGTCAAAGCCAGGACCGGCAGCAACAGAAGGAACATCGCCATCCCGATCGAGACGTTGCCGGTGAACTGCTCGCCCCAGCGCTCCCGGAACAGGCTCGCCGAACGCTTCACGCCGGGCACGACCTCGACCGGCTCGAACAGCAGGACCGGCACGACGAAGAAGGTGATCGCGGCCCAGGCGGCGCCGACGATCGCGATGACGATCCGGCCGAGGAAGCCGGCGCGCTCCTCGAGCATGCGAAGAATCAAGCCGACGCTCGCCGTCAGCAGCGACCAGGCCGCGATCTTGCCGACCTTTGACCAGGCGGCGCGCAAGCCGTCCGACAGGGTCGGGTCCCCGCCGTTGAGCCGGATCATGGCGGCGGCGACGACCGCGGCGTTGAAGAAGACGGTGATGAAGGTCGCGATGAAGTAGAAGACACCCATGAGCAGGTAGTGCTGGATCTGCACCGTGCCGTCGTCCGGCATGGTCATCGCGACGGGAAAGAAGAACGTGGCGGCCATCAAAGCGGTCGCGAGGAACGAGATGATCGGCAGCACCAGCAGCTCGCGGTCGGCCTTGAGGACCTGCCACGACGCGCCGACGATCCGGAATCCCCGGGAGATGCGTTCCATGTCCTTCGCTCCTCGCTCGAATTACGACCAGGCGGCGACCACTCGGCTCAGCCCGTAGTAGAAGACGACGAGAACCGCCCCGAGGGTCCAAGCATAGAGCCGATCGATCCATCGGCGCAGCAGGATTGCGCCCGCAGCGAACATCGCCGCGACTTGAAGGAATCGCACGGCGCGCGCCAGGAAGGCGAACACGGCGAACGCACCGGCGTCCACGCCGGCGGCCGGGGCCTGGTAGGCGAAGACCTTGAACGGGATGCCGCTCCAGGGCTGGCCGAGCACGCCGGCCGCGCCATCGGTTGTCATGCGGCTCGCGGCTTCGGCTTGCATGCGTCCGGTCACGAGCGGGACGTGGTCGAGCACGCCGGCGGCGCCGAGCGCCCCGAGCCCATAGGCGGCCAGGCCGCCGGCAACCGATCCCGCGACGGCGGCGGCGGCGATCGGGATCGCGCGACGCGGCGCCGCAAGCGCGAGCGCGGCGACGAGGAGGTCCGGAACGATCGGCCAGACGAGCGCCTCGGCCGCGCCCCAGCCGAAGGCGAGCAGCAACGCGGGTCGTGTTCCGGCGAAGCCGCGCACGCGGGCGTGCAGGCTTCGCCGGGGAGCCCGAAGCACGGCGGCGCGGGCGGCGGCGACTCGC
>DATLFO010000280.1:0-2553 GCA_035541035.1 Actinomycetota bacterium
AGGTCAACGCCTGCAATACGAGCCATTCGATTCTCCCTACCCTTGCCGCTGTTTGTGTCGCGGATCTGTGCAAATCACCATGACTCGCCCGTTCCGGCGGATCACTTTGCACTTCGCGCACATCTTGCGCACGCTCGGACGCACCTTCATGACAGCCTCGATTCGTTCCTTGGGGTGAAACTCGGCTCGCCGGTCAGACCGCGAACACCTGCGCCCGTGTCATCCATTCCGCAGCCGGCGCAGACAGCCTTGCCTCGGAGCCGAGGGGTCATACTACCAGGGGAAACGGCGGGGACCAACCGGAAGTCGCTCACGCGGCCACCTCCCGCAGGGCGGTGAGGACCTCAGGGCCTTCGGCCGTGATACAGATCGTGTGTTCGAAGTGAGCAGACAGGTTGCCGTCGGCCGTCACGACCGTCCATCCGTCCGGCAGCAGGCGGGTCTCGAAGGAGCCGACGTTGACCATCGGCTCGATGGCGATGACCAGGCCCTCCTCGAGTGGAAGACCCTTCCTGGCCGTGCCGTAATTCGGAACCGGCGGATCTTCGTGCAGCGCGCGCCCGATCCCGTGGCCCACGTACTCGCGCACCACGGAGAATCCCGCGCCCTCGGCGACGGTTTGGACCGCCGCGCCGATGTCGCCGATGCGGTTGCCCGGGCGGGCCTCCTGGATGCCGGCCCACAGCGCGCGCTCGGTCGCCTCGATCAGCTTGCGGGCGGACTCCTCCACCTCGCCGACCGGCAGAGTGATCGCCGAGTCGCCGTGATACCCCTCGACGATGGCGCCGCAGTCCAGCTTGATGAGGTCGCCGTCGCGGAGCACGACGTCGCCGGGGATGCCGTGGACGATCTCATAGTTCACCGACGTGCAGATCGTGGCCGGGAAGCCGCGGTACCCCTTGAACGAGGGGATCGCGCCGCGGCCGGTGATCTCGCGCTCGGCGATCTCGTCGAGCTCGCGCGTGCTGACGCCGGGTCGGACCGCCTCGCGGAGGACCGCGAGGGTCTCCGCGACGACGGCGCCCGCGCGCCGCATCTTCTGGATCTCGTCCGGCGTCTTCCGGAAGATCAACCCGGCACCGCCTCGAGCATGCGCGCCTGGATCTCATCGACATCGCCGACGCCGTTGACGCGGACGAGGAGACCCTGCTTCTCGTAGTACTCGACCAGCGGCGAGGTCTGCTGGTGGAAGACCTGGAGTCGCTTGCGGATGACTTCGGGCCGGTCGTCGTCGCGCTGGAAGAGCCGCTCGCCGTCGACGTCGCACACCTCGGGCTCGCCGCCCTTGATCGTGAACGTCCGCCCGCAGGTCGGGCAGGACGCGCGCGCCGACAACCGCTCGACGATCTCGTCGTCGGGCACCTCGAGGCTCACGACGCCGTTGAGCTTGTGTCCCAGCTCGTCGAGGATCTCGCCGAGCGCGTCGGCCTGCGCGGGGTTTCGCGGGAAGCCGTCGAGGACGAATCCGTCGAGGGCGTCGGGCTGCGACAAGCGCGTGCGCAAGAGCTCCAGCACGATCTCGTCGGGCACGAGCTCGCCGGCGTCCATATAGCGCTTCGCGCGGTTGCCGATCTCGGTTTGCCACTTCACCGCGAAGCGCAGCAAGTCACCCGTCGCGATATGTGGGATACCCAGACGCTCGCACAGGCGGACGCCTTGGGTTCCTTTCCCGACGCCCGGAGGTCCCAGAAGAATGATGCGCATGAGGCCTACTTCAGGAACCCTTCGTAGTGACGCATCATCAGCTGCGACTCGATCTGCTTCATCGTCTCGAGTCCGACACCCACCATGATCAGCACCGCCGTCCCGGCAAACGGGAACGAGGTGACGTTCCAGATGCCTTGCGCGATGAACGGAAGGACGGCGATCGTTCCGAGGAAGATCGCGCCCGGCAGGGTGATCCGCGTCAGCGTGTACGAGAGGTAGTCGGCGGTCGGCTTACCCGGCCGGATGCCCGGAATGAATCCGCCGTACTTCTTCATGTTGTCTGCGACGTCGGTCGGGTTGAACGTGATCGCCGTGTAGAAGTACGTGAAGAAGATGATGAGCAGGAAGTAGAAGCCGACGTACCAGATGCTCGAGCCGCTCGCGAAGTGACGATCGACGAACTCCTTGAAGGCGTTGTTCGTGATGATCGTCGAAGCGAGGACCGGCAAGTACAGCAGCGACGACGCAAAGATGATCGGGATGACGCCGGCCTGGTTGACCTTCATCGGGATGTAGGTCGAGGAGCCGCCGTAGGTCTTCCGCCCAACAACTCGTTTCGCGTATTGCACTGGGATCCTTCGCTGCGCCTGTTCTACCAAGACCACCGTGAGCACGATCGCGATCCCGAGGAGGATGAATACCGACCCCTTCACCGCGCCGGCGTTGGCCCACAGGGACGTCGATTCGCTGGGCATGGACGAGATGATCGAAGCAAAGATCAGGATGGACATCCCGTTGCCGATCCCTCGTTGGGTGACCAGTTCGCCGAGCCACATGATGAGGGCGGTTCCTGCGGTCAGGGTGAGCACGACGAGGAACGTCTTGCCGACGGTCAGGGTGCCGAAG
>DATLFO010000281.1:0-9429 GCA_035541035.1 Actinomycetota bacterium
CATTTTCATGATCGAAGACACCGACAATCTGTTCCGCTTCATCGACTCGCTCGCCAAGGTCGTCAGCGGCCGCGTCTTCGCCGTCCAGAGCGACGACCTCGGAGTCGACGTGCTTCGGGACTACGTCAACCACCGCCGCACGGCATAGATCAGCGGCACCTCCTCGCTCTCAACCTGGTCAGCCTATAGCCGAAGGCATGCCGAAAGGGCCACCCCGGGGGCGGTGGAGAGGTCTGGGTGTTGTTACGGCGGGAGGCTGATGAAGTGCTTGCCGCGGCGCTCGAATTTGAGGGCGCCGCCGTCCTGCCAGGTGGCGGTCCATTTGGCGCGGTGGACGGTGCGATGGCAGCGGCGACACAACAGGCAACCGTCGCGTGCGGCGTTTCCCTTGCCGGGAACGAGATGGTGGACGTCGCACCACGACGCGGCAGCCCGGCTGCAGAACCGGCATCGCTGGTCGCGCGCGACGATGGCGGTGCGGACCTTGTCGGAAAAGACGTTCGATTGGTCGCCGACGCCGAGCACCTCGCGGCCATCGAACAGAACCGGCACGATGGTGGCGTCGCAGAGCAGCTCGTCACGGGTAACGCAACTCACGCGCGGGCGGCGACCGGCCAGCGACCACAAGATGCGCGCTCCGTCATCGGCGTCGCGCACGTCGATGGTTGCAAGAACGCGGGGCCGCGGGCGAGAGCCGGCGGATTCGCCGGCGAGGGTCGCCTCGCAGAGATGAACGAGCGCGTCATATCGCTGCTGCGCGCGCGTCACGCCGGCGTCGGGATGCACGGGATCATCGGCGACCGCATCGAGCGCGTCCACGATCGTGGCGATCGAGACCGCATCGCCCTGTCCGTAGATGGTGGCCGTCCCATCGAGGCATCCTTGGATCGCGAGAAAGCTCGACCGGATCGCGCGGTCTTCGCGACCCACAGCGAGGTCCGGGCGGCTGCGCGCAGCTTCGTCCTCGACGAGCTCGACGAGCCGCTCTGGATCGGCCTCGGCGAGCCGCTTCGCCTGCTCGCCGACGATCCCATCGATACGCGCGCGCTCGGCGACGGGAACCGATCGTAGCGCCGACACGATCGCCCGCACCTGGCTCCACGAGACGTACCCGTCTTGAAGCGCGTCGGTCAGGGAAGGCATGTGCTGCAGGGTGTCGGCGGCTTGCTTCAGCGCCGAGGCATCCCACGCGGTCACGCGCGCATCGTGGCGGAGCACGTGCTCGAGCGGGCGGCCGGCAACCGCGTCGACGCCGCCCCGCCGGATCAACGCCGCCACCTCGGCCAGCAGCGCATCGGCGCCGCGCAGCAACGCCGCCACGGTCTCCGCACGCTCGGCCAGCGGCGCAGTCGATGCAACATCACGCGCGCGTTGGATGGCATTCTCGATATCGAACACATGTTCGACTATATTAGTGTATCAGTATACTGTCAAGCTATTTTCGGGATGGCCCCCGCCTCCGGCGACCGGCCGCCTACTCGTCGTCGTCCCAGCGCTTCGGCGTCCAGGGATTCGCGCGGTATTGATTGAACGCGCGACGCAGGTGCGGGATCGTCCAAACGGCGAGGGCGAGCGGCAAGGCGATGAACAAGCCGATGAGCAAAGCTTTCATGGCGACTGTGTTCCCATCCTGCGTCGAGACGAATCGACCGCGCTCGGCTTTAGCGCGGACCGGCAGCCCGGCGATCCCCGATTGACGTCCCGCGCCCGCAGCGACTGACCATCTATGGCGCGATCGTGTGGTAGCCGCTGCGGTAGAAGACCAGCGGCGGACGGTCGGCGTTGATCTCGGCGGCCTTGACCAGGCCGACCAGGATCAGATGATCCCCGCCCTCGTATTGCGCCCAGATGGAGCAGTCGAGCCACGCGAGGCAGTCCTTCAGGATCGGCGCTCCCGTGTGGCCGGGTCGCCACGGCACGCCGTCGAAATTTTTCGGGCCGCTGGCGGCGAAGCGGCGGGCGAGATCTTCCTGGCCGTCGTGCAGCACGTTGACCGCGAACACGCCGCTGTCGAGGATCCCTCGAAGCGTCTTGGATTCCTTGTCGGGGCAAAACAGCACCAGCGGCGGATCCAGCGACACGCTTGCGAGCGCATTGGCAGTCAGCGCGACCGGCTCGCCGTCGCGGGTCGAGGAGACGACTGCGACGCCCGTGGTGAACCGTCCCATCACGGTGCGCAGCGTCGTGGATTCGACGGTCATCGAATCCACTCTATCCCCGTTGGCGGGCCCCTCCCCCGATCCGGGCGAGCAAACCATCCCTGACCTGCTCGATCCGGGCGGGCTCGTCCAGCCGCTGTCCGAGCAGATCGCGGACGTAGAATGCATCCACGACGTCGTCGCCGTAGGTGGCGATGCGGGCGACCTGGATATCCAGCCCGAAATCTGCCAGCGCGCGTGTGATGTCGAACAGCAACCCGACGCGGTCGGTCGCGTGGACCTCAATGACGGTAGCGAAGTCGCTGATCAGGTTGTCGATCTCGATGCGGGTCGGCTCGCGCTTGCCTTTCGACGCGCGGGTGTAGGCGCGGCGACGTTCGGCGATCTCGGTTTCCAGGTCGACCGTGCCGGCCAGCGCCTCGCGGCATGTTCGCTCGACCTTCGCCCAGCGCTCGTCGTCGAAGACGCGATCCATCGCGCCCACGACCTGGAACATCTCGATCGCGACGCCGTCCAGACGCGTGAATGCTTGCGCGCCGATGATGTTGATGCCCGACACCGCCAGCGCGCCCGACAGGATCGCGAACAGGCCGGGCCGGTCGCGCGCGACCATGGTGACATCCCACACGCCGGGCTCACCCGCCTGCGCGGCGTG
Organism: Actinomycetota bacterium; assembly: GCA_035541035.1. Taxonomy (GTDB): domain Bacteria; phylum Actinomycetota; class AC-67; order AC-67; family AC-67; genus DASWHR01. Next base: position 2,815 of record DATLFO010000281.1, read on the forward strand.
CATGCGAAGGTCGCCCTCCCCGGGCGGCGGGCTGGTGAGCGCGAAGTGCCGGACCAGATCCGGCGTCGGGAACGCCAGCACGTACGCGCGGGTCATGCCCAGCAGATGCGCGTCGATCTCGCCGGGCTCGCGGTCGCTCAGCGCCTCACGGACCTCGGCGGTACGCCGCTTGATGATCTCGTCCACGTCGGCGCCGACGACTTCGCCGCGCTCGAGCACGTGCAGCACCCGGCCGAACAGCTCAGCCACCAGCGCCGCCTTCCACGGCGTCCACGCCTCGGGTCCGGTCGCGCGCGCATCGGCGACGGACAACACGTAGAGCATCTTGAGCCGTTCGGCGATGCCGACCTGCGCGGCGAGCGACTCGACCAGACGCTGATCGCCGATGTCGCGCCTGGTCGCGGTTTCGGCCAGCAGCAGATGGTTGCGAACGAGCCAGGCGACCTCGTCGGCGGCGCCGTCACCGAAGCCGATCGCGCGCGTCCAGGCGCGCGCGATCCGCTCGCCGCGCTCGGAGTGATCTTCGGCCGCGCCCTTGCCCGCGTCGTGGAACAACGCGGCCAGCAGCATTCGGTCGTGGTCGGCCAGGTCGCGCCATACCTGCCCGGCCAGCCCGTCGTCGTCCTGCAGCGCGACGGCCTGCGCTACGGTCTCGAAGCAGTGCACGTCCACGGTGTAGCGGTGATAGATGTTGCGCTGCGGGAGGCTGCTGACCAGATCCCATTCGGGCAGCATGCGCGCGAACACATTCGCCTGGTCCAGCTCTTCCAATGCGCGGGCCGAGCCGGATCGCAGCGCCGCGACGAACGCGCGCCGCGTGTCGGGCGTCCACGCGCCGGCCTCGAAGATCGCGACGTCGGGGTGCGGGTGCGTGTTCGCGACGGTGGGCGCGGTCGCCGCCAGGCACGACTGCGAGTGCCACCAGATCGCGCGCGCGGCGGTGTAGTAGTCGCGCATCAGCGCGTCACCGGGCCGCTCGCCTTCGTAGCCGAGGTCCGCCGCTGCGGCGTCTTGATGCGCAAGCAGGAACACGTCGGTGCGGCGTCCGGTTGCGTCGTGGAGCCAGTTGCGGATGCGATGAAGGATTTCGGCATTGCCCGCGACCACGGACGGATCGCACGTGTCGAAGTACCGGGCCAGCCACGACGCGAGGTGCAGATCTCGAAGGCCACCCGCGCCGTCCTTGATGTTCGGCTCGAGGCGGAACGGCACCTCGCCGGCGGAGCGGTGCCGCGCCGCGGCCGCTTCGGCCACCTCGCGCGCGAAGGCATCGGCCCGCTTTCGGGTCGCGGCATCGACGGCGCCGGCGAACTCGGCGAACAGATCACCGTCGCCCGCGACGTGCCGCGCCGACAGGAACGAGGTGTGGGCCTCGTGATTCTCGGCCGCGAGTTTGAGCGAGTCCTTCACGGTGCGCGTGGCGTGCCCGACCTCGAAGCCCGCATCCCAGAGCGCGTACAGCACACGCTTCGTCAACTCCTCCGGCTTCTTGCGCCCGCGGTAGAGGAATACCAGATCGACGTCGGACCTCGGGGACAGCTCACCGCGGCCGTAGCCGCCGAGCGCCACCAGCGCGACCCCGTTGTCGCCGCTCGCCTCGCTCCACAGCGACGACAGCGCGACATCCATCGCGCGCGAGAGCCCGTGCACGGAGTCGAGCCCGGAAAGACGCTGCCGGCGGAGCTCGTCCCGCTCCGCCAGCAGCGCCTCGATCGCGGGATGGGTCAGATCGCGTCCTTGCCCTTCTCGCCGGTACGGATCCGCCACACGTTCTCGACCGGCGTGACCCAGATCTTGCCGTCGCCGATCGAGCCGGTCTTGCCCGACTCGAGGATCGCGGCGACGACCTGCTCGACCTGTCCTTCGTCGCACAGGATCTCGATGCGCACCTTCGGCACGAAGTCGACCTGGTACTCGGCGCCGCGATACACCTCGGTGTGCCCGCGTTGCCGGCCGAATCCGCGGGACTCGACGACGGTCATGCCTTGGATGCCGACCGGACGAAGCGACTCCTTCACCTCTTCCAGCTTGAAGGGCTTCACCACTGCCGTGACCAGCTTCATCCGACTCTCCTTAGCTCTTGTGCGTCCCGACGTCGATCAGCGTGTAGGCGCTTTCGGCGTGCTGCGACAGGTCCAGGCCGGTTCGCTCGTCGTCTTCCTTCACGCGCAGGCCCGTCGTGGCATCCACGATCTTGAGGATAACCATCGTGACGATGAAGGAGTACACGATCGTGGCGATCACCGCGATGAGCTGACGGCCGAGCTGTGCGGCGTTTCCGTAGAGCAGACCGTCGAACCCGCCGACCCCTTCCGACGCGAACACACCGGTGAGCAGCGCGCCGATGATGCCGCCGACGAAGTGCACACCGACGACGTCGAGCGAGTCGTCGTAGCCGATCTTCGGCTTGAGCGCGACGAAGGCGTAGCACACCGCGCCCGAGATCAAGCCGATCACGATCGCCGCCCACGGCTCGACGAAGCCCGCGGCGGGCGTGATCGCGACCAGGCCCGCGACCGCGCCGGTCGCCGCGCCGATCGAGGTCGGCACCTTGTTGCGTCCCCACTCGGCGATCAGCCAGCCGACCAGCGCGCCGGCGGCGCCCAAATGCGTGTTGACGAACGCCGCGGACGCGAGCCCGTTGGCCGCCAGCGCCGAGCCGGCGTTGAAGCCGAACCATCCGAACCACAGGATCGCCGCGCCGGTGATGACCATCGGCACGTTGTGCGGATGCATGGCCTCTTTGCCGTAGCCCTTGCGCTTGCCCATGTACAGGATGCACGCCAGCGCCGCAACGCCCGCGTTGATGTGCACGACCGTGCCGCCGGCGAAGTCGAGTGCCTGCACGTTGCCCTCGCCCAGGCCCAGCCAGCCGCCGCCCCACACCCAATGCGCCACCGGCGAGTACACGAAGATCGACCACAGCGAGATGAACAGCAGGTAGCCGCTGAACTTCATCCGCTCGGCGAACGCGCCGCTGATCAGCGCCGGCGTGATCACCGCGAACATCAACTGGAAGACCATGTAGGTCGTGCCCGGGATGGTGAGCTCGGTGCCCGCGATCACCGCCGGGTCGGCGCCGACGTTCGACAGGCCGAAGAAGTCCAGATAGCCGAAGAAGCGGTTGCCGTCGGCGAAGCCGATCGAGTAGCCGACCACCGCCCAGATGATCGAGATCACGCCCAGCGCGACGAACGACTGCATGATCGTCGCGAGCACGTTCTTGCTCCGCACCAGGCCGCCGTAAAAGAAGGCCAGGCCGGGCGTCATGAACATCACGAGGGCGCTCGACACCAAAATCCATGCGGTGTCCGCGCCGTTGATCTCTGCCGGCATCCCCACCTCCTCTGAGTCGGCGGACGCACAGACGGTCCGCAACGCCGAGACCGGCCGCCTCAAGCGATTGACGACGAGCCTAGCCCTCGTGTGTTTCACGGCCTTTTCGCCTCTGTTACGGCTCGGTAAACGATGTCCGGGGATCGCGCATGCCTCGTGCTAGGCTCGGTCCCTATGAAGCGGGGAACCGTGGTCCGGCCCGTCCTGGAGTCCGCGCTGCTACGCGGCAATCCGCTCGGAGACCCCGCAGACCGCATAACCCCGGTCTACCTGCCCCCCTCGTACGAAGAGCAGCCCGGCCGCCGGTATCCCCTGATCCTCGCCATCACCGGCTTCATGGGAAACGGCCGGATGCACCTGAACGAGAGCTTCCTCGACGACTCTTTGGACGCGCGGCTGGACCGGCTCATCGATTCGGGCGCGATGGGTGAGGCGATCGTGGTGATGGTGGACGCGATGACGCGCTACGGCGGTTCGCAGTTCGTCGACTCCTCCGCGACCGGCCCCTACGGCCGGTACGTGATCGAGGAGGTCATCCCCTGGGCCGACGCGACGTTCCGCACCATCCCGCATCGCGACGCCCGGGGCATCTTCGGCAAGTCCTCCGGCGGCTACGGCTCGATCCGGCTGGCGATGGACCATCCCGACGTGCTCGGTGCCTTCGCGTGCCATTCGGGCGACATGGCGTTCGAGTACTGCTACCTGACCGAGTGGCCCAAGACGCTCCGTTACCTGTGGCACAACGATCTGACGCCCAAGCAGTTCCTCGACACGTTCCGCGAGCGGCTCGACCGCGGAGAGGGATACTTCTCCACCCTCAACGACCTCGCGATGGCCTCGTGCTACTCGCCCGATCCCGGCTCCGATCTCGGATTCGACCTGCCGTTCGACCTGGAGACCGGCGAGGTGATCGACGAGGTGTGGCAGCGCTGGCTCGCCCACGATCCGGTCCGGATCATCGATGAGCGCGTCGAGGCGCTGCGGTCGCAGCGGCTGGTCTTCATCGATTGCGGCAAGAAGGACGAGTGGTTCCTCGACGTGGGCGCACGCTGGGCGGTGTCGAAGATTCACTCGCTGGGTATAGACGTCGTACACGAAGAGTTCGACGCAGGACACATGAGCATTCCGTATCGCTACGACCGGTCGCTCCCCCTGCTGACGAAGGCTCTTCTGCCGCCCGAGGGGTGAGGTTCGTGAATCCGATCAGCTCGATCGACGTCTCTGCGCTCGCCGACGCCGTGCGCCGCCGCCACCGTGCCTGCGGGGCCGACGCCGCAACGCTTGCTTCCTTGGAGAACCACATGTATCGGGTCCTGGCTCTCGTCGAGGACCTGTCCGAGGGCGAGAGCCTGAACACGCTCGAGTACTCGCTGCTTCGCACGTCCGCGATCCTGCACGACGCCGCCGCCGGCAAGACCGCCTCACCGGACGCGTCCGCGGTGCTTGCTTCGGAGATGCTGGTCGCCGTCGGCGCCGACGCCGAGTTCACCGCGGCCGTCGCCAAGGCGATTCGCCGCCACGGCGGCTCCCGGATCGGCGCGGACTCGACCATGCCCCAGTCTCACGCCGAGCAGCTGCTTCACGACGTGTGCCTGCTGGCCCGGATCCAGGAAGCCCGGGACGGGGAGTCCGAAAGCGGCCTGCGGGGCCTGGCCTCGATGCTCTGCACTCCGACGGCGGTCCGCATGGCCGGACACATGATCGGCGAACGCAGCGGCGCAGCCGTCCCTGCCCTGTAGGAGCGCCACCCGCCGCACCCGCCGGGCCCCGCCGGGCTTGAATTCGCGCCCGCATCGCCGCATGATCGCGAGCGGAAGGAGCGACCGCGATGCACCAGTCCGAACACGAGGCCATCCGGTGGCAGACCGGGGTCTGGGACACAATCTCCGACATCTACGAACGACAGATAGACCGGCGTTTTGCGCCCGTCGTCGAGCACACGCTCACGCGGGCCGGTCTCGCGTCCGGCCATTCGGTCTTGGATCTCGGAACCGGCACGGGATCCGCAGCGCTGAAGGCCGCGCAGCTCGTCGCGCCCGGCGGCTCCGTGCTCGGAGTCGATCTGAGCGCCGAGATGCTCGAAATCGCCCATGGTCGCGCCGAGCGAGCAGGCCTGCGCAACGTATCGTTCCGCGAAGGCCGCGCCGAAGAGCTTCCGGCCGAGGACGACACGTTCGACGCGATCGTGTCCAGCCTGTGCTTCATGTACGTCATCGACCGTGCCGCCGGCGCCGCCGAATCCGCACGCGTGCTCAAGCCGTCCGGCCGTTTCGTGGCGGCCGTGTGGGGAGGACCCGACGAGTGCGACATCGTGCTTTTCCAGTCCACGGCGGGAAGCTTCGCGCCACCACCGCCGGTGACGGGGGTCGGGCCGGGCGCCTTGGCCGATCCGTCCTCGCTGGTCGCGCATCTCCGCGATGCCGGCATCGAGGCGCGCGTCGAGTCCGAGACGTTGTCGTTCGAGTTTCCCGACTTCGAGACCGCGTGGGACGTGCTCGCCGGCGTCACGACCGCAAAGCTCACCGACGAGCGAAGAGACGAAGCGAAGGCGGCCGTGCGCGATGTGATGTGGCCCGACCCGAACGAGCCTCGGGTCTTCGTGAACACGACGCAATTCGTGGTCGGAACGCGCATCGAAAGCGCGGCCCGCAGCCGATCCCGGGCTTGACCGAGATCAGCCTTGACCGTGCCGGGCCGGATACGCAGCAGCGCCGCGATCTCCTCCTCGCTTCGACCTTCCGGAGAGCGCAGCACCCCGCACCATCGTCGTGCGCAACCATGCCTTCGCGCTCCCGGCAGGGTTCGTCCATATCATTGTGGCTCATGCCCGCATCCGATCTGATCGCCATGCTCGCCGCGCAAGCGCCGCCGGACCTGACGTCGGTCGCGCTTCACCCGACCGGGGAGGCGGCCTTGCACGCCGCGATCGCCGCCGCGGGTCCGGGCGCGGTCGCGACCCTGTCGCATCCCGCGACGCCGATCCCGGGCGCGCTTCGCGCGCACTCGCCCTACTGCTTTCGCTGCCCGCTCGGACTGAGCTTTCCGTCGTGCGAGATCGCGTGCCTGGACTCGCTGGCCTCGATCGTGGACACCGGCGACGTCGCGGCCGTCGTGATCGAGCCGGCCGCGCAGGTGCCGGGCGGCATGATCACCGCTCCTCCGGGTCATCTGCGGCGTGTGCGCGACCTGTGCGACACGCACGGCGCGGCGCTGATCGCCGACGAGCGCTTCACCGGCGCGGGTGCGGGCGGGTTCTTCTGGGCGTTCACGCGCGACGGC
>DATLFO010000282.1:0-16885 GCA_035541035.1 Actinomycetota bacterium
ACCAGGGCTTCGGGCTCGAGGAGGCTTATGCAGGCGCGCTCGTCAGCCTCGGGGTTCCGTTCGCAATCACCGGCGACCATCCGAGCCTGGACGAGCTTCAGCGCTACCCGGCCGTGATCTGGGTCGCGGGCTCGACGCAGCGGAAGAATTCGGTGGACATTCGGGACCGCGCGAAGCTGTCGTCGTATCTGAACGGTGGCGGCCGTCTGCTGATCACCGGCTCGCGAACGATCAGCGGCATCGCGCGCGTGGATGCCGAATGGCTGCCGGCGAACCTCGGCCTCAACCACAAGAACATCTGGCAGTACGGCACCGGCGCCGCGCACGGAAACGGTCTGAAGTTCCATGCCGACTTGGCACCCGGCCGGTCGTTGATGGACGAGTACGAGGTCGTTTTCGAAGACGAGCGTCCCGACGGCTTCGGCGAGGTCTCCGAGGTCTACCGGCTCGATCCCGAGGTCGAATGGGAGGCCGAAGGGACCGTCGGCGTTCGGTACGCGGCCGGGAAGTTCAAGACCGAGACGCACTCGTTTTCGCTCGGCCAGCTGCGCGACGGCGAGGTGCGCCAGCAGATCCTGAAGTCCACGCTGGCGTACTTCGGGGTGCCGCTCGGCGGCCGCGCGGCCGATGCCTCGCCGCAGATCCATCACGCGCCGTGGCGCGTGCGTCTCAACGGACAGGCGACGCCGGTCGTGGCGACCGTCTCTGACGCCGACGGGCTCGCGGAGGTCACGCTCCGCTACCGCGCCGGCGCCGCGGGCGCCTGGACGATCGTCCCGATGCTCGAGTCGAACGCGGCCAACGTGTTCGAGGCGATGATTCCTGCCTCGGCCGTCACGCCCGCCGGCTTCGAGTATGCGATCGGCGCGGTCGACCTGACCGGGGTGAAGGCGGCGGGCGACATCCACGCCGTCGCCTCGGCGATCGGTCCCGGGTTCGGGGCCTACCCCAGCATCGTGTCGCCGCGCGCGCCGTCCCAGGTCAAGGGGGTCAAGAAGGCCGCACCGCTGCCGGCGACCGGCGTGGGCACGGCGCCGATGGTGGCCCTGCTGATGGTGCTCGCCGCGGGGACGGCCCTCTGGCTGCGCCGGCGCCCCGCCTGACCGAGGGAAAGACGTGCGGCCCGGCGAGTGATCGCCGGGCCGCACCGTTTCGGGCGCCGCGTGGCCGCACGCGGCGCCGTGGAGGTTCATGAGCCCGGGGGGATACGGGCGGCCGCCGGCCGCGCCCGCCGCAGCCGCCGTCCGATTCCCGCATCCGCCCCCGGCTCGAAGCTCGGGTGCGAAAGCCGCACCGATTCCCATTCTCGGGCGATCCTCCCGCTTGCTTTAGGCGACCCGAGCAATTTTTCGGCGGGACTCTAGTCCTTTCGTTCCACCTCAATGATCCATTCGTGCCCTCGGGTTGGGGGGGACCCGGCCCCGATGTGATTGCTAGCGCCGAGCAACGCGGCCGCAGGTGGCAGGCGCAACACGACGATCTCGGAGGGATGTCTCATGGTTCGACGCCGGACGCAACACCGCAGCCGCTCGCAGAAGCTTCTGCTTTCCGCCGCGATTCTCGGCTGCGCCGCTTCGATCGCGGGACTCGGGACCTTCGCTTCGTTCACCAGCACGACGTCGGCATCGCAGACCGTAGCCAGCGGCACCGTCACGATCGCGCTCGGCGCGACCGGCGCGTCGACGAATCGCCTGACCGTGAACGCCACCGGCATCGCGCCTGGCGACACGATCCAGCGGTCCTTCACTCTGGCGAACACGGGGAGCCAGGATCTCGCCTCGGTCACGGTGTCCACGTCGGCGACGTCCTCGTCGCTGCTGGACACCGACGCCACCGACGGTCTGCAGATGGTCATCGAGCGCTGCAGCGTCGCCTGGGTCGAGGCCGGCATCAGTCCCGCCTTCACCTACACCTGCGCCGGAACGACCTCGACCGTGCTGGCGTCGCGGGCCGTGATCGGATCCAACCTGTCGCTGTCGAACCTGACCGCGACGACCGCCGGCAACACCGACCACCTGCGACTGACGATGACGCTGCCCGCGTCGGCCGGGAACGCGCTGCAGAACCAGTCCTCGACGATCCAGTACTCGTTCACCGGCACCCAGCGTGCGGGAACCAACAAGTAAGACACCTCGCATGCGGGTTGTCCTCCCGGCTCAGCGGAGCGCCACGAAGGTGGCGCTCCGCTTCGTATCCCGCTGGATGGGCCGGGTTCTGCTGGGCGCGACCGGCGCGGTGCTGATCGCGGTGGCGATCGGTCCTCGGACCGGCGCCTACCAGACGCTCACCGTTCTGACCGGCAGCATGCGGCCGTCGATCGCGCCGGGGTCGGTCGTGGTCGTGCGGCCGGTCCCCGCCGATGCGATCCTCGTCGGCGACGTGGTGACAATGAACGCGCCCGTGCCCGGCAGCCCGGTCGTCACCCACCGAATCGTCGAGATCGTCGAGCCCGGCGCCGCCCCTGTCATCCGCACGCAAGGCGATGCCAACTCGCACCCCGATCCTTGGCTCGCCAGGATCGAAGGCGGCCGCGTGTGGAAGGTCGCCTACGTCGTCCCGGCCGTCGGACGGGTCTTGACGGCTTTGCGGTCTCCGCTCGTACGGCCGCTGCTGGTGTACGCGGTTCCGGCAATGCTCGCCGCCTGGTGGCTCGTCCAGCTCTGGGGCGGATCTCGTCCGTGCCGCATCCGGCCTCGTCGCGGGGGCACGCCGCGCGCCGGGGCCGCTCTGTCGCGAGGGTGCCATGCGCATCCGTGACCTGGGCCTGATCGCGGTGGTGCTGGCGTTCACGGCGCCGCTGCCCCCCGCGTCCGGAGCCTTCGACTCGAAGCCTCCGCCGCCGTCGATGAGCGTTGCGACCGCCACGCTGGCCGCACCGTCGTCGTCGTCGGCGACGAACGGCGCGTGCGTGGTGGCGACCTCCCGCATCGTCAACGTGTCGTGGTCGCAGACGACGTCCTCATTCGCGGACGGCTATCTCGTGCAGCGTGCGACCTCGGCGTCCGGACCGTTCTCGAACGTCGCGACGATCACATCGCATGCCACCACCGTGTGGGCCGACAGCGGGGTGGCTGCCTCGACGACGTATCACTATCGCGTGCTCGCGACGAAGCTCGCATGGCGCAGCGCCGCGTCCCCGGTGTCATCGGTGACGACACCGTCGCTGCTCTGCGTGCTCTAGAACGACCAGGCCCGCTCACGCCGGGCAGGCATCGCTCGCGATCCGATCAGCGCACGATGGGCGAGCCGGCCGGAAGGGCGCCGTCGAAGAGCGCCACGCCGTCTCCGACGAAGAGCCCCACGGCCAGGAAGCATCCGATGATCGGAAACGGGACGCAGACCTGATCCACCGAGCCGGGGCCGGGCACTGAGTCGGGATATCACGCCGGGCCGGCGACAATCTGCGCGGCGTCAGGAGTCGCGCGGCGCCTGGTCGGCGCTGGCGTCGGGAAGCACGTCCCGGGCGCGGAGGCCGAGCTCGAGCAGCAACAGATCGTCGCGGCTGCGGAGGCTTCGGCGCGTGAGCTCCTCGATGCGGTCGATCCGGGCCGAGAGCGTGTGCCGGTGGACGAAGAGCCGCTTGGCCGCGGCGAGCACGTTTCCGCGCTCCTCCAGCAGCGCCGCCAGCGTGTGAACGAGCTGGGTTCCCTGCTCCGCGTCCTGCTTGGCGAGCGGCTCGATGGTCGAGCGGTACAGGTCCATCGCGGCGGACACGTCCTCGCGCAGCAACATCGACGGGATCGACGCGAGGTAGCCGATCACCGAGTCGGTCCGGCCGATCAGCCGCGCGTGATCGAGCGTTCGCAGCGCCTGCCGGTACGAAGCGGCCACGCCGCTCGCGCCACCCTCGGGTCGGCCGATCGCTGCGCACAAGGCGACGTCGCGCGGGAAGGCGCCGGCCAGCGCCTTCTCCACGGCCTCCTTGATGCGCAGCTCGGATATGCCCGTCGGCACCGGAACGATCGCGATCGCGACGCCGTGGCGCGCGTCCACGACGGGCTCGAGGCTCATGAGACGAACGGTCCGCAGCGCGGCCGCGAGTGAGCGGAGACCTCCGTCGTCCGCGGTGCCGCCCTCCGGAGCCGCGACCACCACGACGTTGACGTCGCCGAGCCGGTAGCCCACGCGCTCGGCTCGCTCGCGCAGCGGCCGCGATGCGGCCAGCGGGCCGGCGAGCAGCTCGTTGAACAGGTCCCGCCGCAGCCGTTCTTCGCTCGCGGCGGTGGCGCGCTCGGTCTCGAGATACGCCTCGGTGGCCGCGGAGGAGATCTGTGCCATGATGCCCATGACGGCCACGCTCACCTCGGCGATGAGCCTCGCCGCCGCGGATCCGTCGGTGTCCTCGGCCTCGAGCGCGTCCAGGATGCGCTGCCACGCCAGCCGGGTCCCGACCTGGTAGGCGCGCAGCAAGCCGTGCAACGGGAAGCCTTGCGCGGCGCGGCGGTGGCCGATCTCCTTCAAGGCCGACAGCTCGGCGTCGGTCAGCTGCGAGCCGTTCGCCACCGCGCGAAGCACCACGCCCAGGTTCATCCGGGTTCCGGCGCGCACCTCCGCCAGGGCTGCGGGGTCGTCGAGGAAGCCGTAGGCGCCGATCTCTTGCTGGTAGGCAACGAGCATCGCGTCGGCGAGCTCGTCCGCCCGAGACTCCACGCGGGCCACCACGGCGGCCCGTAAGGCCCGGGCCCGCTCCTTCTCGTGCTCCGTCTCGATATGCAGGGTCAACCGAATTCCCCCTTCGCGCGTCCCCCCTGGCCGCGCATCCGGTATCCCTGGATGTCCGATTCCTAGAGACTGGTTCGACAAGAAGGAGCGCTTACCCTCTCTTAAATCGACATGTGGTCCAGTTCCGGGTGAAGCATCGGCCTTCGGCCGCCGCAGGTCCGGTATCCTCCCCGCGACCCGATGAGAAGGATCCTTTTCCCCCTCCTGGTGGGCCTGCTCGTCCTCGGCGTGGTGCTGGGGGCGTTCGCGGGATATCTGATCACCAGCAACCCGCCCCCCCGGCAGGACTCACCGGGATGGCTGCGCGTGAAGAGCATGCCCGGGGCCCGGGGGGAGTTCGCCGCCGGAGTCGTCGAGGCCCAGCCGGGTGGCCCACGGCTGTGTCCCGGGACGCCCTGCCCGGAGCGGCTCGTGTACGCGGTCGGCGGCCTGTCGGGTCCACTCGCCAAGGTGCTGGACCGCGTCCAGGTCTTCGACCCGGCCAACGCGTGGCGCGACGGTCCGCCACTGCCCGAGGCGCGGCACCATCTCGCGGCCGCCGGCCTGGGAGACACGCTCTACGTGACCGGAGGCACGCCGGACAAGCGCGGCCTGGAGCCGCACGCGAACGTGTGGGTGCTGCGGCCGGGACGGACCTCGTTCGAGCGGCTCGCCGACATGCCGGAAGGGCGGGTCGCGCACGCGATGGTCGCGGTGAACAAGAAGCTCTACGTCGTAGCCGGACGGGGACCGTCGTCGAGCGTTCTGATCTTCGATCCCGCGAAGGGATGGAGCAAGGGCGCCGCGATGCCGGGCCCGCGTGACCATGTCGCGGCGGTCGCGGTGCAGAACAAGATCTACGTCATCGGCGGCCGGGACTCGTCGGTGAGTCGCCGCGTCGACATCTACGACACCGCCACCGACTCGTGGAGCGAAGGCGTTCCGCTGCCGGACGCGATCAGCGCGGGAGCTGCCGCCGCGCTCGACGACGGCCTGATCCATCTCGTCGGCGGCGAGGATCCCAGGATGCTCGGCGGCCGTGTCTACGACCTGCACCTCGCATTCGATCCGATCGGCTCGGTGTGGCTCGAGGGTCCCAAGCCGCTGCTTGCGGTGCACGGCGGCGCGTACGCGGACGTCACCGGCAAGCTGCTCGTCATCGGCGGATCGCGACGACAGGGAACGTTCTCGATCTTCGGATGGACGGGCTTGGTGCAGGTGTTCGATCCCCAGCAGATCGGCGGCGGGCTCTCGCCGACGCCCTCGCCCAACCCGACGCCCTCGCCTGTGCCGACGGGCCCGGCGCCGACGGGTCCCACGCCCACCGGCGGCCTTCCCGGCTGATCGATGACCGCCGGCGCTACGGCGCCAGACGGAAGGCGCTGATCGTCGACGCCGGCGACAATGGATGGGCGCCGAGCGTGCTTCCGAGGAGCGACTCGATCTCGTTGCCGAACGCCTTGAACTCCGCGTCGGTCTCGCGCGTGCCGGTTCCCAGGTAGAGCGAGTCGCCCACCACGACCGGTGTCGACGACGGAGCGCCCACGGTCGGCAGGCTCCACAGCGGCGCGCCGGTCGCGGCGTCGAAGGCCGCGACGCGGCTCTGGAACGTGACCGGCACGAAGACGATGTCCCCGGCAAGCGACGGCGCCCCGTACGAGGGTCCGGACAGCGGTGTGCGCCACACGATCTCGCCGGTGCGCGCGTCCAGCGCGTGCAGCGAAAGCAGGCGGCCGGGATCGCCGGCCAAGGAGGAATCGAACGGGAAGGAGCCCGAGTCGAGCGGCTCGCCGGCCGGTGTGCCCAACGCGGTGGTGGCGAAGATCAGGTCGCGCCGGTCATCCGGGAGCGAGGACATCCGCACCCGGCCGGTCGCGGGCGATCCGATCATGCCGCCGACCGAGAAGTCGGTCACCAGATGGCCGGCCTGCCCGGCGTGCGTCGTGAACACGGGCGCTCCGGTGGCGAGGTCGCGCGCGTAGTAGACGCCGTCCTTGCCCGCGGCGCCGGCGACCCCGCCCGGCAGCAGGTTGGGTGTGGCGCCGAAGTCGTCGTCGATGCGGTCCCGGTGGGCCGGACGCATGCGCCACAGCTCGGCGCCGGTCATGGCGTCGATACCGAATACGGCCTCTGATCCGGCCGCATCGGGCTCGTTCGGGTGCTTGCAGCTCGAGGTGCCGAACACGATCACGCCGCCGCCGTCCCGGGAGGCGAGCATCGGCGAGGACCACACGCCGCCGCATCCGAATCCTTCACCGGATCCGTCGGTGAGCGAGTGGCGCACCGTGCCCGTCTCGGGATCGAACTTGTAGAGCAGCTCGAAGCGAAGCGGAGTGGGGCCGGACTCGTTTTTCCGGAGACCGAAGCTCAGCAGCCCGGTGCGGCCTACGTTCGCGATGTTATGCACGTCCATGCCGACGTAGATCCGGTCGCCGTCGGGGAAGTGCCCGACGACGGGGCTGGACTCGATCTCGATCTGGGGGGGATCGGCGGTCTGCGCGGCACGCAGCGCCGGTGTGCGCGGATCGACGTCGACCCGGGCGAGTACCTCGGGGCCGGAACGCGAATGACGCAGCGCATACAGCGTCGCGCCCCCGCCGAAGAGCACCACCTCGACCGTCCCGTAGCCCGGCACGGCGACGGTGTCGATGGCGGCGCTGGAGACGATGCGTCCGAATGCCGTTCGGTGGGCGTCGTCGATCGAGAACGTCCACAGCACGGTCCCGTCGCCGGCGTCGATCGCGTAGAAGGTTCCGTCCCACGCCCCCACGTACAGGACGCCGTCGGCGACGGCGGGCGACGCGGTCACCGAGTCGGCGACCGGCACGACCCACTTCGGCACGAGCCGGGCGACGTTGCCGGCGTCGATCGAGGTGCAGTCCTGCGCGAAGGACCGGCCGGCGGTCCGGCCGTACATCGGCCAGGAGCATGACGACGCCGATGCCGGGGGCGCGCCTGGCGGTGCGATCGTCGAGACGATCAGAGCCGCTGCGGCGAGCCCCCGGATCGAACGCATCATTTCTCCTCGTCTATCGCGACAGCGGGGACGGGGCGGTGCAGGCGAAGCCGCCCGGTAGCGGGCAGGGCGTCGTGGTGTTCGCCGGAACCGCCGGGTTGACCACGGGCAGCAGCACCGACGTCGGGTGCGTCGCGTCGTGGTGGATCGTCACCGGGGCCGGTTGGTGGTGCGTGGGCGTGTAGCCCCAGATGCCGTCGATGACCGGCGGGGTGTGCACCTTGATCATGATCTTGTGACCCGGCCGGAAGATGTAGCCGAGCGGGAAGATCTCGATGTTGTACTTGACGATCTCGCCGGGCATCACGGGCTGCGGGTTCGAGTGCGGCCGGTACGGCTGCACCATGATCTGCTTTCCGTTCTGGTCGGTGTCGTAGTACGAGCGCAGCGGATCGATCGCACGGTGCGACGCCTTCAGAAGCCCGCGAGTCAGGTACGACACGCGTCCGTCGGGGAACACGTCCGAGACGCTCACGAAGAAATCGGTATCCGTGCCCGCCAGCGACGCGTACAGGTCGATCGACAAAGGTCCGCCGACGACCGTCGTCTGCGTCAGCGGGGCCGAAGTCCACTCGGCCGCGTCGGGGTATCCCTCGGCGGTGGTGACCTCCGAGCCCGTCTGTTGCGAGTACTGCACGAAGCCGTGACGGGATGCGCCCGACAGGTAGACGTCCGGCGTCTCCGGCCCCGTCGGGGCGGAAAAGTCGAGCGATCCGCCTTCGTGGGCGTAGGCACGCACGTACTGGGTTCCTTCGTGCGGCCAGGTGTTGCCGTGCACGACGGTCGTGGCGGCACCGTTGTTCTCCGCCTCGAAATAGTGCGAGATCTGCGAGTCCATCAGCCCGGTGGTGTCCGGCAGGCCCCGAAGGAAGATGTCGAAGAACGCCCATCGGTGCGTCCCGGCGTAGTTGCCGTGTCCGTGGTCGCCGTTGGAAACGACGAACTTCTTCGGCTTGATCAGACGGAGGTTGTTGGCCTTGTCACGAATGAGCGTCGGGTCGGGATCGATGTGATTGAACAGAACCACCGCCCGCGAGCCGACCTGCTCGTCCTGCCAGTTGACCTGCTGGTAGTAGGGAATCTTGATCGAGTCCGCGTACGTCCGCGCCGCGTGCGCGGAGTACCACTGGTCGTCCACGCTGCGCACGCCGGCCCATACCGGTTCGTTCTGCGCCTGCGGCAGATCGCCCGCCATGTAGCGCGTCGCCTGGTTCTGCTGGCAGATCTCGTCCTCGGCCAGCGGGCCTCGCTGCGCCGCGTCCTGCGGAAGGCGGTGCGGGCCGACCGCGTACGTCCACGCGATCGGGAACAGGTAGTTCTGCACGCCGCCGGGCATGAAGATGTCGCGGTAGATGTCGCTGTGCAGAAGGTTCGCACTGACCGCCTTCAGATGGCGAGGCTTGGTCGAGGCGACCCAGTAGCCGGTCTGGCCGGGAAACGAGGAGCCGAACATGCCGACGTTGCCGTTGGACCACTCCGAGGTGCCGATCCACTCGATGATGTGGTGGCCGTCCCAGGCGTGGCGGCGGTCGTAGAGGTTGAACGAGCCGCCCGAGCACTCGGTGCCGCGCGTGGATGCCTGCACCATCGCGTAGTCGCCCTGCGGACCCTGTCTGAAGGTGATGCGCAGCGCCATCAGCTCGCCGTCGTCCATGCGCAGATAGGCGTTCGGCGCGGGACGAGTCGCGCCCGCGTACCCCTCCATCGTGAAGACCACGGGCCAGCGGCGCGAGGTGTCGATGGTCAGGCTCTTGGACTGGTAGCCCCACCCGGTTTTGATCCACTGGGTGTCGCTCCTGAGAACCGGCTCACCGATCACCGGATAGGGCGTATCCGCAGCCGCCAGCCCGCCGGCCATCATCACCGTGGCCAGCAGCATGCGAAGCACTCGTTTCCTCATCTGTGATGTCCTCCTTCGGTCGAGGGACGGGGTGTCGCTGCTCGGGGCGGGAGCGGATACCGATGCAGGCAACGAACGGACAAACCTTCCGCTCAGGAACAATTCGCCCCGGGGGGCCGGGATCCTTCTTGGGGGGTTCGTCCGCATCACGCGCAAGCGACCGATTCTCGGGTTTGACCGGGTCCCCCGGGATGGCCGACGCTGTGCGACACGGCGGACGAAAGGGGCACTTTTCAGATGACCATCCAGCGCCTTTCCGCGCTCGACGCGCAGTTCCTGTACCTGGAACGGCCGGAGGTCCACATGCACGTCGCGGGCATCGCGATTCTCGACCCTTCGACGAGGCCCGACGGCAGACTCTCCATCGAGCACATCGTCGAGCTGATCCGCGCCCGCATTCACCTCGTTCCGCGCTTCCGTCAGAAGATCGTCTCTCCGCCCTTGGGTGTGGGCCGCCCGGTCTGGGTGGACGATCCGAACTTCGATCTGTCGTTCCACATCCGCCACGCGGCGCTGCCTGCTCCCGGCGGGCCGAAGGAGCTCGCCGCGCAGGTTCAGCGGGTGCACTCGCGGCCGCTCGACCGGTCCAAGCCGCTCTGGGAGATGTACTTCATCGAAGGCCTCGAGGACGGCCACGTCGCGGTGCTGACCAAGTCGCATCACGCGATGATCGACGGCATGAGCGGCATGGACATCGCCACCGTCTTGTTCGACTTCACGCCCGAGCCGCGCGAGGTCGCGGAGCAGCCGTACGAGCCGCAGCCCGAGCCGAGCTCGCGCGACCTGTTCATCCAGTCCGTCGCGGAGCAGGTCGCGCATCCGGTGCGGTCGGCGATCGAGACCATCGGCAGTGCGTTGCGCGCACCCCAGGCCGCGGCCGAGACCGTTCAGCGCACGCTCGGCGGGTTCGCCGCGTTGTTCGCGCGCGGACAGGCGCCTGCATCCCCGTTCAACGTCAAGGTGGGACCAAACCGCCGCTTCGCGATGGCCGAGGTTCCCGTCACGGATGCCAAGCTCATCAAGAACGAGCTCGGGGGCAAGGTCAACGACGTCGTGCTGGCGGCCGTCGCCGGCGCGCTCGATCGTCTGCTCGGAGGTCGCGGCATCGATACGCGTGGCCTGACGCTGCGCACGATGGTTCCGGTTTCGACGCGCGACGCCGCGCCGCAGACCCAGCTCGGCAACAAGATCTCGTCGCTGTTCGTGGATCTTCCGATCGGCGTGGAGGATCCCGTCGAGCGGCTGCGGCAGATCGTCGCCGCGACCAAGGACGTCAAGAGGTCGCATCAGGCCGTGGCGGCGGGAATGCTCATGAATCTGGGGCAATGGGCTCCGCCCACGATCCACGGCATGGCCGCGCGTGCGGTCGCGCGGCAGCGCTTCATCAACCTGGTCGTCTCCAACGTGCCGGGGCCGCAGGTGCCGCTGTATCTGGCGGGCGCCAAGATGCTGGTGACCTATCCGGTGATGCCGCTCGGCGAGACCGTCGGGCTCAGTGTCGCCGTCACCTCGCTATCGGGGGTGATGGGCTTCGGCTTCACCGCCGACTGGGACGCCGTGCCCGACATCGACGAGCTCCCCAAGGGCCTGCTCGCCTCGATCGCGGAGCTCAAGAAAGCCGCCAGCGGCTGACGCTAGCCGTCCTCGTGCTCCGCGCATCCGTACCCACCCCCGAACATGGCGGTCACCGAACGCTGCTCCCAATCCATCGCCGACGGGAGCGGCCGGGCAGCGGTCCCGCGGACGGTCCCCAGCCGTCGCTGAAAGGCCACCGTTCCGGTCGCCGTGCCCTCGCCTTGGGCGAGAAGCGAGCGTCGAAAGTCGAACACGCCATCACAATCGAGGAACGACGATGACCGGGTCCGGCCGACAGGGCGCAGCCCTTTGTCGTCGATCGCCGCGGTCACATCCACCCGGACGCGGCCGTAGGGAAACGGCTGGGGAAGGTAATACCCGTCCCACGCATCCATGGCGTCGAAGGCCCCCTTGACGCGAGTGGTGCCCATCTGCGGATCCATCTCGATTTCGAAGCCGTTGTCGCACATCGCGTCGAGCCGGCCTTTCACTGCCACCCGAAGGCAGCCGTAGACGTCACCGTGAGGGCCCCATTCGGACGGGGCGATCCACGTCGGGTCGGGAGGCTCCGCGTGAAGCGACGTGGATTCGACGAAGGACATCGTGATTCGGGCGGCGGCGTTCCTGGCTCGGACGGTCACGGATCGTTGGGACCAGGATCCGTTGCAGATGTCCGCGATGCCGAAGGGCCCGACGCCGAGCACGCAGTCCAGGAACGCGAAAGCCTCCGGGTCGCCCGCGGCCCGCTCGTTCGCGCACGGCGCCGAAAGCGTGGTCGAGGTGTCGGATCCGGCCCACTGGGACAGCCAGGTCGAACCGGCCGGCCGCGTCTGCGTCCTCCCGATCGTGATCGTTCCCCGTGTCTCGCCGCGGCGGCCGACGGTTCGGGTGTTCGAGCGGCTCACGGCGTCGGCGCATCCGGCGTCGGAGGCGAGAACGGCTCCCGGTATGACGCCGAGGCCCTCGCCGGCGATCACGGTGATGTCGATCGAGATCGCCCCGAGCGCCCGGTCGATGGCGCGTCCCTTGATCGAGGCGCTGTCGAGCAGCGGATCGATGCTGACATCGGCCGGAATGCGGCACGTCTCGGTGTAGCTGCCGCGGGGAGTCACGATGAACAGGCACAGGCTCGTCTTGACGGTCTCGGCGGAAGGCAGCATGGCTCCGTTCATCGTGAACGCGAACGCATACACGACGTATCCGCGGCCCGCGGTCACCACCGAGGCGGCGCGGAACGTTCCCGCGCCCGTGCAGACGAACGCGGGCGCGTCATCGGCGAGGCGGCATGCGGGGTCTTCACCCGGGCGGGCCGCGGCCGGGGCGAGAGAGGCCGCCAGGAGCAAGAGCAGAACCACGGATCGGCTCGGGTGCTTCACGGGTGTCCCTCCTGTTCCGAGGTCTCGCACGCGACCATCCCTGAAGAGTCAATTCTCGCGAAGCTCGATGATTCCTGCTCATGCCCCAATTGGGGCTGATCAGGCGCCCGGGGCGTGCCGGAGGTCTTGATCCCGCACCCAGCGCAGCGCGGCTTCGGCGAAACGATCCCCGTGCTCCATCATCGCGATGTGGCCGGAGTCCTCGAACACTTCGAGCACCCATCCGGGACGCATCGCGACGATCTCGCGTGATGCGGCGAGCGGGACGAGCCGGTCGTGCCGGCCGTGCACGATCAGCCCGGGCGCTTCGATGGACTCGATCATCTGCCGAAACTTGGCGCGGCGCGCCACGACCGAGACCAGCGATCGGGCCGCCTGCAGGTACGCGGTCGGCGCCCACGGCTGGTTGAAGCGCCACCGGGCGATCTCGATCAGCTCCGCGACGACCGTCTCGGGAACCCGGGCGGGATCGACGGTGCACACGCGTAAGGTCTCGCGGACCAGCCCTTCGGGACCCAGGCGCCGCGACCGGGCGGCGACGAGGCGCTCACCCGCGAACGGCATCGAGTAGGCCGCGAACGTCGCTACGATGAGCGGATCGCCGATCGTTCGCGGCGGACGCGGCAGCGCGGGCGAGACCAGAACCAGCGAAGCGACGGTCTCGGGCGCGGCGGCCGCTTGCATCAGCGAGAGCAGGCCGCCCATCGAGTTGCCCATCAGCACGGCGCGACCGCCGGCGACCTCGGTGATGAACCGGTGAAGGATCCGCCGGTTGTCGTGCACCGAGCTGGTGCGGCCGTGGGGCGGGGTCCGTCCGAATCCCGGCAGGTCGGGAGCGAGCACGCGCCCGACCTGGGTGAAGAGGGGCGCCGCGGCCATCCAGTTCGCATGGTTGCCGCCGAGACCGTGGACCAGCACGACCGGGGGTCCGTCCCCGCCGAAGTCGGCGTAGGCGACGGGGCCGTCGATGTCGGCTTCGAGGAGTTGCACGGCCGAAACGGTACACGCTCCGCGGGCGATTCGCGACGATGATGCAAGCGATCGGGCGAATCGCATCGCCATTGGTCAAAGCACGCGTCGAATTCCGGCTCGAAATGGGAACATTGGGCGATCCGTATCGTTCAAGATAGGGGGGCAGACCGCCGACGATGCAGGCAGGAAGCCAGGTTCTCTACAGGATGAGGTCTCGTTCGACGATGCGAAAATTCTCCAGGGGCGGGGTGGTTCTCGCCGCACTTCTCGTTCAGCTCGGCTTGTTCCCGACCGGGCCCGCTCGAGCGGTGCTGGATCGTCCGGACCCGGTGCGCCACGTGCACACCGATCCGCCCGAGGCGTTGCCGGCGGTTCCCCGGCCGCCTCGCGCGTCGGCCCCGGGCGAGGTGAGTGCCGCCGCGTCCACTTCGCCGGCGTGCTCGAGCACGCACAGCAAGGGCTACCAGATGCTCTACGTGTATCCCTCGGACGCGACGTCGCGACTGTCGTCGCTGCAGAGCGTCTTCCTGGCGGACGCCGCCGCCGCGCAGGATCGCATCGCCGCGGAGTCGGCATCGGCGCCGAAGCGGCCACGGTTCTTCTGCGGGATCACCGCGGTCAAGACCAACCGTCCGGGCGCGCTCTACACCGCCGACCCGCTGCCGCAGATCTTGGACGATCTCGCGCTCGCGGGCCACAACCGCAGCGACCGCAAGTACCTGCTGTGGTGGGACGGCCCGAACCACCCGTTCGCCTGCGGCGAAGGAACCTTCGCCGACGATGACCGCTCGTCGCCGTCGCAGAACTACAACAACACCGGCCCCGACTGGGCGGTGGTGTACAAGCCACCGGGCGGCGGCTCGAACTTCTGCGGATGGACCACGGTGCTCCACGAGATCGGGCACACGCTCGGGTCGGTGATGCATTCGGCGCCGAACGCGACCGGGCAGTGGCACTGCCGCGACGAGAACGATGTCATGTGCTACGTGGACAATTCCGGCCTTCCGACGTTCGAGGCCTGCCCGGGCACCTACATCCGCTTCGACTGCAACGGCGACGACTACTTCAACCCCTCGCCCGCGGCGGGCTCGTACCTGGCTACGCATTGGAACACGTACAACTCGTCGTGGCTCGAGACCGCGCCCGCGCCCTCCGCGCCCGACACCACGATCACCGGCGGCCCGAGCGGCTCCGGCAACGCAGCGTCGGCGACGTTCACGTTCACCTCGACGATCGCGGGCTCGACCTTCACCTGCTCGCTCGACGGCGCACCGGGACAGTCGTGCACGTCCCCGAAGTCCTACTCCGGGCTCGCCGACGGCTCGCACACCTTCACGGTGTACGCAACGGCCAACGGGGTGTCCGATCCGACTCCCGCGTCCCGCACCTGGAGCGTGGGGGCGGGCGGCGGTTCGAGCCCCGTTCCGGACACCTCGATCACCGTCAAGCCGTCGTCGCCCACGAAGGAAACCACGGCGCTGTTCCAGTTCACCTCGACCGTGGCGGGTGCGGCCTTCACGTGCACGCTCGATGGAGGAACGCCGTTTGCGTGCTCTTCCCCGCAGTCGTTCACCGGCCTGGCCGAGGGTCCGCACACGTTCACGGTTGCGGCGACGGCGGGCGGGCAGCCCGACCCGAGCCCCGCCTCCCACGCCTGGACCGTCGACACAGTCGCGCCCGTGGTGACGCTCACCGCGCCGAACGTGGCGATCCAGGGCGCGCGATCGTTCCGCGTCGAGTGGGCCGTGCAGGACGACAGCGAGGTCCCCGTCCAGCGGGTGCTCGTGCGATCGGCGTCCACCGCGCAGCAGTTTGGTTGGTGGTCTGTCTGGCGCGAGCAGTCCTCGCCCGGCGCGACCTTCATCGGCGGAGCCGGCTGGACCTACTGCTTCGTGATCGAGGTCTTCGACGCGGCCGGTAACCGTGCCGTCAACGTCGGGCAAAGCTGCACCGCGGTGCCGCTCGACGACCGATGGACGCCGGCGCGCGGCTTCGAGCGCCGGACGGAGAACGGGTTCTTCGACAACTCTGCGTCGATCGCCCGGTCGAGCGGCGCGACGATGACGCTGTCGAACATTCGCGCGCGCGAGATCGACATGCGCGTGCAGATGTGCCGCGCCTGCCGCTACATCGACGTCTACTGGAACGGGCAGCGCATCAAGCAGATGTCGCTGTGGACGAACGATCCGGCGATCGTGTCGGTCCGGCTTGCGAGCTTCTCCTCGCTGCAGACCGGCACCCTGCAGCTGCGCATCGTGTCGCCGGTCATCGTGATCGACTCCATCGGCGTCAGCCAATATTAGACCGCGAAACGACGAAACCCACCGGATGACGGTGGGCTTCGTCGCGTTGCTCGTGGCTCAGCCGTTGGGACGCGCGACGCAGCGCACGGCCTCGAGCTGGCCGCAGGCGCCGCCGGTTGCGGCGACCGGCGCGCCGGGAATTACCGGCAGTGTGATCGAGGACGGACGCGACGCGTCGTGCCAGAGCGTGTTCATCGCCGCGGGAACCTGGGCCACGTACGAGTAGTACGACTCGACCTGCGGTGGGGCCATGATCTTGACCATGATCTTGTGCCCGGGCCGGAACACGTGACCGACGGGGAAGATCTCGAGCAGGTATCGCTCGACGGTGCCGGGCGTGACCGGCTGCGGGTTGGTGTGGGGACGCCAGGGCCGGTACAGGTGCGCGCCCGGCCGGTCGCAGGCGGTGCGCACGTTCGAGGTATCCACGCAGTCGCTCTTACCCAGGTCGATCGCGCGGTGGCTCGCCTTCAGGATGCCGCGCTGCAGGTACGTGCGGGCGCCGGCCGGCGACACGTCGATGAGCTGGGCGAACAGGGCCGTATCGGGCGCCGACGACGACAGGTACAGGTCGGCCGTGATCGGGCCGGCGATCGACAGCGGCGCGGTCATCTCGGCTGAGGTGAACGTCAGCTCGTCGCTTCCGTCGGCCGTGGTGAACGGCGAGCCGGCGGCCGGCCCCGCCTGATACGACCACGACTGACGGCCGCTGCCCGACAGATAGCCGCTCGATCCTTCGCCGGCCGACGGCGCGCTCGCCGACAGTCCCCCGCCCGCTCGGAAGTAGTACGGCGTCCACGCGGTGGTGCTCAGCGGGAAGCGCGTGTCGCTGATCGTGGAGCGCGGCGCGTTGTTGTACTCCTGCAGCACGTCCACGGAAGTCAGGCGCTGCGCGATCGTGCCGTATCCCGCGTCGATTCCCCGCATCCAGTGGTCCATCCACGCGCGCCGGTCGTTCATGACGTAGGTGTCTTGATTGGTGCCGTGGTCGCCGTTGAAGGTCATCAGCCGCTTCGGAACGCCAGACACCTGCTCCCACAGG
>DATLFO010000283.1:0-2350 GCA_035541035.1 Actinomycetota bacterium
TCGCGGCCGCGCGTCACTGGTGGGCGCAGCAGCACGGGGTCGACGTGGACGCGGCCGGGCTCGCGGGCCTGCCCCCGGTGCCGGTCTTCTCCAGCGGCTACATCCACATGAGCGCCCGCAAAGCCCTCGGCATGCTCGGGCTGGGGCGAGATGCGGTCCGAACATTCGCGCGCGACGACGCCGGGCGGCTCGACACGGCCGCGTTACGTGCGGCGCTTCAATCGCTTCGCGGCGCGCCCGCGATCATCGTCGGCAACGCGGGCGAGGTGAACGCGGGCGATTTCGATCCTATCGAGGAGATGGCCGATCTTGCCGAGGAGTTCGGCGCGTGGCTCCACGTGGACGGCGCCTTCGGCCTTTTCGCTCGCGTCACACCACGCGCGCACGCGCTGACCCGCGGCGTCGAGCGGGCACACTCGGTCGCCAGCGACGGACACAAGTGGCTCAACGTGCCCTACGACTGTGGGTTCGTATTCGTGCGCGACCCGGCCGCCCTGGCGCGGCCGTTCGCGGCCAGCAGCGCCGCGTACCTGCCGGCCCCCGACGATCCGAATCCCAATTACCTGTTCCTCGGCCCGGACTCGTCGCGGCGCGCACGGTCGCTGGCGGTCTGGTCGACGCTGCTGGCCTACGGGCGCGACGGCTATCGCGCGATGATCGAGCGTCACCTCGGCCTGGCCCGGCACCTCGCGCGGCGCGTGGAGCAGGAGCCTTCGCTCGAGCTGCTCGCCCCGGCCGCGCTCAACATCGTGTGCTTCCGGTTCGCGCCGGACGGCACGAGCGAGGACGAGCGGGAGGCGCTCAACAAGCGCGTCGGCGCCGCGGTGCTCGAGGACGGACGCGTGTTCGTCGGGACCAGCACCTACCAGGGCAAGACCGTCTTCCGGCCGGCGATCGTCAACTGGCGCACCGCCGAGGCGGACGTGGATGCGCTGATCGACGTGCTGCTCGAGCTGTCGAAGCGCTAGGCCGGTGCGATGAAGGCCAGGAGATCCGGCAGCAGCGCGGCCCAGTCCTCGGCGTAGTCGCGGACGAGCTCGTCCCGGGATTCGACGCGGGTCTCGAGGCCCGCACCGGCGAGCTGCGCGGCCACGCGCGGCACCGCCTTCGCCGGACGAGGGTCGCCGGTTCCGTAGACGAACGCGACGCGCAGGCCGCGCGCGGCGGCGTCGGGCAGCGATCCCTCGATCTCCTCGATGTCGTTCATCGCGGGCGAGACCACGATCGCGCCGCGTGCGGCGACCGCCCCGGTCAACGCGAGCCGGAGCGCATGATAGGCGCCACGATCGAATCCGCCGATGATCAGGTCACTCGTCATCGCGCCCATCTCGGAAAGCGTCGCGACGTGGCGGCGCACCTCGCCCGTGGTCGCCGCCGCCCACACGAAGCGGTCGGGTCCGGAGACGCTTCCGGAGACCGGCGCCGCGAGCAGGCGGCCGGTGCCGCCCCAATGGCGCAGGACGCTCGCGACGGGCTCGCCGTTGCCGTGCAGGGCCAGCAGCACCGGCCACGGCGGCGGCGACGCCGGGCGCTGGATCGTCAACGCGGGGCGAGCGTGGTGCAGCGCCTCGTCGCGGCGTTCGCCGCAGCGCTTGAGCGCCTGCTCGAAGCGCTCGTCACCGGCGAGCGAATCGAAGTCGCCGGTCTCGCGCATGCGGTCCGGCGCGAACCAGTCGCCGCGGTCCAAGGACTCTTCGAGCACCCGCAGCGCGGTGTCGTGCTCGCCGGCCGCGGCGGCGGCGGACATGATCCACCAGTCGATCGAATGCGCTTCCTGGGGATGCAGATGCCGCTGCGCCTCGGCCAGCGCGGCCGCTTCGGCATGCCGCCCGGCGGCGCGCAAGGCGCCGAGCCGCGCGGCAAGCTTCGGATACTCGGACATGGTCTCTCCGGAGAGGCGAAGGGCCGGTGAGTCGCCGGCCCCTCGCAGCATACGATGTGAAACTCATCGGTGGCGGTGCCCGCGCAGCCACCCCCGTCACGGGGTGATGGCAGCGGCGCCGATGAGCGGATGGACCGGGCGGGGTCCGCCGCACGGGGCGTCCCTGGAGGCGGTCGTCGACCATCCCACGTGCCACAGGATCTCGCCCTGGCCGACGCTGACGTGCCAGGTGGCGCCGTCGCTTCCCGGGCCGGATCCGTAGAAGACGGGCCCGGCCGGACCCGGCTCGAGCGCGGTGCACCACAGCGTGACCGACACCACACGCGGCTTCGGTGGCTCGAAGGTGGACTGCAAGGTCAGGACCGCGTGGCCGGCCGGCGCGGGGATCCCGAGCGGGAAGGGCGCGAGCGCCTGCACGTCGATCGCGGCGATGCCGTTGAGCACCGCGGGGATTCCGGAGGCGGTGAC
>DATLFO010000284.1:0-11412 GCA_035541035.1 Actinomycetota bacterium
AAGAGGTCCGCATCGACGAGCCCGAGAAGACGGCCCTGGTGGTCGTGCCCGACTACCAGCTCTCGCTCGCGATCGGCAAGGAAGGGCAGAACGCCCGGCTCGCCGCGCGCCTGACGGGCTGGCGCGTGGACATCAAAGCGGAGTCCACGCCGGAAGCCGCCGACGACGGCGGGCAGGCCGCCGCGGCGCCCTCGGCGACCCCGCAGGGCGGAGAGCAGTAAGATTGGGGTTCGTGGCCGAACCTGCCTCGCCTGCCGTCGGATACGCGGCAAGGCGCAGCTGGTCCGGCTCGTTCGCGGGTCCGACGGAGCGGCACGTGTCGATCGGACTGGCACCGCGTCCGGGCGGGGCGCGTATCTGTGCCCGTCGGACGAGTGCTTCGCGAACGGCGTACGCCGGCTCGGGGGCGCGCTTCGCGGCGCGCGCGTGGACCGGCTCACGCTGAAAGAGGATTTCGAGACCGCACTCGAAGAGCGGCGGATCGAGCACGACGAAGCGGCTGGCGATGCCGCGCTGGGAGAGGATTGAGTGAGCAAGCGAGTCTACGAGCTGGCGAAAGAGATGGGGGTCACGTCGCGTGACGTCCTTCAGCTGCTCGCCGCGCTCGGCGTCGTGGCCAAGAGTCACGCCTCGACCGTGGACGACGCGACCGCCACTCGCGTGAAAGAGGCCGTGGCCCGGGTGATGAACCGGGGCGCCGCCGCCAAGCCGGCCGCAACGCGTCCCGCGCGTCCGGCGGCGCGTCCGGCTGCCCAGCGTCCGCCCGCCGAGCGTCCTTCGGCCGAGCGCGCGCCGCGTCCCGGCGGGAACCAGCCGCAGCAGCAGCGCCGCCCCGGCGGGCCGCCGCAGCGCGGCCACCAGCAGCCCGGGCGTCACGCGCCCGCGGCCGCGCAGCAGCAACCTCGTGCGCCGCAGCCCGCGCGTCCCGACGAGCCCGCCGTGCGCAAGGCGATGAAGATTCATCGCGGCGCGACGGTGCAGGAGCTGGCCGAGAAGCTCTCGATCAAAGCGGCCGAGGTCGTCAAGAAGCTATTCACGATGGGCGAGATGGCCACGATCACCAAGTCTCTGTCCGACGAGGCCCTGGTGATGATCGGGGATCTCTACAACTACGACGTGGACATCGTCACGCCCGAGGAGGAGGAGCAGGCGCTCCTGGGCCGCGAGGACGACGACAAGCCCGAGGATCTCAAGGGGCGTCCGCCGGTCATCACCGTGATGGGCCACGTCGACCACGGAAAGACGAAGCTGCTCGACCAGATCCGTCAGACCGACGTCGTGGCCGGCGAGGCGGGCGGGATCACCCAGCACATCGGTGCGTATCAGGTCCACAAGAACGGCCAGGCGATCACCTTCATCGACACGCCGGGCCACGAAGCCTTCACGCAGATGCGAGCGCGCGGTGCGCGCATCACCGACATCGCGGTGCTCGTGGTCGCGGCCGACGACGGGGTCAAGCCGCAGACGATCGAGGCGATCAGCCACGCGCGCGCGGCCGAGGTGCCGATCGTCGTCGCGGTCAACAAGATCGACAAGCCCGAAGCCGACCCGACCCGCGTGCGCCAGCAGCTCACCGAGCACGAGCTGGTGCCGGAAGAGTGGGGCGGTGACTCGATCTTCGTTGACATCTCGGCCAAGGAAGGCCTGCACATCGACAAGTTGCTCGAGATGCTGCTGCTGGTCGCCGAGGTCCAAGAACTGAAAGCCAATCCCGATGCGCGTGCGCGCGGAACCGTGATCGAGGCGCACCTGGACAAAGGTCGCGGCCCGGTCGCTACCGTCTTGGTCGCGCGAGGCACGCTCAAGATCGGCGACTCGATCGTGTGCGGTCCGGCCTGGTGCCGGGTGCGCGCGATGTTCGACGAGCATGGCCGCCCGCTGAAAGAGGTGAGCCCGGGATCACCCGCGGTCGTCATCGGTTTCAGCGAAGTACCGATCGCCGGGGAGGATTTCCGCGCCGTGGAGAACGACCGCACCGCGCGCCAGGTCGCGCAGGACCGCGTCACCAAGCAGCGGGCCGCCGACATGGTTTCGGCGCAGAAGCGCGTGTCCATGCAGGACCTGTTCGGCCAGGCCGCCGACGGCGAGATCAGCGAGCTGAACGTGATCCTCAAGGGCGACGTGCAGGGTTCGGTCGAGGCGATCGACGACGCGCTGGCCAAGATCAAGGTCGGAGACATTCGCGTGCGCGTGCTGCATCGCGCCGTCGGCGGCATCACCGAAAACGATGTTTCGCTCGCGCAGGCCTCGGGCGCGGTCGTGATCGGTTTCAACGTGCGTCCGTCTCCCGCGGCCCGCGACCTCGCCGAGCGCGAGAAGGTCGAGATCCGCACCTACACGATCATCTACAAGCTCGTCGAAGAGGTCGAGGCGGCCCTCAAGGGCATGCTCAAGCCGGAGTTCGCCGAGCACGTGCTGGGCCGCGCCGAGGTTCGCGCGACCTTCAAGGTGCCCAAGATCGGCATGATCGCCGGTTGCTACGTCGCCGAGGGCGTCGCCAGCCGCAACGCCAAGGTGCGGCTGCTGCGCGACGGCGTGGTGCTGGCGGACACCACCGTGTCGTCGCTCAAGCGGTTCAAGGACGACGCCAAGGAAGTGCAAACCGGGTACGAGTGCGGCATCGGCCTGGAGGGCTACAACGACCTCAAGGAAGGCGATCACCTCGAGTTCTACGAGGTCCGCGAGGTCCCGCGGGACTAGGGGAGCCGGGGGCCGGCGGCGCGTGGCCCCCGATCGAACAGAATGTTCGTCGGATCCGCGGAGTTCTCGATCCGGATTCCCGAGGCCCACTCGCTCAAGCAGAAGCGTGCGGTGTTGCGGTCGCTGACCGGTCTAATCAAGGGCAAGTTCGACTGCGCGGTGGCCGAGGTCGGCCAGCAGGATGTGTGGCAACGCGCCACGATCGGCGTCGCCGTCGTCGCCGAGACGCATTTTCACGCCGAGCGGCTCCTCCGCGAGATCGAGCGCCATGTCGAAAGCCATCCCGGATCGGACCTGATCGCCGCGGTCCTGGACGTGGCCAAGCCCGGCGAATAGTCACGGTTGCTTGATTTGTTCGGAACACCCTGATTACCATCCGCCCGCCCGGAACGTCCGGGAGTGGCGGACCCCGTCCCGCTCTCTCTGCTCGATCGGAACGGCCCGTCGTATGCGACCCCGAGGAGGCCTCGCATGGCAGGAGGGAAACGCGCGGCGGCGATCCTGACCGCGTTGCTGGTCATTCCCGCGCTCAGCGGCATCGGCAACGCGGCATCGATCCCGTCTTCGATGAGCGCGCTCGGCGATTCGATCACGCGCGCATTCAATGCGGGCGGCTGGTACGTCGACTACCCGTCGCGCTCGTGGAGCACGGGCACCGACACCGGCGTCAACAGCCACTACCTTCGGATCCGGGCGAAGAACTCGGCGATCAACAACAAGAACTACAACGACGCCCGCTCCGGCGCCGAGATGATCGACCTCAACGGCCAGGCGCAGACCGCGGTGAGTCGCGGCGTGCAGTACGTGACGATCCTGATGGGCGCCAACGACGTGTGCGCCTCGAGCGAGGCCGGGATGACCTCGGTGACCGACTTCCGAAACCAGTTCCAGACGGCCATGACCACGCTGACGAGCGGCCTGCCGAACGCGAGCATCTTCGTGGGCTCGGTCCCGCGGATCAAGCGGCTCTGGCAGGTCGGCAAGGACTCGTCCTCGGCCCGCGCGGCATGGGATGGCTACAACATCTGCCAGTCGATGCTGGCCAATCCACTGTCGACCGCGCAGGCCGACGTCGACCGGCGCAACCGCGTTGATCAGCGCAACATCGACTTCAACACCCAGTTGCAACAGGTCTGCGCCCAGTACGCGAACTGCAAGTTCGACGACAACGCCATCTTTCAGTACAAGTTCCTGCTTAGCCACATGTCCACCTGGGACTACTTCCATCCGAACAAGTCCGGCCAGGCGGTGCTCGCCTCCGTGAGCTACGCCGCCGGTTTCAACTGGTAGCAGGCCGGTGAGGAAGGGGCGGTCCGTTCGCCGCCCCTTCGGCCGTTCCGGGCAGGCCGCCCCAAGCGCGGCCGGATAGCATGGCCGGGTGAGCAACGCGACCTATCCCAGGGCCGAGCGGGTACGCCATGCGATCCAAGAGATCGTGGCGGCCGAGCTCGAGCGCATGGCCGACCCCGGGCTCGGGCTGGTGACGATCACCGACGTCACCGTCACTCCCGACCTGCGGCACGCGAAGGTCTTCTACACCGTCTACGGGTCGGACGTGACCGAGGCATCCACCAAGGACGCCCTGAAGCGAGCGACCGGCCATCTGCGGACCGTCGTCGCGCAGCAGGTTCGTATGCGCTACGTGCCGCAGATAGAATTCGTTCCGGATCCGGTTCCCCAACGGGCCGCCAAGATCGAAGGGCTGCTCGCCGGCTTGCGCCGCAAGGAATCCGACGACGCGACCCTTGCCGACAACGACGACGACTGAAGGAGCCGGTCCGTGACGATCACCGAGGCAGCCTGGAACGAGGCCGTTGCCGCCATCGACGCCGCCGAGCATCCCGTGCTCGCCTGCCATCTCGGTCCCGACGGGGACGCGCTCGGATCGATGGTCGCCCTCGGGCTCGGCCTGGCGAGTCGCGGCCGCAAGGTGACCGCGTCCTGGAGCGAGCCGTTCGCCGTGCCGCGACAATATGAGTGGCTGCCCGGTCTGGACCTGCTCGCCCCGCCGTCGGACGTTCCCGCCGAGCCGGACGTGATGATCACCTTTGACGCCGGATCGCTCGAGCGGCTCGGAACGCTCGAGCCCCAGGCACGGGCGGCCAAGAAGCTGATCGTGGTGGACCATCACCGCTCCAACGACAGCTTCGGACACATCAACTTGGTCGACCCGGACGCGGCCGCCAGCGCGGTGCTCGTGCACGAGCTGCTCGGTCGGATGGGCATCCCGCTCGACCGCGAGATCGCGCAGAACCTCTACGTCGGCTTGGTGACCGATACCGGACGCTTCCAATACTCGAACACGACCCCGCGCGTGATGCGTATCGCGGCGGACCTGATCTCTCACGACATCGACCATCCGCGCATCGCGCGCATCGTCTACGACACGCATCCGCTCGGCTACCTTCACCTGCTCTCGATCGCGCTGTCGCGCATCGAGCTGATCGCCGGATCGTCCACGGAGTCCACGATGGTCTGGACGTGGATCGACAACGACGACCTCAAGACCGCCGGGATCGGCCTCGACGAGACGGAGGCGCTCATCGACGTGGTGCGCGTCGCAGAGGAGGCCGAGGTCGCGTGCGTGCTCAAAGAAACGCCCGACGGCCGGTTCAAGGTATCGATGCGCGCGAAGGGAGCGATCGACATCGGCGCGATCTGCGAGGCGCTCGGCGGCGGCGGGCATGCGCTCGCGGCCGGCTTCACCGCCGAGGGCACCGACCCGCGTGCCGTCGCGCTGGATATCGCAGACCGCCTGAAGGCGTGAACGGCCTGCTGATCGCCGACAAGCCGGCGGGCATGACATCACACGACGCCGTCGCGATCTGCCGCAAGCGGCTTGCGGAGCGAAAGATCGGTCATGCCGGAACCCTCGATCCCGACGCGACCGGCGTTCTCGTGCTCGGTGTCGGCCGCGCGACGCGGCTGCTGCAATATCTCGAGGCGCACGACAAGACCTACACCTCGACCTTCGTGCTCGGCGTCGAGACCAGCACGCAGGATGCGAGCGGCCAGGTCGTCGCGTCCGTGGACGCCGCCCACGTGACCCGCGACGACGTGGAGGCGGTCCTGCCGCGCTTTCGTGGCGAGATCGACCAGGTTCCGCCGATGGTGAGCGCCGTCAAGGTCGGGGGAGAGGCCCTTTACAAGAAAGCCCGGCGCGGCGAGACCGTCGAGCGCGTGGCCCGGCGCGTGACCGTGCACGAGCTCGAGCTCACGTCCTTCGATCCGCCGGCGATCCGGGTGCGATGCAGCAAGGGCACGTATATCCGAACGCTCGTGCACGACATCGGTGTGGCGCTCGGCGTCGGCGCGCACGTCGCGACGTTGCGCCGCACCGCGGTCGGGCCGTACACCGAAGCCGACGCCACCCCGGTTCAGGACGTGGCCCCCGAGTCGCTCCGGCCGATGGGCGACGCGGTCGCCGGCTATCCGCGCCGGGAGGTGGACGCGGCCGCGGCCGTGCGGCTGGCGCACGGAAAGGCCATCGACGCCGCCGGCATCGACGGCCCGTACGCGGTCTTCGCCGAAGGCGCCTTGGTCGCGATGGCGCGCGACGCCGGCACCGAAGCGCGTAGCCTATGCGTCCTCGTCCATGCCGCCGACCTCGCCGCAGACCGATGAACATCTACCGCTCGACCGACGACATCCCGCCCGGCATCAAGCCAACCGCCGTCACTATCGGCGTCTTCGACGGCGTCCACAAGGGACACCAGATGCTCATCCGGCGCGTCGTCGAGCTGGCACGGGAGACCGGCGCGACTCCCGGCGTGGTCACCTTCGACCGGCATCCGCTCGAGGTCGTCGCGCCCGGCAAGGAGCCCGCGATGATCTCGACGGTCGAGCAGCGGGCGGAGGTGCTCGGCGGCCTGGGCATCGAGTTCGTCCTCGTGCTCACCTTCGACGAGCAGCTTCGCATGCTCGAGCCGCACGAGTTCGTCCGGCAGATCCTGGTGGACGGACTGGGCGTGACCCACGTCGTCGTGGGCAGCAACTTCCGCTTCGGCTACCACCACGCCGGGACCGTCGCAACCCTTCACGATCTCGGCGCGTTCGAAGGCTTCGGCGTGGACATCTTCTCGCTGCTCGGCGGACAGGACGCGATTTCGTCCACCTTGATCCGCCGCCAGATCGCGGGCGGAGAGGTCGAGGTCGTCGCCGAAGAGCTGGGGCGGCCCTTCCGCCTGGAAGGAGAAGTCGTTCGGGGAGCGGGTCGCGGCAAGGGGCTGGGCGTTCCGACTGCGAACCTGCAGATCTCGGCGCGCATGGCCTTGCCCAAGCTCGGCGTCTACGCGGGCTGGCTCACCGCCGCCGGCCGGCGCCGGCCGGCGGTGGTCAACGTCGGGCTCAATCCGACCTTCGAGGACCGAAGCGATCCCGTGGTCGAGGTTCACGTTCTGGACTTCGACGGCGACCTGTACGGAAAGACGGTCGCGATCGAGTTCACCCACCGTCTGCGCGACGAGCTGAAGTTCGACGGCCCGGACCCGCTCGTCGAGCAGATCCGGGCCGATATCGCGCAGGCGCGCGCCCTGCTGGGCGTCTAGCTCTTCGCGACGATCTGAATCTTGGACTGGCCGGAGTTGGCCACGTACAGCTTTCCGCCGACGGAGGCGATGCCCGCCGGAAGCTGCAGAATCTCTTTCTTGCTCTTGGCGGGCGACGGCGACGGCGACGCGGTCCCCGAGTCCACCGACTGCTGATCCTTGGAGGCGAAGATCGTGGTCACCGCGCCTTTGGTGTCGAGCCGGCGGACCGTGTTGTTGGCGAACTCCGTGAGGTAGATGTTGCCGTCCTCGGCGAGCGCGAGCCCGTAGGGAATGTTGAGCAGCGCATCCTTGCCGGGTCCGTCCTTGAAGCCGGCCCGGGAGCCGGCGAGCGTGCTCACCTTGCCGTCGGCGATCTTGCGGATGCGGTTGTTGGCCGCGTCGGCCACGTAGACCACGCCCTTGGCGTCCACCGCGATGCCGACGGGCGAGTCGAACTGCGCCTTGAGGGCCGCCTCGTCCTTGAATCCCTTGACGCCGGTGCCGGCGAGCTGGCGGACGATCTTGCCGTCCTTGGACACGACCCGGATCGTGTGATTGTCGAACTCGGTCACGAACAGGGTGCCGTCCGGGCCGATGCCGATTCCGATCGGGGCGTTGAACAGCGCGCCGGCGCCGGGCGCGTTCTTGAGGCCCTTCTTTCCGGGGGATCCGGCCAGCGTGGCCACGGTGCCGTTCGGGCCGATGGTGCGGATGAGATGGTTGCCGGTGTCGGCGACGTAGATCGTCCCGTCGACTCCGATCGCCACGCCGCGGGGACCGCGGAAGGTGGCGTCGGTCGCGGCGCCGTTGGCCGCGCCTTCCTCTCCGCTGCCGGCGATGGTGGTCACGGTGCCGTCCTTGGCGACCTTGCGGATCCGATTGGCGCCCGCGTCCGCGACGACGACGTTGCCGTCGGCGTCCACCGCGATGCCGATCGGCTGAACGAACGCGGCCGAGGCTCCCTTGCCGTCAGCGTAGGAGCGGGCTCCGCTGCCGGCGAGCAGCTTGAGCCCGTACCCGCCTTGCGGCTTCGGCGGAGGGTTGGTCGGGCCGAGCCCGGGATCGGTGATGTTTTCGGTCGAGGACGGGTCGGGCTCTTGGGTCTCCTCGGGAGCGCCGTGGTCCCCGCCCTTGCCCTCGGATTCATGCTTGACCAGGCCCTTCTCGGGACGGTACTCGCATGCAGTGGCGAACAGCGCCAAGGCCCCGGCAAGCAGAGCGAGGCGCGCGAAACGGCTGGATGGCTTGATTTTTGTCGTCATGGCGTGGGCAGAATACCCCTCTATCCGGCGGTCCGCTGGCGGGGCCATGTCGTCCGCCGACCGTGGGCCGGCGAGGCGAGCAAGCGGCCGGAGCGACTGCCGTGTGGCTTGCGGCTAGTGCCTCTGGTAGCATTCCCGCCGACCTATGGCACTCCAACCCGCCGAGAAGGCACCCATCATCCAGGACTTCCGCGTCCACGACCGGGACACCGGCTCGGCGGAGGTGCAGGTCGCGCTGCTCACCAAGCGCATCAACGACCTGACGGAGCATCTCAAGACCTTCAAGAAGGACCATCACAGCCGCCGCGGCCTGCTCATGCTGGTCGGAAAGAGGCGCCGCCTTCTGAAGTACATCGCGTCGAACGACGTGGCCAAGTACCGAGCGCTTATCGAGCGTCTCGGAATCCGCCGGTAAAGCCCTCGCCAGGGGGCGTCGACAGCCGGCCACCCCCACGGGGTTGCCCGGCTCGACAACTGCATACCGGTATAACTCCGGAAGCAACGACGGTCCCGCCAGGGTCGGTCAGTTTTCGGTCGCGAGTCCCAAGCTCATCTCTTGGGGCCCTCAACTGAGAACTGGCCCGCACCTCCTGACCCGGCCGTCGGCGCAACCGGCTCGAGGAAGCGAAGCGCATGGGGCGCTTCGAGGAGGTTCACATGAACGCACCGATCACGCTTTCGCGTGAGATCGGCGGGCGTACCTTCACGCTGGAGAGCGGCAAGCTCGCTCGTCTGGCCGACGGAGCCTGTCTGCTCACCAGCGGCGAGACGACCGTCCTGGTCACCGCCGTCGCATCCAAGAAGCCCAAGGACCACCTGGACTTCTTCCCGTTGACCGTCGACGTCGAAGAGCGGATGTACGCGCGGGGTCAGATCCCCGGCTCGTTCTTCCGCCGCGAAGGCCGTCCGTCCGAGACCGCGATCCTGATCGCGCGCCTCACCGACCGGCCGCTTCGCCCGTCGTTCCCGAAGGGCTTCCGCAACGAGGTCCACGTCGTCGCCACGATCCTGGGCGCCGACATGGAGAACCCGCCGGACGTCATCGCCATCACGGGCGCCTCGATGGCGGTCGTGCTCGGCGGCATGCCGTTCGAAGGGCCGATCGCCGGCCTGCGGCTGGGCTTCCGCCAGGCGCAGAGCATCGACGGTTCGATGCGAGACGAGTGGATCCTGAACCCGACCTACAGCGAGATCGAAGACTGCATCTTCGACTTGGTCGTCGCCGGATCGCGTAACAGCGAAGGCGGCGTGGACATCATCATGGTCGAGGCCGAGGCGACCGAGAACGCGTGGACGCTCATCCAGGAAGGCGCGTCCGCACCGACCGAGGAGATCGTCGCCGCCGGGCTCGAGAAGGCCAAGGAGTACATCGGCGAGCTGTGCGACTTCCAGGCCGAGTTCGCCAAGATGGCGGCCAAGCCTGTGCGCGAGTTCCCGACCTTCGCCGATTACGGCGACGACATGTACGCCAAGGTCTCGCAGATCGCCGAGAAAGAGCTCGCCGACGCATTCACGATCGCCGACAAGGCGTCGCGTGACGCGGCCACCGACGAGATCAAGGAGCGCGTCAAGTCCGAGATCCTCGCGGACGAGTCCATGCTCGAGCGCGAAAGCGAGATCGGAGCGGCATTCCGTTCGCTGACCAAGACGCTGGTGCGCAAGCGCATCGTCAAGGAAGGCCTTCGCATCGACGGCCGCAAGACCGACGAGATCCGGCCGCTATCGGCGGAAGTGAAGATGCTTCCCCGGGCGCACGGCACCGGATTGTTCCAGCGTGGCGAGACGCAGGTTCTGTCGATCGCGACGCTGGGCATGAAGCGCATGGAGCAGATGATCGACACGCTCGATCCGGAAGAGTCCAAGCGCTACATGCATCACTACAACTTCCCGCCCTTCTCGACGGGTGAGACCGGCTTCATGCGCGGTCCCAAGCGTCGCGAGATCGGCCACGGCGCGCTCGCCGAGCGTGCCCTGCTGCCGGTCGTGCCGAGCGAGGAAGAGTTCCCGTACACGATTCGCGTGGTGTCCGAGGTTCTGTCGTCGAACGGATCGACGTCGATGGCGTCGGTGTGCGGCTCGACGCTATCGCTGATGGACGCGGGCGTGCCGATCAAGGCGCCGGTCGCGGGCATCGCGATGGGTCTGATCCGCGACGAAGGCGAGTATGTGACGCTGACCGACATCCTCGGAGCGGAAGACGCGTTCGGTGACATGGACTTCAAGGTCGCCGGCACGAAGGACTTCATCACGGCGCTGCAGTTGGACACGAAGCTGACCGGCATCCCGTCCGAGGTTCTGACGCAGGCGCTTACGCAGGCCAAGTCGGCGCGTCTTGCGATCCTCGACGTGATCCGCTCGGCGATCGCCGAGCCGCGTGAAGAGGTCGCCGAGCACGCGCCGAAGATCATCTCGGTGCAGATCCCGGTGGACAAGATCGGCGAGGTCATCGGCCCGAAGGGCAAGAAGATCAACGAGATCCAGGCCGCCACCGGTGCCGAGATCGACATCGAGGACGACGGCATGGTGTTCATCGCCTCGACGGGCGGCACGGCTGCGGCCGAGGCCGAGAAGATGATCCGCGAGATCGTCTGGCCGGTCATGCCCGAGATCGGGATGCGCTTTACCGGCAAGGTCGCCGGGCTCACCGACTTCGGTGCGTTCGTGTCGATCCCCGGCGGCAAGGACGGCCTGGTGCACGTGTCGAAGCTGGGCTTCGGTCGCACGCGCGTCGCGCATCCGTCCGACGTGCTGGAAAACGGGCAGGAGATCGAGGTCCAGGTCATGCGGATCGACGAGCGGGCGGGCAAGATCTCGCTCGCGCCGATCGATCCCGAATCGGGCGAGCCGTACGAGCCCCCGGAGCGGGAGCGCAGCGACCGCGGTGACCGCGGCGACCGCCCGCGTGGCGGCGACCGTGGACG
>DATLFO010000285.1:0-6838 GCA_035541035.1 Actinomycetota bacterium
GAACATGATCATCGCGGCGATCGGCGGCACCGACAGCGGCACGACATGGGAGTCGGGCAGCGCATACTTCGCGGCGAGCAGCGATCCGATGCTCGCCGCGGCGACGGCCTCCCCGAGCCGGATCAGCTCGACGATGCCGGCGAACTCGGGAACCGTGCGATAGATCCCGCGGACCGCGCCGACGAGCACCAGCAGGCCGGCGGTCAGCGGCACGAGCCAATACCAGCGGTCGCTGAAGGGCGGGGGCACGTCGAGATCGAAGCGGAGCTCGAGCGCGAGCCAGAGGCTTAGGGCTGCGATCAGCGAGTCGCGAATCGCGGGGGCGACGGCGCGCGCGAGCCAGTGGACGATGCCAGACGGGCGGACGCTCACCCTTACGACCACTCCCCCTCCGGCGCGAGCCGGAATCGAAGAACAAAAACGGGCCGGACGACCTGCGACAACCTCCTCAGGCCCCGGCCCCCCACGTAACGCGATCAGGGTATGGGCGACATTCCAACCGGTCAAGCAAGGACGAATCGGGGCACCTACGGCACCCCGACCCGCTGCTTTATACTTTCGGAACCGTCGGGGCTCGGCCCTCGATGTGACTCATCACTCTCATCACTAAGGAGTCCCTCTGGAGCTTCGCGACTACATCCGCATCATCCGGCGGCGGCGCTGGCTGATCGCGCTCGTCTTCGCTGCTTGCTCGGCGCTCGCCTTGCTCTACTCGTCGTCGCGGCCGCCGGTGTACGTGGCGAACGCCAAGGTCTTCATCGGGCCGCAGACGATCGACCGGACCGACGCGGCCGCGGCGATGCAGGCGCTGACCTTCTCCCGCGACTTCCTGGCGTCCTACGCCGAGCTGATCCGCGGCCGCGCCTTCGCCGAGCGGGTCGTCGAAGAGCTGCAGCTGCGTGTCACGCCCGAAAAGCTCACCGAACGCATCTCGGCGAACGTGCTCCAGGACACGCGCATCATCCAGGTGAAGGTCTCGGACGCGTCCCGCGAGCGGTCCGCTCGCATCGCGAACACGCTGACGGAGCTGTTCGTCGAGGACATCCAGGCGGACTTCGCCGGCGGATCCGGTGCGGTTCAGGCCTCGGTCATCGAGCCGGCGATCCCGCCGTCGAAGCGCAGCGCGCCCGCCCCCGTCCGTGACGGCATCCTCGGCGCGTTCCTCGGGCTGATGATCGGCGTCGGCGGTGCGTTGCTGCTCGAGCAGCTCGACACGCGGCTTCGCACCCGCGAGGACCTCGAGCGGGCGCTGGAGGAGGTTCCGGTGCTCGCGACGGTGCCGCGCATGTCCGGCGAGATGGCGCGCGAGCGGCGCTTCGCGGTGGACTCGGACCCGCGGGGACTTGTCGCCGAAGCCTTCCGGATCCTGCGGACCAACGTTCAGTTCCTGGCCGTGGACCGTCCGATCCGCCGCGTGCTGGTCACGGGAGCGCTCGCCGGCGACGGAAAGACGACGGTGAGCGCGAACCTGGCCGCGGCGCTGGCCACGGCCGGCTACACGACGCTGCTGGTCGAGACCGACCTTCGCCGCCCGACGGTTCACGACTACATCGCCGGAAGCCCGTCACCGGGCATCAGCGACGTGCTGCTGGGTCGCGTCCGGCTCGACCAGGCGATCCGGCCCTCGGGAGTTCCGGGTCTTTCCGTGCTGACCTCGGGCGCGCTGCCGCCGAACCCGTCGGAGCTGCTCGGCAGCCAGCGCATGGTCGAGATCGTCGAGGAGGCGAGCGAGCGGTTCGACGTGCTCGTGCTCGACACCCCTCCGACGCTGCCGGTGACCGACTCGGTGGTGCTCGCTCCGCGCACCGACGGCGTGATCCTGGTCGTGCGCGCCGGCGAGTCGCAGCGCGACGCGGTCCGGGCCGCCGCCTCGCAGTTCGAGCGCGTCGGCGTGCGCGTACTCGGCACGGTCTTTAACGCCGCCTCCGCGGAAGCGAGTGGCTACGGCTACCAGCACTACTACGACGAGGCTTACGGCTCAGAGCCGCGCCGCGCGTCGCGCGGGCTGCGACGCGCCAAGGAGAGCACGCCGTTCGAGACCTCGGTCCCGCCGCCGAGCGAGTGGGGATCGGCGACGCCGACGGCGACCAACGGAAACGCCACGCATCCCCCGCTGCGCGTCGAACGGTCCCCGTCCCCGCCCGATGCCTAAGAAGCATTCGCTGCGTCGCATCCTCGGCGCGCTCGTGTTGATCGCGGCGGGCATGTCCCCGTTCGGCGCCTACATCGCGCTCAAAGCGACCGAGCCGGACCCGACCCCGGCCTGGCCATCCAACGTGGCGGTGATCACCGCCGAGAACGGCTCGCTGGCCAGCATCGCCATGATCCACTTCCTCGCGCCGCCGACCCCGATCATCGTGCGCTTCCCGATCGAGACGTCGCTGAACGTGCCGGGCGCGGGCTCGCTGCGCGCCGTCACCGCCTACGGGATCGGCGGCGCGCCGATGCTGGCGCGCGGCCTGCAGCAGACGGCCGGCGTTGCGACTCCGTTCTGGGCCCTGTGGTCGCGGGGCTCGGCCGCGGGCCGGCCGCCGGACTCGTCGAACCTGGGCGAGCTCGCGGCCGACGTGGTCGCGATCATCGCCAACCCGTCCACGCCGGTCACGACCGCGCCCGGAACGATCGAAGTGCGCAGCGGCGTCGCCTACTACGAGCTGGACCGCGAGCGGCTCGACGGGGAGCTCGACGGCACGGCCGTCGCGCCGCCCACGACCGCCCCGCCGGTGAGCCCGTCGCCGTCCGCCGCGCCGCTGAGCCCGGCCGCGACCTCGGTCGAGGTGCTCAACCAAGGCGGCCCCGCGGGCGCCGCGAGCGCGGCCGCCGACAAGCTGAAAGCGGCCGGCTACACCGACGTGCGCGTCGGCAACTCGCCGCGGCGAGACATCGACGGCACGGTCGTCTACTACAAGACCTCGCGCGAGGCCGGCGATGCCGTCGCGCGCGTGCTCGGCTCGTCGGTCACGCAGGTCACCCGGATTCCGTCCTCGATCGACACGATCGCCGAGGTGCTCGTCCTGGTCGGCCGCGAGCCTCGCCGCGCCGTCTCTTCGCCGCGCACCGCGCCGAGACCGAACACCCCGCCGCCTTCCCCGAGCCCCTCGCCCTCGCCCAGCGACGACGTCATCGTCGAGTAGCCTCGGCCGCCGCAGGTCGCTGATAGCATCGGCGCCGGTGGAGGCCCAGACGCGGCGCGAGCGACGGAGAAGGATCCGGCGGCACCGAACGATCCGCCGCGCCGTGCTGCTCGGCCTCGGGGCGCTGATCGCCGTCGCGGGCGGCTTCGCCTGGGAGGCCATGTCGGTGCGCGCCTCGCTGGGGCGCGCCGAGCCGTTGCTGTCGTCGGCGAAGTCGGCCGCGGCCGCCGCGGACCTGGAGGCCGCCGAGCGCGGCCTGCGCGCCGCCCACGAGCACGTGCAGGCCGCGGTGCGCCGCGCGCGCGGACCGTTCACCACGCTCGCCGGGCTCGTGCCGGTCGCGGGCCGCACGCCGCGCGCGATCCGCGGCGCGGCCGAAGGCGCCGGCCTGGCGGTCCGCGCCGGCCTGCGCGCGACAGAGGCGATCGGCGCCTTCCCGACCGACGAGGACGGCAAGGCGACGTTCGGCTTCTTCCAGGGCCGCATCCCGGTCGAGTCCTGGCGCGCGGCCGCGGGACCGGTCGCGGCGGCCGACGTGCTCGCCGGCCGCGCCGCCGCGCGCGTCGCGGACACGCCGCGGCGATGGGTCCTGCCGCCGGTTCGCCGCGCGCTGACGCGGCTCGAGCGCGACCTGGCGACGCTGCGCGAGGCGACCGATCACGCGACCGCGCTCGCGACCGTGATCCCGGCGCTCGCCGGCGGCGACGCGGCCAAGCGCTACCTGGTCGCGCTGCAGAACCCGTCCGAGCTTCGCGGCACCGGCGGGCTGCTCGGCGGCGTGACCGTGCTGGAGGCGCGCGAAGGCGCGATCGAGCTGACCGGCGAGCGGCCCGACAACGAGTTCGGCCAGCTCGAAAAGGCGGCGATGGAGATGCCCGAGTGGTTCGTGACGCGCTACGACCGCTTCGACGGCCGCACGTTGTGGTCGAACGTCAACCTGGAGCCGGACTTTCCGACCACCGCGCCGCTCGTCGCCGCCTACTACCGCGAGATCACCGGCGAGACCGTGGACGGCGTGATCGCGCTGGATCCCTACGCGCTGTCGGCGCTGCTGGAGGTCACCGGGCCGGTCACCGGCCCGCACGGCGTGACCTTCGAGGCCGCGACGGTCGCCAAGTACGTGATGAACGATGTCTACTCGATCTACGAGACCGACTCGCTGCTGCGAAAGGCGGTGATGCTGGAGGCCGCGTCGGTGATCTTCGACCGGATCAAGCGCGGTGCGAGCCCCGCGGCGCTCGCCGAAGCGCTCGCGAAGTCGGCGAGGCGAAAGCGCATCCAGGTCTGGATGCGCGACGAGGCGGTGCAGCGCGCGGTGGCCTCGCTCGGCGTGGACGGATCGTTCCGGCCGCCCTCGAAGAACGCGACCATGATCGGCGTGGTGACGCAGAACGCGGGCGCGAACAAGATCGACTTCTATCTGCGGCGCGCGATGGAGCTGGACGTGCATCTGCGCGACGGCGGCGGCGCGCGCGTGATCGTCAAGGTCGCGCTCACCAACACCGCGCCCACCTTTGGGCTGCCGCGCGACGTGATCGGGCCGGCCCCGGTGCCGAACCGGCCCGGCGTCTACGAGGTCGGCGAGAACACCACGTACCTGAGCCTGTACCTGCCGGTGGGCGCGACCGATGTGCTCTGGCGCGAGGAGGGGCGGCTGCAGCCGGCCGAGCGCAACCTCGCGCCGCACGCGGTGATCAGCTCGCGCTACGTCGAGATCCCGTCCAAGTCAACGGTCACCAACCGGGTGGCCTTCGACCTGCCGCCGGGAGTGTGGAAGCCGGGGCGAGGCCCCGCGCTGTGGCTGCCGCGGCAGGCGGTGCTGGAGGGGGACCGCTGGACGGTGCGGGTGCACGCGCCACCGGGCCGGCGGATCGACGGCACCAAGACCTTTGCCTGGAGCGGCTCGCTTAATCGTGACTTTCTGCTCGAACTGGACATGCGGCGGACCGTGTGGCGGCGAATTAAGGATCTGGTGTGGCGTTGACGACATCCACACCAGGGTAGACAAGAAGGTGCGTACCGGTATCATTCTCAACACTGGTCACTAGCTTTACGGGGGAACCGGACATGAAGAAGCTGCTCGGAACGGTCGCGAGCTTGGCGCTCGCCTTGGCTCTGCCCGCATCGACGGCTTGGGCACAGCAGTATCCCACCTCAAACTTCGTCTCGATGGACGACACCACGGTCGTCATCAACCAGCTGGTCAACTCGAGCGCGTGCTGCTTCCAGGGTCCGGTCACCTGGACGATGCGCTCGCATCCGCGCGTCGTGGGCACCAGCTTCCCCGACACCTCGGGCGTCGCGCGCCTGACCTGGCGCGTCCCGGCCGACGCCGAGCTCGGCTCGCACACGCTCAGCGCGTCCGGCACGGATATCAACGGCATCCCGCTTACGGTGACCACGACCTTCACGGTCGTGCGCGGCACCGGCCGCGGCGGGCTGACGCCGACCGGCTCGAACACGATCCCGTGGCTTCTGATCGGCCTGGGCAGCGTCGCGGTCGGCGGCACGCTGGTGACCGTCGCCAAGCGCCGCGGCATCGCCGCGTAGAGCGCCTCCGAAACGTCAGAGCCCCGCGGCTGCCGCGGGGCTCTTTCTTTTCTTCTTGTCTAGCGGGCGAACCAGTCCACGCACGCGCGTACGCTCGCGTCCCAGTCGGCGCGCGGCTCCCAGCCCAGCAGACGTTTCGCCTTGCCGATGTCGGCGAGCGTGTGGCGCACGTCGCCGGGTCGCTTCGGCGTGGCGACGGGATCGATCCATCGCCCGACCGCGTCGCTGACGGCCTCGAGCACCTCGTTGACGGTGCGGCCGTGGCCCGCGCCGATGTTGAAGGATTCGCCGTCGGCCTCAGGGCCGGCGTTCGCGGCTTTGAGGTTCGCCTCGACGATGTCGTCGATGAAGGTGAAGTCGCGGGACTGGTGGCCGTCCCAGTCCACCTCGGGCGCGCGTTTCTCGACGAGCGCCTCGACGAAGGCGGGGAACAACAGCGCGTACTTCGACTCGCGATGCTGTCCCGGGCCGAACACGTTGAAGTAGCGAAGGCTTACGACGGGAAGGCCGTGGATCGCGGTAAACGCCTGCCCGTAGTGCTCGCCAGCGAGCTTGCTGACCGCGTACGGGCTGATCGGCCGGGGAACCTGGGTCTCGGTGCGGAGCGGCTCGGGCGGGTCGCCGTAGACGCTCGACGAGGACGCGTAGACGAACTTGCGGACGCCGGCGCCGTGCGCGGCGATCAACAGGTTGAGCGTGCCGGTCGCGTTGCACTCGTGCGACAGGCGCGGATCGTCCACCGACTTGGCGACGCTGCGCCGCGCGGCCTGGTGGAACACGACTTCGACGCCGCGTGTCGCGGCGTGCATCGCATCCAGGTCCCGCAGGTCCGCCTCGAGGAAGTCGCATCCGTCGGGGATGTTCTCCTTGAAGCCCGTCAGGAAGCTGTCGAGGCCGCGAACCTCGTGCCCGTCCGCGATCAGACGGCCCGCCAGCCGCGATCCGATGAAGCCCGCCACGCCGGTCACCAGAACCTTCATGACCTTCACCCTATCGCGAGCCCAACGGGAATAACCGCCGCGAGCGCCGCGAGCGCCGCGAGCGCCGCGAGCGCCGCGAGCGCCGCGAGCGCCGCGAGCGCCGCGAGCGCCGGGAGCGCCGGGAGCGCCGGG
This sequence comes from Actinomycetota bacterium, assembly GCA_035541035.1. Classification (GTDB taxonomy): domain Bacteria; phylum Actinomycetota; class AC-67; order AC-67; family AC-67; genus DASWHR01. The sequence continues at coordinate 6,797 of DATLFO010000285.1, forward strand.
AGCGAAGCGTGGCCCCAGCGGCGCAGATCGACCGGCAACCCG
>DATLFO010000286.1:0-2636 GCA_035541035.1 Actinomycetota bacterium
CGACGCGACGCTCGTCGCGCGCGTCGAGCCATCGCTTCGCCCCGCCCCGGGGCAATCGCTGCACGCGTGGCTCGATCCCGCGCGGCTGCACCTGTTCGTGCCTGAGAGCGGAGTGGGGCTGTGGCACGCGCCGTAACGGCCGCGACATGGTCGCGCGGCCTCCGCATGCTCGCGCTGCCGTTGATCGTCGCGGCGGTGGTGCTGGTCGCAATCCCGGCGGCGATGACGATCCTGTTCGCGTTCACCGACTACGACGCGGTGTCGGCGCCGCGCTGGAACGGCCTGGACAACTTCGCCCGGATGTGGCGGGATCCGATCTTTGCGACCAGCCTGTGGAACTCGCTGATCTTCGTGGTGATCGCGGTGCCGCTGCGCCTGTTCGCGGCCGTCGGCACGGCGCTGCTCCTGTCGGGCCGCCGTCGCGGAACCGCGACCGGGCGGGCACTGGTGTACCTGCCGACCGTGGTGCCCGACATCGCCTACGCGCTGCTGTGGCTGTGGGTGTTCAACCCGGTCTACGGGCCGCTGTCGATGGTGCTGCGAGCGGTCGGGTTGCCCGGTCCCGAATTGCTGGTCTCGGCCTGGGGTGCGCGGTTCGCGGTCGCGGCGATGACGGCCTTCCAGATCGGTGAGGGCTTCATCGTCGCCCTGGCCGTTCGTAACGACATCCCCCACGAGCTCTACGAGCTCGCCGAGATCGACGGCGCCCGGCCGTCCTGGACGCTTCGGCGCGTGACCCTGCCGCTGATGATGCCCGCGCTGCTGCTGCTGGCGGCCCGCGACGTGGTCTTGTCCTTCCAAGCGAACTTCGTCCCGGCTTTGGTGCTCACCGGCGGCGGCCCGGAGTACGCCACGACCTTCCTGCCGCTGTACACGTATCAAAACGCCTTCGAGTTTCTCCGGTTCGGGTACGCTTCTGCCATGACGTTGACCATGTTCGTGGTGACGGCGGCGATGATCGGCATCCAGTTCCTGGTCGTTCGCCGCCGGCGGGAAGGGTGGAGCGCATGACCTCGTGGGAACGCTTCAAGGCGGTCCTGAACTTCATCGGCCGTAGCAGCAAACGCATCGCGGTCACGGCCGTGGGTCTGACGGTGCTGGCGGCCGGCATCGCGATGCTCGCGCTTCCCGGTCCCGGCCTTCTGGTCATCATCCTGGGTCTGGCGATCCTGGCCAGCGAGTACGTGTGGGCGCGGCGCGCGCTCGACATGGCGAAGCGCAAGGCCAACCAGGCCAAGAAGAAGGCGGGCGGCATGTTCCGCCGCAACAACAAGAAGTCGTCGGTCTAGTCGGTCTTCAGCGGGCTGGGCTGCGTTCCGGGGTTGGTGTTGAATCCTGGTGTCGGCGCGTCCTTGATCGCGGGATCGTTGAGCACCATCAACACCCACGTCCGGCTTTGGTCGCACATGATCGAGCGCGCGCGGAAGATGCCGTAGCGCTCGCCCTTCAAGAAGTTGTCCTCGGCCTCGCCCGGCTCGGACTCGCCGACTCCGAGCGACCATCCGTGCTTCGGCCACACCCCGAGGGCGTGCCGCACGAAGTCGGTCAAGTCCCCCGATACCGAGAAGACCACGCGCCGCAGGCCGCCCGCGGCCGGCGGCACGTCGATCGCGTACGAGCCCTCCGGCATCGGCAGGTCGTCGGGATACCATCCAGGCCGGGCGATCTCGGGCTGCGGCTGCAAGCAGTTGCCCGTCAGCGTCGCGGGTGTGGACGGCACCGCGGCCGGCCGGCCGTCGCCGCCGCGTGACGCAGCGAATGCGACGGCGCCCCCGATCACGAGCAGAAGGGCGATAGCGGCGAAACGCGCGCGGGAGCTCATCGAGCGGTCATATTTGCCGCCGCACGGCGCGCGCGCAAGGCAACCGCGTTAATTTGTGGATTTCGTCCGCTTCGCGAACGCTCCGAACCGCCGCGGGCCGGAGGAACCCGCCGAGGGCGCCCCGAATTCTTAAGGAGATCCTTCAGGCAGGTCAAGCTCGAGTAAAACCGGAGGGGACTGTTCCATGAGGGAACGAAGCGAACGCAGGCCGGTCATCGCACTCGCCGCGGCCGCGGCGGTGCTCGCCGTCGCGGGCATCATGCCCGCGGGCGCGCAGGAGCCGCTCACGGCCGGCGGATTCGCCGGCGCGGCGGACGGGTCCTTTCCCGCGCGTCTGGCGGCCGAGCACCCCATGGCGGCCGAGTATCCGCTGACCTGGGCCCACCCCAGCGGCGAGCCGATCACCGTCACGCAGCCCGACGGCAGGCGCATCCAGGTCATCGGAACCGACATGAACGTCGGCGGCGTCAGCGAGACCGTGGACGGCTACTCGGTGATGCGCGACCCCGCGAGCGGATGGTGGGTCTATGCGCTCAAGGGCGAGAACGGCTGGGAGGTTCCGACCGAGCGCCGGGTCGGCATCGACTCGTCCGGCGGCATTCCCAAGCACGCCGCGCGAACGAAGTCGGTCTGGATCGACGGACGCGGCAAGGACGCTCGCGAGCAGATCTTCGAGGCGCTGCGGCAGAACACGATCCAGCTGCAGGCCACGGCCGCCGCGGCGGCCGCGGGCGGCGCCACCGTCTTCAAGATCCCGGCGCTGATGCTCGAGACCCACGGCCCGTTCGCGGACGAGTCCACCCCTGACTTCTTC
>DATLFO010000287.1:0-3225 GCA_035541035.1 Actinomycetota bacterium
CTCTTTGACCTTGGCGGGCGAGAGCGCGTTGCCGACGAACGTCGCGGGATCGTCGTCCCACGGGATGATGTCGAGCTTTTCGCCGCGCAGCTCGCCGACGACGTTGCGCACGCGGGAGCCCTTGGGGCCGACGCAGGCACCGACCGGATCCACGGCCGGGTCGTTGGTCATCACGGCCAGCTTGGTGCGGTGACCGGGCTCGCGGGCGATCGCCTTGATTTCGACGATGTTGTCCGCGATCTCGGGAACCTCGAGCTCGAACAGCCGCTTGACCAGGCCGGGGTGGGTCCGGCTCAAGTAGATGCTCGGGCCCTTCGCGCTGCGGCGAACCTCCACGATATAGGCCTTGACACGGTCGCCGTGGTCGTAGGATTCGCCCGGGATCTGCTCGGCCTGCGGCAGCAGCGCCTCGATGCCTCGCCCGAGGTCCACCAGCGTGAAGCGCGAGTCCGACTGCTGGACGATGCCGGACACGATGTCGCCGGCCCTCCCGGCGTATTCGCCGAAGGTCATGTCCCGTTCGGCCTCGCGGATCTTCTGCAGGATCACCTGCTTGGCGGTCTGGGCCTCAATGCGGCCGAAGTTGCCCGGCGTGATCTGCACCTCGTTGGCGAAGTTGCCGTCGAAGTCCCGGATCGGGCTGCCTTCCTCGTCCAGATCGTGCTGGAAGACCGTGATCTCCCCGTTCTCGGGATGGACCTCGACGCGGGAGCCCTTGTCTTCGGGCATGGAGCGCTTATAGGCGGCGGCGAGCGCCTGCTCGAGCCCCTGCAGCAGGGACTCGAACGGGATGCCCTTCTCCCGTTCGAGGTTTCGCAGCGCTTCGATGAACTCGTAGTTCATGTCCGTTCCGTCTCCGCTCTCCGTGCGGCCGCGTTCACCACGGCAGCACGATCTTGGCCTTCGCAACGTCCGTCAGCGCGACCCAGTCGCCGCCGACCTTCACTCGTTCCTCTTCGATCGACTCGATCGGGCCCTCGACCTGGTTACCGGAGGCCATGACCACCCGCACCGTTCGCCCTTCGTTCCGCCGGAAATCGCGAGCCGTCCGAAGCGGCCGGTCCGCGCCCGGCGACGTCACCTCGAGCGTGTAGCGGCCGGGGATCGGATCGTCGGCGTCCATCAGACGCGACAGCTCCTCGCTGACCTTGGCGCAGGTTTCGAGGTCGATGCCATCCTCGCGATCCACCGTCAGCCGGACCAGGTAGATCGGTCCCCGCTTGACGGCGAGCTCGACGAGCTCCGCGTCGTGGCGGCCGAGCACCGGCTCGGCCAGGGACCGGACGCGCTCTGTCAGCAGCGCTTCCGAATCGGCCATATGAAACCTCCGGCAAACAAAAAGTGGGCCGATGCCCACTCCGCGACGACGCTTCGTCTTGGGACAATTATACACGCGGCCCCGTGGCGGCTCTTGCTCAAGGGAAAGCCGTGAGCCGGACAAACGGCAACGATTCGGGCGTGGTCAGTAGGCTTGGGCCCAGGTGGCCTCGTGTGCCGCAGGGTTGCCGCACACCAGGCAGGAGCCCGTGGCCGGCTCGGGCTCGAGCGGCAGGTAGCGGATGGTCGCCCTGTAGTCGCCCTTCACCTTCTGCTCGCAGGACTCCTCGCCGCACCATCCCGCGGTCATGAACCCACCGGGATCGGCGAGCAGGGAACCCATCTCGGCGTAGTCCGCGGGACGGAAGGTGTGCTCGTCGCGGAAGGCCTCGGCCTGGTCGTAGAGCGTCTGCTGGATCTCGTCGAGCACAGAGGGGATCGACGCCGCGAGCCCGTCCAGCGGCCGCGGGCCTTTCTCGCCGCTGTCCCGACGCGCCAAGGTCACCTGTCTCCCGTCGAGGTCGCGCGGGCCGATCTCGAGCCGGACGGGCACGCCCTTGAGCTCCCATTCGTTGAACTTGTAGCCCGGCCGGTACTCGTCGCGATCGTCCACCTTGACGCGCACGCCCGCGGCGATCAGCTCGGCCTTGATCGCGTTCGCGGCCTCGAGCACCCGGCCCCGTTCGTCGTCGGCTCGATAAATGGGGACGATGACGACCTGAACCGGGGCGATCCTGGGCGGAAGGCGCAGGCCCTTGTCGTCGCCGTGGGTCATGATCACGCCGCCGACCAGGCGGGTGGATACGCCCCACGAGGTGGCGTAGGCGTATTCGAGCTCGCCGGCACGGTTCTGGAACTGCACCCCGTAGGCCCTGGCGAAGTTCTGACCGAGATAGTGGCTGGTTCCCGCCTGCAGTGCCTTTCGGTCGCGCATCAGCGCCTCGATCGTCATGGTGTCGACGGCGCCGGCGAAGCGTTCCGATGCGGACTTGTGCCCGGGCACGACGGGAAGGCCGAGCACGGTGCGGGCCGCGTCCACGTACACCTCGTGCAGGATGCGCCGCTGCTCGGCGATCGCGTCCTCGGCGGACTCATGCGCGGTGTGCCCTTCCTGCCACAGGAACTCGGTGGTGCGCAGGAACAGGCGCGGCCGCTTCTCCCAGCGGACCACGTTGCACCACTGGTTGTAGAGCAGCGGCAGGTCGCGATAGCTCTGCACCCAGCGGGCGTAGGTCTCCCAGATGATGGTTTCCGAGGTTGGGCGAACGACGAACGGCTCTTCCAGCTTCTCGCCGCCCGCGTGCGTGATCACCGCGACTTCGGGCGCGAATCCCTCCACGTGCTCGGCTTCGCGCTCGAGCAGCTTGTAGGGGATGAACAGCGGAAAGTAGAGGTTCTCATGGCCGGTCGCCTTGATCCGGTCGTCGAAGGCGCGTTGGATGGCCTCCCAGATGGCGAAGCCATACGGTTTGATGACCATCGTGCCGCGAACCATCGAGTTCTCGGCGAGGTCGGCACCCTTCACGACCTCCTGGTACCAGGCCGGAAAATCGTCTGACTGCTTCGGAAGGGCCATGGGCGCGAAGGATACCAGCCCGAGGTGGTCGCCCTTACCGCCCCCGCGGGGCCGGCTGCCCATGCGGGACCCTGTGCAACCAAGTTGCAGCCGAGCCGGGCCTGATGCCCCATGCGGGACCCTGTGCAACCAAGTTGCAGCGGGGGCGGGCCGGGTGCCCCCGGGACCCCCGCGTCACCATTTTGCCGGGCCGCTCGAAGACGGCGGCCGGCTCGGGCGCGGGAAGGCTGAGCGACCCCCGTGACGGCGACGCCGGCCCATGGTCGCTGGGCACGGGGCCGCTTCGCGCGGCAGCTCGTGGGCGCGTGCAACTTGGTTGCACAGGGTGTCGG
>DATLFO010000288.1:0-3643 GCA_035541035.1 Actinomycetota bacterium
TCTGCGCACGCCCGGGATCAGCCGCAGCAGCGCGAGCACTGCCGACGATGCCAGCTCCAACAGATAGAAACCGGCGAGCAGCACGACGACGATCAGGCCGCCCGCCAGGACGAACAGCCCCGGGAACAGCGCGACGAGCAGGACGTGTGGGAGATCGCCGAGCCGGTCGCCGAACCGTGACTTCCAAAGCGAGTTCAGCCGGACCGCGGCCCACATGAGCCAGCGACGCAGGAACGGGACGCCGAGCTCGCGCATGCAGCGCCGGAAGATTCCGTCGGCATCACCGAAGCTGACGCCGTCGATCGGCGTGCGCCACAGATGATCGTGCAGCACCGCGGCCTTGGTGTAGCGGCCAGACCGCGGAAGCAACCTGTGCCATCGCCTTCGGACTGCTGCCCGCTACCCAGCACACCGTCGCGTAGAAGCGCTGCGCGTTGAGGCTGTGCTCGTCGGCGAACGCCGAATCGTCGAGCGAGCCGGGATTCTCGGCGACGGCGCCCCAGCCGTCCGCGACGTCGATCGCGTAGGCGGTGCCCTCTTCGAAGGCTTCGATTTGGATCAGCGTCGCCAGCCCATCGGCAGCGTCCTCTTCCTTGCCGAGCACCGGCAGCTCGAGGATATGCACCAACGCATGCGCCAGCTCGTGCAGCATCACGTTCTCGACGTTGGCGTAGATGAACTGGTCTTGCTCGTCTTCGGTCTCGCGCAGTTTCGGCGCCAGGTCCACGAGCGCGGCGACGTACTCGTAGCCGAAGGTGATCGCTTCCTCTTCCGGATCGTAGTAGGCGTTCTCTTCGCCGATCTCGTCGAACGTCAGTGGAATGTCCTGTGGCAGCGCCAGAATCTCGTTCACCGCGCCGGCCGATTCTTCGGCGAACTCACGAAGAAGGTCCGGATAATCGGCGAAGGCAGAGTCCTTCGGCGTCGCGAAGGCCACGGTGAAGTCACCCTTGTCTTCGACGGTTTCGGCCGGTGTTTGGGATCCCCGCGCGGACGGTTCCGGCGCGTCCGACCCGCACGCGGTCAAAGCCAGCACGGCCGCCAGGACGATTGCCGCCGAGCGAGAGACAAAGGTCATGTTCATGCGCGGCAGGGTAGCAGCGGGCACCGGATGCCGTGCGAAGCGGGGTCAGGGCCGTGTGTGCGCCAGGGCAAGCTGTTCGACCGTGCCGCGCATGATCGCATCCAGGTGCCGGGCCACTTTCTGTGCGGGCCAATCCCACCACGCGATGTCCAACAGCGTTGCGACCTCCGCTTCCGAGAAGCGGTGACGAACGATGCGCGCCGGATTGCCCGCGGCGATCGCATACGGCGGAACGTCTCGCGTGACGACGGCGCCGGTCGCGATGATCGCTCCGTGCCCGATGGTCACGCCCGGCATGATGGTTGCGCCGTTTCCGATCCACACGTCGCTGCCCACGACGGTGTCGCCTCGTGACGGCGCGCCCCGCGGCGGACCCGCTGCGGCCCAGTCGCCGCCGAAGATCGGGAACGGAAACGTGGACGGGCCGTCGGTGGCGTGGTTGCCGCCGTTCATGATGAAGCGCACGCCGCTGGCCAGCGCGTTGTACTTGCCGATGGTCAAGCGTTCGGGCCCGTAGTGGTAGAGCACGTTCCGCTGCTCGAACGCGGCAGCGTCGTCAGGATCGTCGTAGTACGTGTAGTCACCGACGTCGATCAACGGCGAGGTGATGAGCGGCTTGAGAAACACGACGCGCTGGTGGCCGGCGACGGGATGGATGGTCATGGGATCGGGTATCACGGGAACGCTCCTGTTCGCGGAGATGGCGGCACGAGGACGCGTTCAGATCACCATGATGTCTCCAGTGTGCGTCTCATTGCCGGCGCGCGCAACCAATTTTCGACTCGCGCGGCTAGCATGAGCGCCGGCACGCGAACGAGGAGGCCGTGGTGAGCGAGAAGGTGACGACGGAAGACCGGGGGCCGGTTCGTATCCTGCGAATCAACCGGCCCGAGGTTCGCAACTGTGTGGACGGCGAAACCGCAGTGGGTCTCGGCCGTGCGATCGAAGCGTTTGCGGCCGACGACGCGGCACGGGTGCTGGTCGTGACCGGTGAGGGAGATCTGTCGTTCTGTGCGGGCGCCGACCTGAAGAACGCACAGACGCTGCTCGGGCACGAGTATGTCGACAAGGCCGCGCCGATGGGCTTCGCGCGGCTGGATCCCGGCAAGCCCACGATCGCCGCGATCAATGGTTACTGCTTCGCCGGCGGGTTCGAGCTGGCGGCCTGGTGCGATATCCGTGTCGCGGCCGCGAACGCCGAGTTCGGATGCCTGTCGCGCCGGTGGGGTGTGCCCTACACCGACGGAGGAACGCAGCGTTTCTCGCGCATTATAGGCATGGGCAACGCGCTGTACATGCTGACGACGGGCGCGCGAATCGACGTGCGGCGCGCCTACGAGATGGGTTTCGTTCAAGAGATCGTGGCCCGAGGTGAGGCGCTGAACCGCGCCATCGCGCTTGCGGAGCAGGTCGCCGCCTACCCGAATCAGCCGGGGATTCGAGCCGACCGAGCGGCCGCGCTTCAAGGATTCACCATGGATCTGGACGATGCGCTGCTGCTCGAAGCTCGTCTTGTCCGGCCGACTCTGTTCGGCGACGAGATGGCCGCGGGCCTCGAACGTTTCGCGGCCGGTGCTCGGGATGAATCGCCGCGGCCACCGTCGGTGGGGTGAATCGGCCGACCCTTGCGTTCCCGGGAAGCGCTTGCTTATCGTGATCGGACCGGTTCACCGAAAAGGGGGGCTTTCCCGTGAGCGAGTGCCTGTTCATCGGCCGTTTCCAGATCAAGGACGGCAAGCAAGAAGACTTCGGCCAAGTTGCGAAGCGAATCATGGCCGCCGTCGCCAAAGAGCCCGGCGTCAAGCGCTACGACTGGTACGAAGGCAAAGATGGTGCCGTGATGGCAGTCGAGATCTACGTCTCCGGCGAGGCCGTCATGGAGCACATGACCGGCGAAGCAGGAGCGCTGCTTCCCGAGATCTTCGAGTTCGCCGATGTCGTGGGAATCGACCTCTACGGCGAGCCGGGTGCGACCGTTCGTGAAGCGATGGCCGCGTTCCCGATCACGTACTACCCCGAGCCAACCTTCTCGCCGGGGGGCTAAGAAACGCTGCCCTGCGATAGGGTCGGGGCATGGACACGCCACGACCCCGTCGCCGCGGCCGCGTCGTCGTGCCCGACGGCACCGGCCACACCGAGGATCTCGAGCTTCTCGAACGTCACGGCCCGCAGCGCGGCGAGGAGTCCTGGCGCGCGCTGCGCATCCTCAGTGAGTTCGTGGACGGCTTCGACGCGCTGTCGGCGATCCCGCCCGCGATCAGCGTGTTCGGATCCGCGCGGGTGCGAGAGGGTGACCCCGCCTACGACGGCGCGCGCGTCGTCGGCCGTGCCATCGCCGACGCGGGCTTCGCCGTCATCACCGGCGGCGGCCCCGGCGTGATGGAGGCCGCGAACCGCGGGTGCCAGGAAGCGGGCGGGCTCTCGATCGGATGCAACATCGAGCTTCCGTTCGAGCAGGGCATGAATGCCTACGTGGACCTCGGCATCGACTTTCGGTACTTCTTCGTGCGCAAGACCATGTTCGTGAAGTACGCGGAAGGCTTCGTCGTCTTCCCGGGC
>DATLFO010000289.1:0-2956 GCA_035541035.1 Actinomycetota bacterium
ACGCCGACAACGAACGGGGTCGCCGAAGGGGCGGGCCTGACGATCGTGTCGATCGTCGGCAGGCGCGTCGGCGTGATCGCGCGCAATCATTTCCCCGACGACGGACTGGAGGACCTCGTGCGGGAGTCCGAGGCGGCCTGCGAGGGGAAGCCGGAGGCCGAAGACTACATGCCGCTACTGGAGGGCACGGCTCCCGCCGGCGACTGGAGCGCTCCCGCAGCGACGACGGACATTACTGTGTTCGACCGGTTCACGCCGCAACTGGCGGGGATGTTCGACCGCGCAGGCGCCGCGGACGTGAATACGTACGGCTACGCGGAGCACACCGCGTCCACGGTGTGGCTGGCGACGTCGTCGGGTGTGCGTGCGCGCGACCACACGCCCAGCGGACGGGTGGAGGTGACCGCGAAGTCCACCGACTTCGCACGCTCGGCCTGGGCCGGCGTCGGCACCGCCGATTTCACCGACGTACGCTTGGGCACGCTGTTCGACGGACTCGCCCAGCGGCTGCAGTGGTCGGAGCGCAAGGTCGAGGTTCCGGCGGGGAAGTACGAGGTGGTTCTGCAGCCAGCGGCGGTCGCCGACATGTTGATCTACATGTACTGGAGTTCGTCCGCGCGTGACGCGGACGAGGGTCGCACCGTGTTCCACAAGACCGGCGGCGGCAACCGGCTCGGCGAGAAGATGTTCGCCGGCGGCGTCAACGTGTATTCCGATCCCGCCGAGCCCGGCCTCACCGGAGAGCGCTTCGTGCGCACCGCGGGCTCGAGCAGCTACTCGTCGGTGTTCGACAACGGTCTGCCGACGCGCCGCGTCGACTGGGTGCACGACGGGGCGCTGAACGCGCTCGTCACGACGCGACACTGGGCGGCTCGTTCGGACGGCGAGCCTGCGCCTCTGATCAGCAACCTGGTGTTCCCGGCCGAGGGGCGCTCGCTGGAGGAGATGGTCGCGGAGACCGAGCGCGGGCTGCTGGTGACATGTTTCTGGTACATCCGCGCGGTCGATCCCCAGACGCTTCTGTTGACCGGTTTGACGCGCGACGGCGTGTTCCTCGTCGAGGGCGGCGAGGTGGTGGGGGCGGCGAACAACTTCCGCTACAACATGAGCCCCGTGGCGATGCTCGCTCAGACGACGGAGATCGGCCGCTCGGCCCCGACATTGCCGCGCGAGTTCGAGGAGTTCGGGCTCACCAAGATGCCGCCGATCCGCGTCGCCGATTTCAACATGAGCTCCATCAGCGAGGCGACGTAAGGCCGCGGCCGTCGCGCTCGCGTGAGATAGGCTGCAGCGTATGCCGAAGATCGCCATCGTCGGGTCGTTCTCGACCGGGAAGACCACGCTCGCCGAGATCGTCGCCGAGCGGCTCGGCCTCTCGTTGTTGCCGGAGGTCGCGCGCGAGGTTGCCGCCATGGGCTTCAAGCTCGACAAGGACGCGACGCCGGAGGTCGAGACCCTGATCTTCCTGAAGCAGCTGCGCAACGAGATGACGCATGAGCACTTCGTCGGCGACCGGTCGTTGATCGACGTGATGGCGTACGCGGGCTGGGTGCTGGACAACCAGCCGCCGCGGCCCGAGTCGGCGCTCTGGGAGGCATGTGTCAACATCGCCGAGCACCAGCTGCGTAGCCAGTACTCGCACGTGTTCTACCTTCCGATCGAGTTCCCGATCGTCCCCGACGGCCTGCGACCGCTCGATCCGGACTTCCAGAGCGAGATCGACGCGCGGATGCGCGCGCTGCTCGATCGTCACGCGATCAGCTTCGAGACGCTGACCGGTTCGGTCGAGGATCGTGTCGACGCCCTGGTCGATCGGGTGCGAACCTCGGTCTGACGTGGCTCCCGGCGCCGAGTTCGCGGACGTCTTCGAACGGCTCCGCGCGGCCCTGAGCGATCTGCGCGCGCGCCACACCTCCGGTGCGGGTGGGCTCGCGGTCGCACGCGCGCGCGCCGCCGCGATGGACGAGGCGCTCGGCCAGCTGTGGGCGCGCGTCGCGCCGCCGGCCGGTTCGCTCGCGCTGGTGGCGATCGGCGGGTACGGGCGCGGCGAGCTCTCTCCTGCTTCCGACCTTGACCTGATGGTGCTGCACGCCGGCGAGCCGTCCGCGCGTGAGGTATCCGAGCGCCTCTACTACGCGCTGTGGGACAACGCCGGCGTTCCCGTCGGCCACGCCACGCGAACCGTGAAGGAGTGCCTGCGCCTGGCCAAGACCAACCTCGAGGCGGAAACCTCGTTCCTCACGCCGCGCCTGCTTGCCGGGGCGGAGGCGTCGGCGGCGGAATTCACCTCCGCCACGCTGGCGGCTACGCGCAAGCGCCGCAGCGGGTTCGTACGTGATGTGCGCGAGATGATGCGCGCGCGCCACGTGGTGAGCGGATCGGCCACGTCGCAAGTGGAGCCCAACCTGAAGGAAGGCATCGGCGGTCTTCGCGACCTTCACGTCATGGGGTGGTTCGAGCGCGTCGAGGGAGCGAACCTGCTGAGCAGCGCCGACCACGCGCACCTCGAAGAGGCAGCCGATCTGTTGCTGCGCGTGCGCGACGATCTGCACGACCTCACCGGATCGGCCTCGGATGTGCTGCTGCTGCAGCATCAACGGCCGATCGCGCTGCGCCTCGGCTATTCCGACGCGGCGCGCCCTGCCGAAGACGAGTTGATGCGCGGGCTGTTCACCGCGACGCGCGGCGTCGAGCTCATCGTGTCCTCCGTCGTCGCCGACCTGGTGGCCGGACCGCCGCGCCGCATCCGGTCCGCGGCAGGGGGATGCTTCGCCGAGCAAGACGGGCGGGTGGTGGTCGCGCGCACGCCGGACCTCGCCGCGGAACCCGAACGCGCGCTCGAGGCGTTCGCGCTCGGCGTACCGCCCGGCAGCGGCGCGCTGCACGCGCTCGAGGACGCGCTGGCCCAGGTCGGCACGCTGCCGTGGACCGACGCCGTGCGCCGCGCGTTCCTCGG
>DATLFO010000290.1:0-12398 GCA_035541035.1 Actinomycetota bacterium
ATGGTCCTGCACGTCTCCGACACGCACTTCCGATCCACGCTCAAGGCGATGCCACGCTTCTTCGAGCGGAAGCTGGCTCGCCTGACGCCCGACCTGGTGGTGGGCACCGGAGACTTCCTCGGCGACACCCGTTCCGCGCAACAGTGCGCCGAGATGCTCTCGGCGGTTCCCGCCCGGCTCGGCCGCGTGTTCGTGCTCGGCTCGAACGACTACTACGCACCGGTGCCGAAGAATCCGCTGCGGTACTTCGGTCCGACGAGGCGGCCGTACCGCCACGGTGCCAAGAACGAGACGTGGACGGATCTGGTCTCGGCGCTGGAGGCGCGCGGCTGGCAGTTCCTGCGCAACGACCGAACCCGCCTGGACGGCATCGAGATCAGCGGGCTCGACGATCCCCACATAGGCCGCGCGGACCTGACCGCAGCGCCGCCGCGCAACGCCGTCGGCTTTCGGCTCGCCGTGGTTCATTCGCCGCAGGTCGCTCGCAAGCTTGCCGAGAACGGCTTCGACCTGATCCTGTCGGGACACACGCACGGCGGTCAGATTCGCGTTCCCGGCTACGGCGCGTTGGTGACGAACACGCCGGGGCTGCCGCGCCGCATGGCCCGCGGCGCGCATCGCCTGGGTGGGGCGTGGCTGCACGTGACGGCCGGCCTGGGCACGAGCAAATTCACGCCGATCCGCTTCGCGTGCCGTCCAGAAGCGTGCCTGCTCGAACTCGTGCCGCGCGCCTAGGGCGCCGGTCGAGCGCCACCGGGACCGGCGATGCCCGAACCTCAAGCCGGAGCGGCCCCCACCCCCCGGCCGCGCGATTTAGGGGATAATGGATCCTTGTCCACTCCGTCCTGGCAGGGAGGTCGTCGCCAATGTCGAGCAACGCCAAGATCGATCTGCTGAAGACCGTTCCTCTCTTCGCCGAATGCTCCAAGCACGAGCTGGAGCAGATCGCGCGTCTCGTCGACCAGGTGACCTTCCCGGCGGGCAAGGTCGCGATCCACGAGGGCGAGCCGCTCGGCCTCGAATGCATCGTCGTCATCGACGGCAGGCTGGAGGTTTCCCGGGGCGGGGAGGTCATCGCCGAGCTGGGCCCGGGGGATATCGCGGGCGAGATGTCGCTGCTGGAGCTGGTGCCGCGATCGGCGTCTGTGACGGCGGCGACGGACGTGGAAGCGCTCGTGATGGATCCGCGAAGCTTCAACAGCTTGATGGACGACGTGCCGCGGGTGGCCGAGGCGATCGCCGAGGTCGTGCGGAAGCGGCACGCCTAGCGCGAGCCGGCGAGCAGCGCCTTGAAGATTCGCTCGTAGCCCTCGACCATGCTTGCCGCGCCGAAGCGCGCCTCGACGTGCGCGCGGCACGCCGCAGGATCGATGCGATCGAGGCGGTCCACACAGGCAACCATCTCGTCGATCGTCTCGGGCAGGTAGCCGGTCACACCGTCGACGATCACCTCGGGCGCGGCGCCCCTCGGGAACGCGAGCACCGGCGTGCCGCAGGCCATCGACTCGGTCATCACCAGCCCGAACGGCTCGGGCCACTGGATCGGGAACACCGTGGCGCGCGCACCGGCCAGCAGCGTGGCCTTCTCTTCGACGCTGATCTCGCCGAGAACCTCTTCGCTTCCGGTCAGGCGCGGTTCGATCACCTCGCGCCAGTACTGCTGCTCGAACGGCTCGGTCATCTTGACGGCCATCTTCAGCTTCATCCCGGCCCGGGCGGCGACCTCGACGGCGATCTCCGGCCCCTTCTCGCGATTGATGCGACCGAGGAACAGCAGATAATCCTCCTTGTCCGCGCGCATGCGGTAGGCGGACAGGTCGATACCGTTGTGAACCGTGCCTGCATAGTTGAGATCGGGGCAGGCGGCGCGCTGCGCCTCGCTGATCGCAACCAGATGCAACGGAGGCGACGTCAGCCGGTAATAGCGCTTCGCCTGCTCGGTGAACGGGCCGTGCAGCGTATGCACGACGGGCGGTCCGCCGATGTTGGCCCCGATGCTCGGGCCCACGAGGCCGCAATGGTCGTGGATGATGTCGAACTCGTCTTTGTGCTTGTAGGCCGAAACCGCATGCACGGCTTCGAACCAGATCTGTCCGAGCATGGTCCCGCCCGGCGGCTCGTCGAACTCGGAGACGAGCTTCGCTTTGGTCGTCGAACTCCCGCTGGCGAATAGCGTGACGTCGTGGCCGCGCTCGGCGAGCCCGTCGGCCAGGAGCGCCACGACCCACTCGATGCCGCCGTACCCGGCGGGCGGAACCGAGAACCAGGGGGGGCAGATCTGGGCGATACGCATGATCGCAGCATACCGAGCCGCGTCCCGGCCGACCGTGCTCACACGCTAGGCGCCGTCCGCCGGCGAGCAAGATCATTTTGCGCCGGACGTCGGAGTCGATCGAGCCGAAGACGGTTTCGACCGGCAGACCGACGGCGCGGGCAAAGCGAGCGTGGACTAGTCGGAGGGACGCAGCAGCGCCAGAGGAAGCGCGGCAAGCGTTCGGTCGAGCGCGAGGCGTCCACCCGGCGTCTCGGCCGTCCGGCCGGAGAGCGCATCCCGCCATCGGCGCGGCGCGCCGCGCGGCAGCGTCACGGCCGTGTCCCGCCAGGTCGCGCGGCCGGGAAGGCGGGCTCCCGTCACGGCTGCCAGGAATCGCGGTGCGATGGCAACGGCCCATCGCCCCTCGTGCTCGCGAGCGACGGCAACGGCCTGGCCGGCCCGCAGCCCGTCCGCGACGAGCGGCACCCACCGGCCGCGCGCGAACAGATCCGGATCGTCGCGGCGGACGCGCAGCGCGCGCGCAATGACGGCCATTTTGGTCGTCTCGTCGCGCGGGTCGAAGGTCGCGGCGCGCTCGGCGCGCTCCAGCAGCCGCGCGCGACGACGAAAGTCGACGCGGCCGCGATTGTCGGGATCGACGAGCGTGAGCGACCACAGCTCGGTGCCTTGGTAGAAGTCGGGGACAGCCGGAGCGACGACTTTGAGCAGCACCTGCGCGAGCGAGCCGATCGCGCCGTGCAAACCGACGATGCGCAGCAGGCGGTCGACGTCGCGAGCGAAGACGTCGTCGGCGACGACGGCCTGGACCCAGCGCCGCAGCGCACGCTCGTGCTTGTGGTCCGGCTTGCGCCACGAAGAGTGCCGCTTGGCCTCGCGCGCCGCCTTGCGCGCGTAGTCGGCGACGCGCGCCGCGAGACGCTGCCGCGAGCCGCGCAACGGCCACGCGCCGACGATAGTTTGGTAGAGCAGGATTCGCTCGGCGGCATCCGGGGACTCGTGCTCGCCGGCGTTCCCGACGAACCGGCGGTGTCGCCGCTCCCATCGGTCCAGCAGTCGCGTCCATTCCTCGGGGATCTCCGACAGCACGTTCAGACGGGCGCGCACGTCCTCGCCGCGCTTGGTGTCGTGCGTGGAGGTCGCAGCGAGCGACAGCGGATGGGTGTGAAGCCGCGCTGCGTTGAAGCGGGAAAAGAACGCGAGATCGGTCGCGACGTCGGCGCGGCCGCCCACCTCGTTGAGCGAGGCGAGCGGGGCGTGACGGTACAGCGCCGTGTCCTCGAGGCCCTTGGCCATCGCCGGCCCGCTGAGCTGTTGCCAGCGGGCGACCAGATCGCGCTGCACCCGCATCGAGCCGCCGTGCTCGAGCAGCAGCGCGGCGCGCAGCACGCGCAGCGCTGCGGCATCGGCTTCGCCGCGTGCATGGCGAACGGCCCGTTCGATCAGCCGCCGGTCCTCGGTTTCGGGATGGGTGGACGCGACGTAGGTCCGGTAGACCGGGAGATGCACCGTCACCGCGACGACGGCCCCCGCGTAGGACTCCTCATCGATCGAGTCGTCGAGGCTGCGGAGCAGGCCGGCGAGC
This sequence comes from Actinomycetota bacterium, assembly GCA_035541035.1. Taxonomy (GTDB): domain Bacteria; phylum Actinomycetota; class AC-67; order AC-67; family AC-67; genus DASWHR01. The sequence goes on from DATLFO010000290.1 coordinate 3,858, forward strand.
GTCTCGGCCTCGGCCGGAAACAGCGTCTCGAGTGCGTTGCGCTTGCCGTCGTGCACGATCTGCTCGAAGGGGGTGCGGTCCCCGGTGCGGCGCATCCAGTCGGTCCGCAGCGCTTCGAACCCGGCGCGATCCACGAACACGCCGTTGAGCGCGTTGAGGAACTCGTAGCCGGTGGTGCCGTCCACCGGCCAGCCGGCGCGGATGGGCTCATCGGCCTCGAGGATCTTCTCGATCAGGATCCAGGCATCGGAGCCGAGTGCGCCGCGCAGCCGGCGCAGCGCCGCGGCCGGGTCGCGCAGTCCGTCGATGTGATCGAGGCGCAGCCCGTCCACGAGCCCGTCGCGCACGAGGCGGATAGCCAAACCGAGAACGTCGTCGAACACGCGCGGGTCCTCGACCCGCACGCCGGCCAGGTCGGTGATGTCGAAGAACCGCCGGTAGACGATCTTGCGGTCGCCGCCCCGCCAGGAGGCGAGCCGCCACGGCTGCGCGTCCAAGAACGCACGCAGCCGGTCCTCGCCGGGCCGCCGCCGCAATCCGCTGCCGTTTCGCTCGAACAGGATCGTCCACGTGCGCGGCGCGGTCGGCAGCGCCAGGTCGCCGTAGCGGACGCGGACCGCGCCGCCGGCGGTCGTCACCTTGATCGTGCGCGCACGCAGCTCGCGTTCCAGCGGATGCTTGAGCACCGGCAGCACGACGGCATCGGCAGCGCGCTCCAGGTCCAGGTCGAAGCGGAACGCGCTCTCGGCGTCGATGCCGTTGACGAGCAGGTCTTCCCACCACGGATTGTCCGGCGAGGCCGCGACGTGGTTGGGCACGATGTCGAGCAGGATCCGCAGCCCGTGCTTGCGCGCGGCGGCGGCGAGCTTGCGGAAGCCCTCCTCGCCGCCGAGCGCCTTACGAATCGCGCCCGGATCGGTGACGTCGTAGCCGTGCGTGCTGCCCGGCCGCGCTTCCGTGATGGGTGACAGATACAGATGCGAGACACCGAGCCGCTCGAGATACGGCAGGATCGCACGCACCCGCGCGAACGTCAGATCCGGACCGAGCTGCAGGCGATAGGTGGCGACCGGCGTGTCACGGCTCATCGAAGCGCAGGAAGATCAGCGAGTGCGCGGCCAGGTTGACCGCATCGGTCTTGACGGTCCGTTCACCGGGCCGCGCGGTGTTGAGCACCTCGATCCACTGACCGGCCCCGACCTTGGGCAGGGTGAAGTGCCGCGAGCGCGGTCCGCCGTTCAGCAGCAGCAGCACCGTCTCGCCCGAGGCGGGGCGGCCTTGCTCGTCGACCTCGTCAGTGGCGCGGCCGTGGATGAGCATGCCGATCACGTGGTTGGAGCCGTCGTCCCAGTCGTGCTGCTCCATCTCGTTTCCGTCGGGCCGCAGCCAGGTCAGATCCTTGAAGCCCTGGTCCGAGATGGTGCGGCCGGTGAAGAAGCTTCGCCGCCGCAGCACGGGATGCCGGTGAAACAGCTCGGTCAGCGTGCGTGTGAACTCGAGCAGCTCGCGATCGTCCTGGTCGAGGTCCCAGTGGATCCAGGTCTTGTCGTTGTCCTGGCAGTAGCCGTTGTTGTTTCCCCGCTGTGTGCGGCCGACCTCGTCGCCGTGCGAGAGCATCGGCACGCCTTGCGAGAGCATCAGCGTCGCCAGGAAGTTGCGCTTTATGCGCTCGCGCATCCGCAGGATGCGTGTGTCGTCGGCCGGTCCCTCCGCACCCCAGTTGTGGCTGTTGTTATCGTCCGCGCCGTCACGATTCCCTTCACCGTTGTCCTCGTTGTGCTTCTGCTCGTAGCTGACCAGATCGTGCAACGTGAAGCCGTCGTGACAGGTGACGAAGTTGATCGAAGCGTAGGTGCGGCGCCCGCTCGCCTGATAAAGATCGCTCGATCCCGACAGACGCGAGGCGACCTCCGGGATCAGGCCCGGATCGCCACGCCAGAACTTGCGAATCGCATCGCGATACTTTCCGTTCCACTCGGCCCAGCCGACCGGAAAGTTTCCGACCTGATAGCCACCGGGGCCGACGTCCCACGGCTCGGCGATCAGCTTCACCTGCGAGATCGTCGGGTCCTGCTGGATGATGTCGAAGAACGTGCCGAGACGGTTCACCTCGTAAAGCTCGCGCGCGAGGGCCGGCGCCAGATCGAAGCGAAACCCGTCCACGTGCATGTCGGCGATCCAGTACCGAAGCGAGTCCATGATCAGCTGGATCGTGCGCGGATGAAGCATGTTGAGCGAGTTTCCACAGCCGGTGAAGTCCATGTAGTAGCGCTCATCCTCGGGCGTGAGCCGGTAGTAGCTCTTGTTGTCCACGCCCCGGAGGGACAGCGTCGGACCCAGGTGGTTGCCCTCGCCGGTGTGGTTGTAGACGACGTCCAGGATCACCTCGATCCCCGCGCGGTGGAAGGTCTTGACCATGGTCTTGAACTCGTTGACCTGCTCGCCGAGCCCGCCGGTCGCGTAGCGCACGTCGGGGGCGAGAAACGCGATCGAGTTGTAGCCCCAGTAGTTGGTCAATCCCCGCTCGTAGAGCTCGCGTTCGACGACGAACTGGTGGATCGGCATCAGTTCGACGGTGGTGACGCCGAGCGAGAGCAGATGGTTGATCACCGGCTCCTGCGCCATCCCCAGATACGTGCCGCGCAGCTCGTCGGGAATTTCCGGATGCAGCATGGTCATGCCGCGGATGTGAGTCTCGTAGATGAAGGTACGGTTCCACGGAACCAGCGGCCGGCGGTCGTCGCCCCAGGGGAACGCCGGGTTGATGACCACGCACTTCGGCAACGCCGCCGCGCTGTCGCGCTCGTCGGGCACCAGATCGTCCTCGCCGATGCGATAGCCGAACAAGGTGTCGTCCCACTTGACGGTGCCGCTGATTGCCTTTCCGTAGGGATCCAGCAGCAGCTTGTTGGGATTGAAGCGATGCCCCTCCGCGGGAGCGTACGGCCCGTGGATGCGGTAGCCGTAGAGCTGGCCCGGCCGCGCGTCGGGCAGATAGCAATGCCAGATCAGATCCGTTCGCTCGCGCAACGGGACGCGCAGTGTTTCTTTCGGATCATCGGGCGCGTCGAATAGGCATAGCTCAACCCCTTCGGCATGCTCGCTGAAGATCGCGAAGTTGACGCCTTCTCCGTCCCAGGTGGCACCGAGCGGATATGGCGAGCCGGGCCAAACGCGCATCGACTAGTCCTTCCTCGACAGCAACAGAAACGAGTGCCCGGGCCGGGTGATCGTCTCGCCGGATCGCACCGTCGCGTTCGTGGGGCTGCCGGGGCCGGCCCACCGCGCGTCGGCCGAATCCAGCTCGACGGTCCACTCGCCGGCGAGCCGCTCGCTCGCCTGCTCCGGTGACGTATTCAATACCGCGAGAACTTCGTTTCCATGCGCGCGACGCAGCACGGACACGAGCGGGCCGCGCGCGGTCGCGGCGGCGGGAACACCCGTCGCCATCGCGGGCATGCGGCGGCGGAGCGCGATCAGATCTCGGTACCAGTCGCGCAGCGCGCGTCCGCGCGGCTCGTCAGCCAGCGAGCGGTTGAGCTTGGAGCGCTCGAAGGTTTCCGCCGATTGCGGGTCGGGCGGCTCTCCTTGCCAGCCGAATGACGCGAACTCGCGTTTTCGTCCGTCACGGACCGCTTTGATGAGCTTCGTCTCGCCGTGGCTGGTGAAGTACAGGAACGGGTTGGTCTCGCCGTACTCCTCGCCCATGAACAGCATCGGCACGAACGGCGAGTACAGCAACGCGCCGGCGGCCAGCTTGAGCGCCTCGAAGTCCACCAGGGCCGCGAGCCGGTCCCCGAGCATGCGGTTGCCGGTCTGGTCGTGATTCTGGATGCACACCACGAAGCGCTCGCGCGGAAGCTCGCTGGCGGGCGCGCCGTGGCGGCGGCCGCGAAACACGGACCGGCGGCCGTCATAGACGAAGACGTCGGTGTAGGCCTTGGCGAGATCCTGCGGCGATCCGAAGTCGGCGTAATAGCCGTCGCGCTCGCCGGTCAGCAATGCATGCACGGCATGGTGGAAGTCATCGCTCCACTGCGCGTCCATGCCGAGCCCCCCGAGTTCGAGCGCGTGCACCATCTTCGGATCGTTCTGGTCGGTCTCGGCGATGAGCTGAAGCGGGCGGCCCAGCTCGGCTTCCCATTCACGCTTGTGCATCGCGAGCTCCCGCAGGAACGGCCCGGCCGAGAAGTCCTTGATCGCGTGGACCGCGTCGAGCCGGAGCGCATCCATGTGGTACTCGAAGAACCACATGCGCGCGCTGGCGATGAAAAAAGCGCGGACCTCGTCGCTGCCGCTGCCGTCCACGTTGATCGCGTCGCCCCACGGACCGTGGTATTCGTCGGTGTGGTAGGGCCCGAACTCGCGCCAGTGCGCCCCTTCGGGTCCGAAGTGGTTGTAGACGACGTCCATGATCACGGCGATGCCCGCGGCATGACATGCGTCCACGAGCGCGCGCAGCCCCTCGGGGCCGCCGTAGGTGTTTTGCGGCGCGAACGAGAAGACGCCGTCGTAGCCCCAGTTTCGCTCGCCCGGGAACTGCGAGACGGGCATGATCTCGATCGCGGTCACGCCCAGGTCGGTGAGCTCTTTGAGCCGGTCGGCGGCGGCGCGGAAGGTCCCTTCCGGAGTGAAGGTGCCGATGTGGGTCTCGGAGATCACGTAGTCCTTCAGCGGCAGGCCCCGCCATCCGTCATCGGTCCACGCGAAAGCGGAGGGATCGACGACCTCGCTGTCGCCGTGCACGCCATCGGGCTGCGAGCGCGAGGCCGGGTCGGGCCGCGGCTCGCCGTCGTCGAGCGAGTACCGGTAGCGCGTTCCCGGGCGGGCGTCCGCGGCGAGCGCCTCGAAGTAGTCGCCGTCGCGCGTCATCGACACGGAGTCCGCGCCGGTGATGCGAAGCTCGACCTGCTCGGCGCGGGGCGCCCAGACGCGGAATCGCACGCCGCGATCATGCGGCAGCGCGCCGATCATCTCATCGCCGTTCATCGCTCTTGAGCATCAGCACCGAAAGCGGGGGGAGCGTGAGCGTCAGCGCGCGAGGCCGGCCGTGCGCGCCGACCGGCGAGGCCTCTTTGCCGCCGGCGTTGCCTTGACCGCTGCCGCCGAACTCGCGCGCGTCGGTGTTGAGGATCTCACGCCACTGCCCGCCGCGCGGCACGCCCAGGATGTAATTGTGCCGCGGCACCGGCGTCAGATTCGCCGCCACCAGGATCAGATCGTCGGTGGAGCGGCCGCGACGGATGGAGGCGATCACGCTGTTCTCGGCGTCGGAGGCGTCGACCCACTCGAACCCGGCCGCCTCGGCGTCCATCTCGTGCAGCGCGGGTTCGCTTCGATACATCCGGTTCAGCTCGCGCACCAGCCGCTGAACGCCCGCGTGCAGCTCGTAGTCGAGCACGTGCCAGTCGAGGCTGGCCTCGTGGTTCCACTCGCCGCGCTGGCCGAACTCGGCGCCCATGAACAGCAGCTTCTTGCCGGGCGTGGCGTACATCAGCCCGTAGAGCGCGCGCAGGTTGGCGAACTGCTGCCACTCGTCGCCGGGCATCTTGCCCAGCAGCGAGCCTTTGCCGTGCACAACCTCGTCGTGCGACAGCGGCAGCACGAAGTTTTCCTGCCAGGCGTAGAGCGACCGGAACGTGAGCATGTGCTGGTGGAAGCGGCGATGCACCGGGTCCTTCTTGAAGTACTCGAGCGTGTCGTGCATCCATCCCATGTCCCACTTCAGGCCGAATCCGAGGCCGCCCACATACGTCGGCCGCGACACCATCGGCCATGCCGTGGACTCCTCGGCGATGGTTTGCACGTCCGGATGCGCCGTGTAGACGTCCTCGTTGAAGCGGCGGAGGAAGGCGATGGCCTCCAGGTTCTCGCGGCCGCCGAACTCGTTGGGGATCCACTCGCCGTCCTTGCGGGAGTAGTCGAGATAGAGCATCGAGGCGACCGCGTCCACGCGAAGGCCGTCGATGTGGAAGCGGTCGAGCCAATGGATTGCGCTCGACATCAGGAAGGCGCGAACCTCATTGCGGCCGTAGTTGAAGATGAGCGACTCCCAGTCGGGATGGAACCCCTGCCGCGGATCGGCGTGCTCGAACAGATGCGTCCCGTCGAAATATCCCAGGCCGTGCTCGTCGCTCGGGAAGTGCGACGGAACCCAGTCCAGGATCACGCCGATGCCGCGCTGATGCAGCGTGTCCACCAAGTGCTTGAAGTCCTGCGGCGTGCCGTATCGCGCGGTGGGCGCGAAATAGCCGCTCGCCTGATAGCCCCACGATCCGTAGAAGGGATGTTCGGTGACCGGCATCAGCTCGACGTGCGTGAAGCCCATCTCCTCGACGTAGTCGGCGAGCGGGCCCGCGAGTTCGCGGTAGCTGAGGCTGCGGTTGCCGTCCTCGGGCGCACGCCGCCACGAGCCCAGATGCACCTCGTAGGTCGACATCGGCGAGGCGAGGCCGCCGCGCGGTCCGCGGCCCGCCATCCATTCACCGTCGTTCCAGGTGTAGTCGTCGTCCCAAACGATCGAGCCGGTCTTGGGAGGCGTTTCGTGATGCACCGCGAACGGGTCGGCCTTGTCCACGCGATAGCCGGTATGACGGCTATGGATCCGGTACTTGTAGATCGAGCCTTGTCCGATGCCTTCGACGAAAGTCTCCCAGATGCCGGAGCCGCCACGCGCGCTCATCGGATGGGCCGTGTCGTCCCAGCCGTTGAAGTCGCCGATGAGCGAGACCCGCTCGGCGTTGGGCGCCCACACGCCGAAGTGCGTGCCGCCCTGCGTCATGTGCGAGCCGAGCTTCTCTCCCAGCTTGTAGTGCGTTCCTTCGTTGAACAGATAGATGTCGTCGTCGGTGAGCGGACTGGTCGTCTCTCGCGCCTCTCGTGCGGCCATCTCATCTCACCTCCGTGTCAGCGTCCGGATGCGGGCGGCTACGGCCGGGTCGCCGCGGATCTCCTCGAGCGTATAGCGAAGCTTGTGGCGCCAGTTCGGCTGCTCGTCGCTGGTGGTGCCCGGAACGTTCTGCTGGCGTTCCTCGAGCCACAAGTCCTCGATCGACACGCAGCGCATCCGGGCCCGGCCGCCTGCCAGCAGCGCGAGCGACGCGTCGAGCGCCGCGTCCGCGCCGCGGCCCTTGAGCAGCTTCCTGCCGCGAAGCGACGCCGAGAGTCGTTTCGTCGTCTTCGCCCTGCGCGTTCGTTCTTTTTCGGCTTGCGCGGGCGTGAACAGGCCGAGGCCGACGCGATCATCGATGTCCTTGCCGTTCCAGAACGAGGCGAACGTCGGCATGTCGTGCGTGTTGAGGCCGGCGAGCGCCCGCGCGGGGATCGGGTTCGGAACCTGCTTCGGAGAATCCGGCAGCTCCTCCTGCAGCACGTAGCTGCGCAGCAGGTTGTTGCGTGCCATCGCGGTGCGCACCTCGCCCGGCACGGTCCCCAAGTCCTCGCCGACGATGGCCGCCCCCGCGCGGTGCGACTCGAGCGCGAGGATCGCGTACCACTCGTCCGGGTTCGAGCGAACGTAGACGCCGTCGGTCGCGTCGAATCCGTCCGGCACCCAAAACAGCCGGTGCAGGCTCATGACGTGATCGATGCGAAGGATGCGCGCGTGACGCAACAGCGCGCGCAGCGACTCGATCACGTACGAGTAGCCGGTCTCGCGGATCCGCTCGGGATGCAGCGGAGGGAATCGCCAGTTCTGGCCCTTGGTGAAGAACGAGTCCGGCGGCGCGCCGCCCGAGACCCCGAAGGCGAACACCTCGCCGTAGCGCCACGTGTCGAACCCGTCGGGATGCACGCCCAGCGGAAGGTCGAAGTACAGATGCACGCCCTTGTCGTCGGCCTCGCGGCCCGCGCGCGCGAGTTGCTCGTTCATCAACCATTGCGCGTAGACGTGATATTTCTCGGCATCGCCTCCGCGCCGCAGCTTCGCGGTGCCCGGCCAGGCCTGCCAGGGCAGGCCGCTGCGCTCGGTCTCGGCACGGAACCGTGCGTATTCGAGCGTAACCGGGTTCTCGCGCAGCCACGCGTCCATCTCGCGCCGCCGCTTGCCGCTCAGCGACGCGGCACACGCCTCCAGGACGCGGCGCTTGACGGCGGAGACCCCGCGGTAATCCACGTCCTGCTTTCGCCGCAGTCCGCGAATCTTGGGCGCGAGCTCCTTGGCGAGCGCGCGCGCTTGCTCGGAGTCCGCGAACTCGGGAACGGCGTCGATGTCGAGGTAGATCTCGTTCCAATGCAGCCGGCTCACCGGCGCATACGGGCTCGGGTCGAACGGCTCGTCCATGAAGGCCGACAAGATCGGCAGCGTGGCCACCAGCGAGCCGCCGAGCTCGGAAACGACGTCGATCAGCCCGGCGAACGACCCGAGATCCCCGCAGCCGTAGTCGCGCTCGCCGCGAACCGCATAGACGGGAGCGAACACGCCGGCGGCTCGCGGCCCGTCGTGCATCGCGGGCGGTGCGACGATCAGCCGCGCCTCCGCGGCGGCATCGGCCTCGACGCGCAGCCGGTGATAGCCGAACGGAAGGTTGCGCGGCAGCGGGA
>DATLFO010000291.1:0-17696 GCA_035541035.1 Actinomycetota bacterium
ACCGACAACCGCGGCACGCTCACGACCGGGATCGACGGGCTGTCGGCCGGGGGCGGCACCGCGCTCTACGACGGCGTCACCCTCGCCGCGAGCGCGCTCGCCAAGGAGCCCGGCCAGAAGACGATCGTGGTCTTCAGCGACGGCCGCGACACGGCGCGGGCCACGACGATCGCGACGGCCATCGACGCCGCCAAGAAGGCGGGCACTTCGATCACCGCGGTTGCGCTCACCACCGCGGACACCGACCGCGGCGCGCTGCAAGCGCTGGCGCGCGACACCCGCGGATCGCTCGTCGAGGTCGGCGCCTCGGCCGGCCTGGCGCAGGCCTTCTCCGCCGTTGCGACCGAGCTGTCGAACCAGTACGTGTTCTCCTATACACGCAGCGGCGGCGACAAGCAGCTCGAGCTGATGGTCGCGCTCGGCGACGCACGCGACGCGATCGTGGTCGCCAACCCGCGCACCGCGCCGTCGCAGCCGCCCACGCCGGTCCCGTTGCCGGCGGCGCCACCGCCGCCGGTCGCCGCGCTGGCCGGCACGCCCGGCCTGCTGGTCGGGCTGGTCGCGGCCTTCGGGTTCGTGGCGCTGCTGGGCTCGATCTTGTTCCGCAAGGCGGCGCCCACACCCGGCATGCAGGCGCTCACGCGCGGCATCAAGGCGACCGAGCGCCGCATCCGCCCGCGTCGCGAAGAGACCGAGGACGAGCCGGCGGTCTCGGGCGCGCTGCGCGAGCTTCGCCGCGCCGCCGACGGCGTGATGCGACGGGTGCCGCGGCTGCAGGGCTTCGAGCGGTCCACGCAGCGGATGCTAGAGCGTGCGTCATGGCCCCTTCGGGCGAGCGAGTTCCTGATGCTGCAAGCCGGCGCCGCCGCCGGGACCTTCGTGCTCGCACGCGCATTGCTCGGCCGATGGGCGATCGCGGTCGTGCTCGCTGGCGCCGCCGGCCTGGTGCCACGCGGGCTGCTTTCGAACCGGATTGCCAAGAGGCAAGCCGCGTTCCTCGAACAGCTTCCCGACACGCTCACGCTGCTGGCCGGAACGCTTAAGGCCGGCTACGGCTTCATGCAGGCGCTGGACGTGCTCGTGCAGGAGACCCCTCAGCCCACCGCCGGCGAGTTCTCGCGCGTGCTCACCGAGGCGCGTCTAGGCATGCCCATGGACGGCGCGCTCAACGCGATGGCCGAGCGGACCGGCAGCGAGGATTTTCGCTGGGTCGTGCTCGCGATCAACATCCAGCGGCAGGCGGGCGGCAACCTCGCCGACCTGCTCACCACGGTGGCGCAGACGCTGCGCGACCGCGAGGCGGTGCGGCGGCAAATCAAGACGCTCTCGGCGGAAGGCCGTCTGTCCGCCATCATTCTCGGCGCTTTGCCGTTCGTGATCGCCGGCTACATCTCGGTCGTGAATCCCGGATACCTGTCGGGCCTGTTCTCGTCGAGCACCGGCAAGATCATGATCGTCGCCGCGCTCGGGCTGATGGGCTTGGGCATCGCCTGGATCCGCAAGATCATTCGAATCGACGTCTAGGAGGCGTTCGCCATGGATGTGGGAACGATCGGTTTGCTCTCCGCCTTCGGAGCCGCGTTCCTGGGCTTCGTCGCCGCCGGCGACGTGTTCCTCGAACGCCACCAGATGTACAAGCGGCTTCGCTCGGTGCGCGAGATCCAGCTTTCGCCGACCGACGTCCGGCACCAGGAGCTCGCGAAGTCACCCACGGAGCGGCTCCTCGTTCCGATCCTCAAGAAGGTGGGGAACCGCATGCGGCGAATGGCGCCCGCATCGGTCGGCGAGCGGCTCGAGCGTGAGCTCGCGCTGGCGGGATCACCGCCCGGCTGGGACGCCGCGCGCATCCTGGCCTCGAAGTTGCTCTCGCTCGGCATCGGCGTGGTCGCCGCCTTCGGTCTGGCGGTCGCGGGAAGCCTTCAGCCGGTGCAAGGCATGGCGCTCGCCGCGATCGGTGCCGTCGTCGGCTACTACCTTCCGGAGTGGCTGTTGCGCGCGAAATCCGGCCGGCGGCAGGACGCATTGCAGCGCGCGCTGCCCGACGCCCTGGACCTTCTTTCGATCACCGTCGAGGCCGGCCTGGCCTTCGACGCGGCGCTGGACCGCGTCGCGCAGCACGCCGGCGGCCCGCTCGGCGAGGAGTTCAACCGCGTCATCACCGAGATGCGCATCGGGACCTCGCGTGCCGACGCGCTGCGCGGCCTCGGCGAGCGCACCACGGTTCCCGAGCTACGTTCGTTCGTGATGGCGATGGTCCAGGCCGATGTGTTCGGCATCTCGATCGCGCGCGTGCTGCAGGTGCAGGCGAGCGAGATGCGTGCGAAGCGAAAGCAACGCGCCGAAGAACGCGCGCAGAAGGTGCCGGTCAAGATCGTGTTCCCGGTGCTGGCCTGCATCTTCCCTGCGATGTTCCTGGTGATCCTCGGCCCGGCCGTCCAGCAGATCTACCGCTCGATCATCCAGTGAGAGAGCACGGGGAGAGAGGACGGCGGTTGCGGCGACCGCGATCGTGCGATCTTGGCACACGCACGCGACCGCGACACGCGTGCACCCGCTGGTCGCCGCACCGCCACACTCCCCGGATCTTCCGGGACCGCGACCCTGAGCACGTGCATGCCTTCGACATGCGCGGGCCCGCCTCGCTCACATTCGCGTCACGGATCCATGCACGCGCATAGCACGCTCGGTTGAACACGCAGCTGCATGGTGCAGCGGGCGGCACGCGCAAGCAGAAGGTGGCTGCCGGCCGCAAGGGCGGAACGGCCTCCGCCGAGAAGTCCTAGCCTCTCACCGGGATCGGCTCGGCCGGACGACGGGGGCGCTCTGGTAGCGTGCCGCGCATGGCGCGCACCGCCGCCCGTCCCCCGCTGCTGAGCCGTTCCTACGTCTTGGTCTGCGCCGCCACGCTTCTGTTCTATCTCGCGACGCAGATGCAGATTCCGCTCTATCCGCCGTTGCTCCGCGAGCGAGCAGGGGCCTCCGCGTCGGTGGTCGGTTTGTTCATCGGCGCCTATACCGTGCTCGCCGTGCTGACCCGCCCGATGGTCGGACGCGAGCTCGCTCGCCGTCCGCGGCGTCTGTTCATGGCCGCGGGCGGCGCGGTCACCGTCGCGGCGACCATCGGCTACTGGCTCGCCGGCTCGCTGGCCGCGCTGATCGCGATCCGGGTGCTGCACGGATCGGCCGTCGCGCTGTTTTACACAGCCGCATCCACGACCGTGGCCGACCTCGCGCCGGCCGAGCGCCGTGGCGAGGCCTTATCGCTGTTTTCGATGTTTTTGTACCTCGGGCTGGCCGCGGGGCCGGCGATCGGCCTCGCGCTGCACCGCGCCGCCGGCTTCGGCGCCATGTTCGCCGTCTCGATCGGTTTCGCCGCCGCGTGCGCCGCGATCGCGCTGGCGATCCGCGAGCCACGCCTCCACTCGCCGGAAGCGCGCGAGATCGAGCGGCATCCGCTCGTGCATCGCGCGGCCCTGCTGCCCGGCGCCGTGCTCGCCTGCGCCGCCGTCGGCTACGCGGCGGGGTTGAACTTCACCGTCGACTACGCCGCCGAGCACCGCATCGGCGGCAGCGCGTTTTACTTCCCCGTGCTCGCGCTCAGCGTGATCGCCACCCGGCTGGTCGCGGGCCGCGCCTCCGACGTGCTCGGACGCCGCCGCGTCGCCGCCCCCGGTCTCGCGCTGTTCGCCGCCGCGATGGCGACGGAGGCGCTCGCGCGCGGGCCGGCCGGTTTGCTCGCGAGCGCCGCAATGTTCGGCATCGGCTTCGGCATGTTCTTCCCGACGATGATGGCCTTCACCACCGACCGCGTCTCGGCGCGCGAGCGCGGCAGCGCAATGGCGACGTTCACCGCGAGCTTCGACGTCGGCTTCGGCCTGGGATCGCCGCTGCTCGGTGCGATCCACGGCGCGGCGGGCTATCCGGTGATGTATGCGGTCGCCGCCGGGATGGCCGCGCTCGGGCTTCTCGTCCTGGCCTCACCGTCGATGCGATCCGGCGCCCGGACCGGATAGGCCCCGAAACGACGAGAAGACCGCCCCCATGGCCGGTCTCCTTGTCGTTTGCGGGGTATTTTCGTTGCCCCCCGGGATATGAAGAGGCGGATCCCGGCCCCCGTCAGCACGGGATCCACCACCTCGCTACCTACGATACGGACGGCGGAAATGATCTCAAGTTAAAGCATTATTAATGCCGAGCACCGACCGGAAAAGCCGGTGGCTCAGCTCGCGGGGGCCCGGAACCGGAAGCCACGGCCGCGCACCGTCTCGATATAGCGGGGGCTCGCAGGGTCGTCGCCGAGCTTCTTGCGGAGCCAGCTCATGTGCACGTCGATGGTGTTGCCGCCCTCCGACGGCGAGGTCCCCCAAACGGCACGCGAGATCTCGTCCCGGCGGATGATCTCTCCCGGCCGGAACGCGAAGACCCGCAGGATCTCGAACTCCTTGACGGTCAAGCCCAGATCCTCCTCGCCCCGGTAGGCGCGGCGGGCCGGCATGTCGAGACGCAGGTCGGCCAGCGCGACGGTGCTCGCGGTCGGATCGGCCGCCGTGGCGGACGCCACCGCAGGCCGGGTTGCCGCCCGAATGCGGGCGAGCAGCTCGTCGATGTCGAAGGGCTTGACCACGTAGTCGTTGGCGCCCGCGTCGAGGCCGCGGATCTTGTCCTGCGTCTGCCCACGGCCGGTGACCATGATGATCGGCACCGGCGAGAAGGTTCGGATGCGCTGGGCGACCTCGCGACCGTTGCCGTCGGGAAGCTCGACGTCGAGCAGGACCACGCTGGGATGCCAGGTGCGTGCGACATCGACGCCTTGCCCGCCCTCGTCGCACAAGCGAACCTCATAGCCTTCGCGCTCGAGCGACTTGCGAAGCGGCAAGGCGAGAGCGGGGTCGTCTTCGATTACGAGAATGCGCACGGGAAGCCCTCCGCCGCGGATTGTACGCGAGGGTTAGTTCAAGGTGTGGCTGGGCGCGCTGGGGAACGCGCCGCCGGACACATGGACGGCAGCGTCCGCCACCACCCGCAGCGGCACGCGAAGCGCGAACTCCGACCCGGCCCCGGGCTCAGATCGGGCGAGCCACACCCGGCCGCCGAGCACGCCCGCCAGGCGCATGCAGATCGACAGGCCGAGGCCCATCCCGGTGCGTCCGCGGCCGGGCGTGCGGTCCAGGTGGAAGAACCGCTCGAAGATGCGCTCCTGGATCTCGCGCGGGATGCCCACGCCCTCGTCCTCGACGGTGAAGACCACCGAGTCCGCGTCGCGGCGAGCAGAGATGGTCACGGTGCTGCCGTCGGGCGAGTTCTTCGCCGCGTTGCCCACGAGGTTGGTCAGGATGCGATGCACCATGTCGGGATCCGTCATCATCGGCGGAATCTCTCCGAACTCTTGACACACGATCCGATGGTTGCGCGCCCACGGTCGCGAGGCGGCCGCGACCCGATCGAGCAAGTCCGATACGCGGATCGTCATCGGGACCGGGGTGACGGCGTTGCCCGACAGCCGCACGTCCATGAGCAGATCCTCGACGAGCGCGCGAAGGTGCTGCGCCTGGTTCGCGACCGTCTCGAGGCCGGCGCCGGCCTCCTCGGAGGTGAGGTCCCCGGCCTGCAGCATGGCGATGTTGGCCATCATCGAGGTGATCGGGCCGCGAAGCTCGTGCGAGAGCGTCCCGAGGAACTCGTCCTTGAGCTGGTCGCGCACGGTCGCATCGCCGAGCGACATCTGAAGCCGCGCGACGAGCCGCACGTTCTCGAGCGCCGAGCCGATGTGGCTCACGAAGGCCTCGAACAGACGGAGATCGTCCTCGGTGAACGTGGCGACATCGCCTCGGCGGTTCGCGATCGTCATGGTGCCGATCGCGCCGTCGCGTCCGATCAGCGGAGCGCAGACCACGTCGCGGATTCCCTGGGCCGCGAAATGCTCGTGCAGACGCTCGTTGCCGATCGGGCCGGGAAGCACCACGCCGCGGCCTTCGGCAAGAACGCGCGCCCAGATTCCCTCGGTCGGGTCGGCCTCGACGGTCGCGAGCACTTCCTCTTGGCCTTCGAAGCCGATCCGAGCCTGGATCGCGGGCTCGCCGGGCTCCTGCGGAAGGAACGTCGCGTAGGCGATGTCGGCTCGGAAGATCTCGCGTGCGCGCTCGAGCACCGTGCGCATCGCCGGCTCCAGGTCGAGCGAGGACTGGACCGTGCGCGTCGCCTCGGAGAAGGTCGAGAGCGTCTCGTGCTGCATCCGGTGCGAGGCGTATCCGCGGTAGGCGAAATAGAAGGCCACCACCGGCACGATCAGCAGCCACCCGGTGCGCGCGTCCTGGCGCAGCAGCGTCACGGCCATGAGCGCCAGGCTGGTGTTGGTCAAGGTGCCCAGCACGCCGAACCAGGCGTGGCGGAAGAAGGTTCGTCCGCCGGGCACGCCCTCGGTGACGGTCAGGGCGGCCATGACGGCGAGGACACCGGTCGCGATCGCGACGCCGGTCGCGGCGAACGCGGCCGCAATCTCGGCGCCGCCGAGCACGCCGTCGGGCCGCGCGAGCACGCGGAACGCGACCACCGCGAGCGCAACCGACGCCCACAGCTGCGCCAAGTTGAAGGTCCACTTCACCGCGGGCTGGCGACGGTGGACGATCAGGGCGATCCCCGCGCCGAGAACCTGCCCGACGATGAGCTCGGCCGGCGAGGAGAAGAACAGGCCCAGCACGATCGGGATCTCGCTGAAAGAGAAGGTCTGGGTTTCACGGCGCGGCTGGATGTGGATGACGTTGATCTCGGCGAATGCGAACATCGCCGCGAGCACCCACCACGGCACGTGAAGGTGGGATGAGTACGCGCCGAGACCGGACTCCCCTGCGAGCCACAACGCCGCGCCGATGGCGGCGAAGAGCGCCGTGACCGCCCAGATTCCGGACTTCCTGCCGGGACGCCGCATCACGGGATCACTCCCATGCCGCACTCGACCAGGTCGTACCGGACCACGTCGTGCCGGACCACGTCGTGCCGGACCACGTCGTACCGGACCACGTCGTACCCGACCAGGTCGTACCGCTCCACGTCGTACCCGACCAGGTCGTACCGCTCCACGTCGTGCCGCTCCACGTCGTGCCGCTCCAGGTCGTACCGCTCCAGGTCGTACCGGCCCAGCCCATGCCGGACCAGGTCTGTACGCACAGGCAGTTGCCGCTCCAGGTCGTGCCCAGCCACTCGCCACCCGACCAGGTCGTGCCGTTCCACGCACCCGCCGACCAGGTGGTGCCGTCCCAGGTCTTGCCGAAGATGTCCTGCTCGCCCTCGAGCACGTTGCCGTTCTCGTCCACCACGTGCGCGGAGCCGCGTGCCTGCTCGAGCGAGCCCGTGCCCGCCGACAGGGTCCACGTCTGCGTGACGTTCGGTGTCGGCGCGGCGGCCGCGCTCTTGAGGTTGAGGAGCCCCGCGCCCTGCGCGGTGGCCGGCGCCAGCGGAACCGAGGTCGCGGTCGAGGTCAGCAAAGCCTTGAGCTGGTCGGGCGTGATCGAAGGCCGCTGCTGGATCAGCAAGGCCGCCGCGCCCGAGACCACCGCCGCGGCCTGCGAGGTGCCGCTGCCGCGGAAGAAGCGAGCGCTGGCCCGGCCGCCCGGGAATTGCTGGTCGATGTAGGTGCCCGGTGCGCGAAGGCTGACGAGCGACTTGCCCGGCGCGACGAGATCGGGGTTGCGCACACCGTCGCCGCGGCTCGACCATGCGGGAATCGTGTCGTCCTCGACCTCGTAGGTGCCCTTGGAGTCGTCAGCGCCGACCGCGATCACGAACGGGTTGCGCGCCGGATTCGCCAGGCCGACCGTGTTGCGTCCGTCGTTGCCGGCCGCCACGACCACGGCGATCCCGCGCCGCCACGCAACCTCGACGGCGTAGGACAGCGGGTCCAGGCGGCGATCCTGCGTCGAGTCGGTGCCGAACGCCAGGTTCATCACGCGGATGTTCAGACCATGCGCGTTGCGGTTCTGCACGACCCAATCGATCGCGGCGAGGACCTGGGACACGTCGGTCGCGCCGTGCGCGTTGGCGACCTTGATGTTGACGATGCGCGCCTCGGGCGCGACACCGGTGAAGGTGTCGTGCCCGGTCATCGCCTGGAGCGATGTCGCCGCGTCGTCGCGGCCGCCGATGATGCCGGCCAGATGCGTACCGTGACCGTAGGTGTCCATGAAGCGAAGGTTCGAGGCCTGGGACTCGAACGACAGATCGGGACCGTTGACGATCTTGCCCGAATAGGTGAGCCCGTTGACCGGCAGCACGCCCGAGTCGATCATCGCGATGTCCACGCCGCGGCCGGTGATGCCCGACTTCCACAGGTCGTGCGAGCGGATCGTCTTGGCGAGGTTGAAGCTGGATCCCGGGTCGGTCGCCCCGTCGAATCCGTCGACCGAATGCATCAGCCTCAACGACGCGTCGGGCGTGACCGCAACGACGCCGGGAATGGCTCGCGCGCGATCGACCGAGGATGCCGGGATCGTGGCCGCGAAGCCGTCGATGAGGGGCAGCCTGGTGCCGATCTCGCCGCCCATTCGATGAAGCGTGCGCGCGACATGGACGTCTGCGCCGGGCTCGGCGCGGACCACCACGCCGATGGCTGCGGCGGCCGGCGCGACGACCGCGGCGGTGGCCGCGACCAACACGACGACCGACAGGAGCGAACGAGCGATCCGATGGACGGGCGAGATCAAGTTGTGCGCTCCCCTAAGCAGGACTGGGTTCCCAGAAGAAAGATGACCACTTATTTTGCGGTCTGCGGACAGACCCCGTCAATGCTGCTTACCAGGACTTTTGCTCCTCCTAAGGTGATCGGCGGGCCCCCGGGAAATCTGAAGCTTCTCTCGGCCACGTCTGGGCCCGGGTCCGGCTTGTTTCGAACGGTCCCGGTGCCGCCGAAAAGGAGCAAGCAATATGGATGGTTCGGTACGGATATCGAGATGATCCGCGAACGGGCGCGGCGCCACATCGAACAAGGCCCGATCCACCGGAGACCGCAAGCGCGTCATCGACGTGCTCAACGGGATCCTGGCGACCAGACCGTGGGCACCCTGCGCTACAGGCGGCACCCTGCGCTACAAGCGGCACCCTGCGCTACAGGCGGCACCCTTCACCGCCCAGGGCATCCATGCCGGCCCGGTCGCGACGAGTTCTTCGAGCACGCCAACGACCTGCCGAGCCTGATGGCCGGGATCGAGCAGCGCTGACCTTGCCCATGCTCACGGCCCGGGGCGATGATCCCCGGGCCGTGTTCGTTTCTCGAGGGGAGCGCTTGCATGAACGTCGCCGTGCTGGGAACCGGAAGCGTCGGCCGCACCGTTGCCGGCACGATCGGATCGCTGGGCCACGAGGTCCGGATCGGAACGCGCGACGTGGAGGCGCTGATGGCACGCACCGACGACGCCCCGACGTTTGCGGAATGGATCACCACCGTGACCAGCGTGCAGGCCATGACGTTCAAAGACGCGGCCACGTTCGGCGAGATCGTGTTCAACGCGACCTCGGGCACGGCGTCGCTGGAGGCGCTGCGCGCCGCGGGCGCCGCCAACCTGGCCGGCAAGGTGATCGTGGACATCGCGAACCCGCTGGACTTCTCGAAGGGCTTTCCGCCGACGCTGTCGGTCTGCAACGAAACCTCGCTGGCCGAGCAGATCCAGGCTGCGTTCCCCGACGCGCGCGTGGTCAAGACGCTCAACACCGTCAACGCGTCGGTCATGGTCGATCCGGTCTCGGTCGGCGGCGGCGAGCACGACATGTTCATGGCCGGCGACGACGACGATGCCAAGCGCACGGTCGAGTCGATCCTGCGCGACTGGTTCGGGTGGACGCGCGTCACCGACCTCGGAGACATCACCAACGCACGCGGCATGGAGATGTACCTGCCGCTGTGGGTGCGCCTGTACGGCGCAGCCGGAACCGGCGCCTTCAACATCGCGATCGTGAGATAAGAAGAGGGGCGGCCGCACGGCCACCCCTCTTCGGTGCGTTCTTGGTCAACTTCGGGTCCTCTATGTGCCTCGCGTTGACCAAGAACGATTCGCTACAGCGACTGCGACACCGGCGGAGCCGGGAGCGGCTGTCCCCCGGGACCGCCCGCGAAGGTCATCCACGGCGTCGAGGTCGCCGACTCGATGCCGGGCTTGGACCAGTCGCAGACGCCGCCCGCGAACACGGCCTGCAAGCGTGACCACTGCCCGTCGGTGAACGACACTCGATAGTCGCGGCGGTCGAGCGGCTTGAGCGCGCACTTGGCGATGTCGTGCGTCGCCGGCCCGCCCGCGGCGATGCGCGGCGCGCCGTAGTAGGGCACGACCGTGCGGCACAGCGTCGCGTCGCTCACGCGCTGCCCCGCGACCCAGCACGAGTCCACCGCGTCCGCCGGCTTGTTCCGGCGGATCTTCTCGGCGCGAGGCAGCGCGCTGGTGTCGGCTTCGACGGCGGTCAGCCAGCGGTCCAGCAGCAGGAACGACTCGGTCGCCCAGACCGGGTCGCCGACCAGCGGAACGTGGCTGGACCAAATCACGTGGTTGTCCGCGTGACCGTTGGCCTTCTTGAGCCGCTCGCGCATCGAGTAGGTGTGGAAGTCGGTATGGATCTCTTCGTTGCTGGATCCGCGAAGGTCGATGATCGCGACCTCGTCGAGCTGCGCGCCGTCGTTGATCTGGCCGCTGCGCTCGAGCGTGTTGATCGAGCCGGGATCGGCGGTGCGGCGCCCGGGCGCGAAGTTGAAGTCGATGTCCACCGCGCCGATCTTTTCGTTCAGGTCCACGAACTGCTCGGCGGTGATCAATCCAGAGTTCACCGCGTGCCATCCGTACTGCACGCCGACGTTGTCGTAGGGCAGCGGCGCGAATCCGTCCTGCGCGCGGGTTCCCAGGACCGGCTTGTAGTAGTCGGCCAGGCTGCCTCGGCAACCACCCGGGTTGCTCTGAGGGTGGTACTCCTGCTCGGGCGGGAGGCCGCATCCGCCCTTGGGGTCGGCGACCGGAGCGAACAGCGCTTCCCACGCGGCGCAGCTGGTCGGGCTCTGGTGGCCGTTGACGAAGGCCTGCTGCTGCGCGGCCGCCCATAGGTGCGGCGAGGTGCGCACGTAGTAGTTGAGCAGCAGATGGCAGTCTACGACCTCCATGCCGGTGGACCAGTTGTCCTCGTAGCTGCAGTTCGGCTGGATGCCGTCGATCAGGCCCGGGTAGCCGTTGGCGACCATGTGCTGGCCGATCGAGCCGCCCGAGCAGCCGCTGCCGATCACGAAGCGGATCTCGCCGTAGCGCTCGATGACTCGCTCGCGCAGCATCATCGCGGCCTCGGCGCTCACGACGGTGTTGCAGTTGTTGCCGAGGTTGTTCATCGAGGAGTTCACGACCATGAAGCCGCGCGAGAGCGCGCGGTCGTCGAGCACGTTCGCCGGCGAGGACTGCGAATGGATCGTGCCGCACGACGCGCCGAATACGTAATGGATCTTGCCGTTCCAGCCTTCCTGGCGCGCCCACGGCTCCCAGCCGCGCGCCGGGTCGAACAGCACGGCGATGTCGTAGATGCCGCGGTCCGCGGTCCCGCGCTCGCGCCGGACGATGTAGGGAACGACTTCGCCCTGATCGGTCGTGGTGGTCGCGACGTCGGCCGGCGGGTTGTTCGGGTCGTAGGCAAGGAAGCCGGTGCGGGCCGGGTTCGTGGAGCGATAGTGGTACGTGTGGACGGTCGGGGCGTTGCACTGCGCGTCCTGCGCGACACCGAGACCGTTGCTTTGCGTGGTGCACAGCCACGGCTGGATCTGCGTGCCCGCGAAGACCGGGCCGCCGATCGCATGGTTGGTGATCGGGATCGTCGCGCCGGCCAGGCCGGCGCGCGCGTTGAGGTTGTTCACACCGAGCGCGAGCCCCTCGACTCGGCCGAGGAACCGGCCGTCGGCGCGGACCGCGAACGATGACGTCACGTCGCGACCGTCCACGTCCACGGTGACGCCCGCCGGGTCGACGCCGCCGGCGAGCACGATTTCGACGAGCGCGTCCCCACCCGAGATCAGATCGGCCCTGTTGGACAGAACCCGGATGGACACGTCGTCCGCGGCTTGCGATACGACGGGGAGAACGATGAGCAGCGAGGTGACGACGGCCAGAATCAGGCTCCGTCTCATGGGGGTGCCTCCTCCCGATACCGGGCCCGGCCTCGGTGCCGGGCCCCTGCGGGTTCCCTTTCGCCGCTTCCGCGACGATTCCTCCCCCACGGTCGGAATTAGGCCCGCGGCAGGTCGAGGCGCTTCAGGAGCAGCGCGTTGACCGCGACGAGCACGCTCGAGCCGGACATCGACAAGGCCGCGATCTCGGGGCGCAGCATCAGCCCGAACGCGGGGACGAACACGCCGGCCGCGATGGGAAGCGCGAGCGCGTTGTAGCCGATCGCCCAGCCCAGGTTCTGACGCATCTTGCGCAGCGTGCCGCGCCCGATGGTCAGAGCGGTTGCGACGTCGAGCGGGTCGGAGCGCATCAGCACTACGTCGGCGGTCTCGATCGCGACGTCGGTTCCGGCGCCGATCGCGATGCCGACCTCGGCCTGCGCCAGCGCGGGGGCGTCGTTGATGCCGTCGCCGACCATCGCCACGCGCTTGCCTTCCCGCTGCAGCGCCACGATCTGCGCGGCCTTGTCGCCCGGGAGCACGTCGGCGATCACCCGATCGATGCCGAGCTCGGCGGCGATGCGCGTCGCGGTGGCTTGGCGGTCGCCGGTGAGCATCACGACCTCGATGCCCGCGTCCCGCAGCGCCCGCACGGCGGCGCGAGCAGTCGGGCGCGGCGCGTCGGCGATCGCGATGCTGCCGGAGTAGGTCCCGTCCACCGCGACGCCGACGACGGTGCGGCCCGCTTCGGTCTGATCGCTTCCTTCGATCGCCGCGGCCCCGACCTGTTTCATCAGCCGGTCGTTGCCGACCGCGACCCGCCGGCCGTCCACCGTCGCGACGGCACCGTGGCCTGGCACGGCCTCGAAGCGGGCCGCGCGTACGGCGGGGATGCCGTGGCCGATGGCGTGCCGCACGATCGCCTCGGCCAGCGGATGTTCGGATTCGGCTTCGACGGCCGCGACCAGACGCAGCAGATCATTTTCGTCGATGCCGCGTGGCTCGACCGCGACCACGACCGGCTTTCCTTCGGTCAGCGTTCCGGTCTTGTCGAGCACGACCGTGTCGATGCGTGCGGACGCCTCGATGGCCATCGCGTTCTTGAACAGGATGCCGCGGCCGGCGCCCAGGCCCGCGCCGACCATGATCGCCGTGGGCGTGGCCAGACCGAGCGCGTCGGGGCAGGTGATGACCACGACGGTGATCGCGAACAGCATCGCCTCGGTGACCGGCGCGCCGACGCCCCACCAGGTCAGGAACGTGGCCGCGCCACCGATGAGCGCGACCAGCACCAGCCAGAAGGCGGCGCGGTCGGCCAGACGCTGGCCGGGGGCCTTGGATTCCTGCGCGGCGCGCACCAGCTCGACGATCTGCGCGAGCGCGGTGTCGGCGCCGACCTTGGTGGCGCGCACGCGCAGCGTGCCGTTTCGATTGATCGTTGCGCCGATGACCTCGTCGCCGGAGCGCTTGCCGACCGGCATCGCCTCGCCGGTCACCATCGACTCGTCCACGCTCGACTCGCCCTCTTCGACCACGCCGTCCACCGGCAGCTTCGAACCCGGACGCACCAGCAGCAGATCGCCTGCGGCAACCTCGGCGGTCGGGATGTCGACGATCAGACCGTCGCGGATGACGGTCGCGGCCGGCGGCGACAGGTCCAGCAGCCGGCGGATCGCGTCGTTGGCACCGCCGCGTGCGCGCATCTCGAACCAGTGGCCGAGCAGCACGAACGCGGCCAGCACGGTCGCGGCCTCGAAAAAGACCTCTCCCCCGCCGGTCAGCGTCACGCCGACCGAGTAGATCCAGCCCGCGCCGATCGCGACCGCGACCAGCACCATCATGTCGAGCGTGCGCGCCCGCAGAGCGGCGGCCGCGCCGGAGAAGAAGATCCAGCCCGAGTAAAAGACCACCGGGATGCTCAGCAGCATCTGGGCCCACTCGTCGCTCATGCCCAGCGGAGCCGCCGCGCTGAAGCCGATCACGTCGCGCCCGATGCGCGAGAACAACGTGATCGGGATGGCCAGCACGGCCGCGACCAGGAAGCGGTTGCGCATGTCGCGGGCCATCTCGGCCATCGACATCCCGGCGTGGCCCGCGTGACCGCCTTGCCCGCCGTGCCCGGCCGGAGCCTCGTGGCCGCCGTGGCCCGCCGGAGCTGCGCGGCCGCCGTGGGGGGCCGAAGGATCGTAGGCGCCGGCGGCGTCGCCGTCGTGCTCGCCGGACGCGTGCTGCTCGTGGGGGACCTCGTGGCCCGTCGTCGCCTTCATCGCTTCCCCTTTACCCTCACAATACCCCCAGGGGGTATACCCAGGGCCGCACTATACCCCCATGGGGTACATGGATGTCAAGGCCGGACGACGCCTTCCTCCCTTGTCCGGCACGAGGCTCCGGCAGCGATGCTTGCTTGCCGGGCGGTCCTTTCGTGAATTTCAAGGGCCTTTTTCCGATTCTTGGGCAGGCACGAACCGGCACATTGTCGAATTGCCGTTCCAGGCGCCGGCACCGGCCGGAGCAACGAGTTGGAGGATGCAATGGCTCAGCGCCGCGCCACGGTCCGAGACCGCGCTCTTCGCATCGCCTCGGCCCTTGCCGTCGCGGCCGCGCTCTTCCCCGGAACCGCTCCCGCGCGTCAGGCCACGCATGCCCGATACGACATCGACCGGTTCCGCGAGGCGGCCGCAGCGGCCGTGACACGGGTCGGCGCGCCACCCGCCGCCGCCGCGAGCTACTTCGACGACCACACCTTCAGCTTCGCGCACACCGGCGAGGATCCGGTGACGCTCTCACAGCCGGACGGCCACCGGTTCCGCGTGCGGCAGCGCCCCGCGAGCGACGGCGGCGGCCTGGAGACCGTGGAGGGGGAGCTCGTCGTCCGCGGCGATGACGAGATCTGGCGCTACGCCCGCTGGGGCGAGACGACCAGGCTCGTCGCGACCGACGCCGTCGTCGGGCGCGATCCGGCTCCGCCGGTCTCTCACGCCACGCGGTATTCGCCGGCGATGAAGAAAGCGCTCACCGAAGACGCGGTCCGTCGCGAAGAGATGCGCCGCTACACCGCGACCCGCGCGCGGGCCGTCGCCGACGCCGCCGCAGCCGCGGGCGAGCCGGTCGTTCTGCGAATCCCCGTCCTGCTGTTCAAGATCAACAACCGCGACTTCCTTCCCGGCACGACGCCGGCCTCGGTGGAGGCGCTCATCGACGGGCACGGCACGAGCATGCACGGCACGCTCGCCGAGCTCTACGAGGAGCAGAGCCACGGGCGCCTGATCCTCGAGTTCGACGTCTTCGGTCCCTACGACGTCAGCGTCTCGAACAATCCGCAGAATGACTGCTGGTACGGAACGCTCGGCGGCCCGGTCTTCGGCGACGTGCTCGGCATCGGCGGCCTGGGCGCGAAAGGCATGGCGCAGGAGGTCGTGCCGCAGGCGGATCCCGACGTGGACTTCTCGCGCTACGACAACGACGGTGACGGCTACGTGGACTTCACGGCGATCATGCACTCGGGAACCGCCTACGAGGTCACCGGCTCCTGGTGCGATGTGTGGTCGCACTACTGGAGCGGATTCGGCCCCCCGGCCGGGCTTCCGCCGGACCCGACGCTCACGACCGACGGCGTGGTGGTGGGATCCGTCCTGACGGTGCCCGAGGTCGCACCGTTCACGGGCGTGTTCGGCCACGAGATCATGCACGCGCTCGGCGAGCCCGACTACTACGGCACCCAAGGCACGTCGGGGACGGGCGACTGGGATTTGGGCGCGGGCGGCGGATACCTCGGCCAGCCTTCGCAATCGAATCCCGCTCACCTCAACCCGGTCGTCAAGATCAACATGGGGTGGGTCGAGCCGGAGATCGTGGATGCCACGACCTATGACGTCGAGATCCGCGCCCGCGCGACCCATCCCGACGCCGTCGCCATCCCCTTGACCGTCGAACCGGCCGGCACCAGAGCCGATCAACTCTGCGGGGCTCAGGCGATCGGGGGCTTCCCCGAACAGAACCGCCGATTCCGGCAGCCCAACGGCGACTGCATCGTCGAGGGGCTGCTGATCGAGCACGTTTCGCAATCGGCCGGCCGCTATGAGACAGCCCCGGGCGGCGACTGCCGTTTCGTTCCCGCGCACTTCGACCGGCAGGTGTACGCGTCGGGGCTCGCGGTCTGGCACTTCGACTTCCGGTCGTACACGCAGCTCGGCAACAACAATCTCGGACGGCCGATGCTCTGGCTGGTCGAGTTCGACCGCCGCGACGACACGCAGGAGATTCGCTCGGGGGTCACGCGAGGAGAGCCGACAGATCTGTACTGGGGTGACCCGGTGGGCATCAGCACGGCGACCGGAAGCCGCGTCGGCGCCATCGCGCCGCCACCGCCGGGCAGCCCGTACACCGCTTCCGCACCGTTGCCCGGCGCCGCGCAGCAAACGCCCGACTGGACGGTTCCCCCCGAGGCCGACTCGCAGACGATGACCCTGACGCTGACGTGGGACACGCAGAATCTCGACGACTGGGACCTCCATCTCTACAAGGAGGTGGAGTCGGACGGAGAGACGTACTGGGAAGAGGTCAACGCCGCGGCCGGCCCCGGCGCCAGAGGACCGGAGGTCGTGGATCATCCGGTCGCCGCAGGAGAAAAGTACTTCGCGTTGGCGAGAAATTGGGCATCCGTCTCGCCGGAGGCACGCATCGAGGTCGTCTACGGAGCCCGGGGATCGGGTTCCAAGGCGAGCACCCTGACCAACAACGGAGTCGGGCTCGGCTGGCAGATCACCGGCATGAGCTCACCGTCGTCGAGCGGGACCGCGCATGCGGCGCAGCGGCCGGGCGAGCCGATCACCCTCGACATCGTCCGGCACGACGGAACGACGGTTGACGTCTCACCGGACTTCCTCACGCCGGCAGGAGGCGCCGTGCCGGTCATCGCCGGCAAGCCGATCGAGATGTCCACCCGCCTCTACAACCACGGCGGCAAGGCCGTGGACCAGGCGACGATCTCCCTGTTCGGCGTCGATCCGTCCACGCCTGGGGCGACGCCGCTGTCGACCGTGACCCGGAGCCTGTCGGCGTTCGACCGCCAGGACGTCACCTTTACCTTCAAAGCGGCCGCCGGAACGCGTACGTACTACGTGCGCACGGTCGCGGCCGGCGACGTCCACCCATCCAACGACGTCGTCGCGACCGAGATCTCGGCCGACCCGGCCTCGGCCAACGTGCTCGTCGTGGACGCCGACCGTGGCTTCACCTTCGAAGAGCCCGTCGAGGCCGTCCTGCAGGGCCTCGGCGTGCCGTATCACGTCGTGCGCGGCATCCCGACCCTGACGACGCTGCGCGCCTACCCGCTGGTCGTGTGGCTCACAACGAGCGTCTCCGGACCCGACGGCATCTTTCACTACTCGTCGCACGAAGCCCTCTGGGATTACCTCGCTGGCGGTGGCCGCGTCTGGATGCAATCCACGCGAGCCCTCGCCACCTCGTGGATCTTCCCGGAATTCTTCGGTATCGGCTCGAGTTGGTTCGCACCCGACTCCCAGGGACGCGCGCTGCCGAAGAGCGCCACCACTCTGCCCGCTATCGATCTCGGTACGCT
>DATLFO010000292.1:0-5942 GCA_035541035.1 Actinomycetota bacterium
GCGCCCGACACGCTGCCCGACCGCTATCCTGCCACCAGCGGTGACGCCGTCGAGCAGCCATCCGGCGTCACCGCTGGTGGCAGGATAGCGGTCGGGCAGCGTGTCGGGCGCACGGCCGACGGACTCGGCGACACGAATCGTGTGCGCGACGCGTTGCTCGATGAAGGATGCGAGATTGGCGCGCGAGGAAGCGACTCCGAGCGGCACGATCGTCGCCGTCACGAGCGCCGCGGCGAAGACCGCGAAGACGATGACGAGCTGCCGGCGGAGCGTCATGAGTCAACCAGACGGAACCCCACGCCGCGAACGGTCTGAATGTATCGAGGCCGCTTGGGATCGTCTCCGATCTTCTTTCGCAGCCAGGACATGTGCACGTCGAGCGTCTTGCCGCTTTCGTTGGGGGCGATGTGCCAGATCGCCGTGATCAGGTCGTCCCGGCGAGCAAGGTTGCCGTTTTTGGCCATCACCATGCGCAGCAGCTCGAACTCCTTCTTGGACAGATGCAGCTCGCTGCCGCCTTTGTACGCGCGATACGCGCCTAGGTCCAGACGGATGTCCTTGAAGGAAAGCTCGTTGCCCGGCGGCGGGGCCGCGCTGACCCGGCGGCCGACGGCACGAAGGCGCGCGAGCAGCTCGGGAAGGCTGAACGGCTTGACGACGTAGTCGTCGGCGCCGAGCTCCAGTCCGGCCACGCGCTCGGACTCGGCCCCGCGCGCGGTGACCATAATGATCGGCACGTGGGAGGCGGCGCGGATTCGTCGCGCGACCTCATGGCCGTCCATGTCGGGCAGCATCAAATCGAGCAGCACGACGGTCGGGTCCCACTCGGCGACGACGCGGAGCGCGTCGGTGCCGTTGTCGGACACCTCGACCTCGTATCCCTCGCGTTTGAGGGCACGCCGGACGGGCCCCACAATCGACTTCTCGTCCTCGACGACCAGCACCCGGCCCGCGAAACCCAAATTCTCTCCCCCCTCGCCGCTGTTGTCAGACGGAATTTAGAATGCGGCGAGTTAAGCAGAAGTTATGCTTCAGTTAAGGGGCGGAGATTCGTCCTCCGTTGTCACGCCGGCGCAACGCCAGCGCGCCCGCGCAAGCAAGCAGCACCGGCAGGATACCCGCGAGCGGACCGCCGATGCCCGTGGCGGGCAGCGGGGCCTTGCCGATCCCGAGCACCTGCGCACCCACGGTCAAGCGCACCGAGTCCCGCTCGCTTGCCCTGCGATCCTGAAGAGCCCGGGCGAAGACGGTATGCGCCCCGCCCGGCAACGACACCGCGGCCGACCACGGCACGGTGCCGTCCTCGCGGGGCTCGCCCAGCGTCGCGGCGATCGGCGCGCCGAACAGCGGGTCGTCGATGGAGACCTCGACCTTGCGCAGCGACTCGGACTCCACGTCCCCGAAGGTCGCGGTGCCGCGAAGGGTCACGGTCGAGGACGTGAGCGAAGCGGCGTCGGCCGGCGAGTCGATCACGGCCACCAGATCGCTCGCGCTCGCCCCGACCGCAGGCGTGATCGAGACCTTCGAGGCGTGATCGCCCTCGTATCCGAAGTAGGTCCCCTCGCTGCTCCGCAGACCGACCTGGAACGTGAGGCGCTCGTGCGCGCCGATCGGCCGGTCGGTCACGAACCGGATCTTGACCTCGGTCCAGCAGCCGGGAAGGCCGGCGCGGCAGCGGGCCGCCATTACGTCCACGACCGGCGTGACCTGCGACGCGCCCGAGCCCACGATGCGCTTTCCGGCCAGCAGCTGGCTCGATGCCACCAGCGCCATCGGGTGATCCATCGTCAGGAACACCGAGGCGTCCACGCCCGAGCCCGCGGGCAGGAACCGCCCGACCGGCGCCGCCGCCGCCCAGATGCCGACCGGGCGGAAGTAGGCGGCGACGGTGGTGAGCCGCGTGTTCGGGCACGGCTCGTCGTCGCCGTCGGAGTTCTCGCGGTCCATGAACGTGTAGCCGGCGCTCGGGAACAGCCCCGCAGGATCGGCCGGCGGCGCCAGCTCGGGACAGCCGCCACGGTGGTGCAGGTAGTAGTCGATCGATGCGCCTTCGGGGAGCTCCGCGGGCGCGCCGCCCGTCAGCGACGAGATCGCGTCCGGGTCGATCGCCTGCTGCGGCACACTCACCGCGCCGGCGAGGTCGCCCGGGTTTGCGACTGAATCCTCGTCGGAGTCCCATTCGCCCCACATCGCGGTGCGAACCTGCTTGTCGTAGGCGAAGAACGTGTCCTCGACCGGACGATGCGGGATCGGGGCGCGGCCGAGCGCAACATCGATCGCGTGCTCGGCGCTCTCGGGCGTCGCCAAGCCGTAGCCACCCATCAGGAAGTCGGTCGAGCGCGGGCCCGGCCACGTGTGGGTGTACGGAGGCACCGGCACACCTTCTTCGCCGAAAGGCTCTGCGGTGTGCAGCACGATGTCCCACAGCTCGGCGCGGGTCAGCTTGCCGTCGCGCAGATAGGGGCTCTTGGAGATCGCGACGCCCTGCGCCACGACCTGGCCGGGCCGCTGCCCGGCTCCGGTGTCGCCGATCGCGCGGCGGACCTCTCGCAGCACCTGGCCGAACACGCCGGCGGTCAACGGCGTGGCCGCCGAGGTTCCGCCGAAGTTGCACATGCTCACGGTGCCTTCCTTGCACGCCGCGGGGATCGTGCCGTCACCCCACGACGAGATGTCCACCGGGGCGGCGTCGCCGTTGATCGGGCGGCGGTTATCCGTTCGTGCCGCGCCCACGATGACGTGCCAATCGGGACCGGCCGTCGCCGAGGTGTAGGTGCTCATCGGCGCGTCGAAGGCGTTGCCGAAGCCGTTCCCGGCGGCGAACAGCACGGTCTGGCCGCGCTCGGCCGCCACGCGGGACGGTTCGGCGTCGAAGATGCCGAATCCGACGTTGCCGAGGCTGCCCACGCTCATCGACACGAAGTCGATCCAGGACTGCGTGACCAGATAGTCGTCGCCCTGAAGCCCTTCCGCGAACACGAGCAGACATGCGGGACAGTTGCCGTAGCGGTTTCCGACCGAGACGCTCGAGGACTCGGTGCCGTGACCGTCGTCGTCGAGGATCGGCCGCGTGTCGGCGTTGGCGTTGCTGCCCGACGAGTCGGTCCAGTCGATCGCGCCGACGATCTTCGTGCCGGGGATCCAGTAGAGCTTCTGGAACTGGATTGCCTCGCGGGTCCAAAGGTTCTTGTCTTCTTCGGGCAGGTAGCCCTTGCCGAGCGTCACCGGCAGCGCGGGCGTGCCGGCCGGGTAGCCGGGAATGTACGCGCTCGGATGCTTCGAGAAGCCTTCGGTGATCCGCAGCACCTCCGGATCGGGGTAGGACGCCGCCGAGAACTCGTCGTGGTACGGGTTGATGCCCGAGTCGCCGATGCCGACGATGACGAACGGGGTGGTGTTTTGCGCGATCTCGCCGGCCCGCAGGACGGTTACGCCGACGGTGCGCCGGATCTCGAAGCCGTTCTTGACGACCTTCACCGTCGCGAGGTGCGTGCCGCGCGGGAACGAGGCCGCGACGCTCGCGCCGGCGGTTTCGAACACGCCGTCGAAGTTCAGGTCCCAGGACACCGCACCGCCCTTGGGTGCTTTGGCCGACAGGGTCTGCGGTGCGCCGGTCGCGAAGCGAATCACCGGCGGGATCTGAATCTCGGGCAGCGGGCTGGTGCCGGGCTGGTCCACCACGCCCACGGTCAGGCGGAACTCGTCGGCGACGGACAGGAATGCCGACACGATCGCCTTGTACCGGCCGGCCTTCGGCTTGTCGATCGAGATCTTCTCGGGATGGGACCCGGTTGCGCCGCTGACGATGTCGGCGTACGAGGCGTCGGGCCCTTCGACGTAGAGGTCGTAGTCGTTGACCCCGTACACGCCGAGCGCTCCCACATACGTGTCCCATTCGAGGTTCAGGTCCAGACGCAGCAGGCCGGCGGGCAGGCTAAAGGGATACTCCCGCGTCTGCCCGTCCGGCGAGTCGGCTCCGTGGCCGAGAATCATCTCGTCCGGCAGGCCGAACGGCGGCGTGTCGGACTCCTCGAGGATGGTGCGGGGCTTCGTTTCGAACACGCGGATCTTCACGGAGTCGCGCGCGCTGCGGCCGGCGGCGTCGCGCACCGACAGCGACAGCATGTAGTCGCCGGACTTCAGGCCGCGCGTGTCGAATGCAGTCGAGGCCGCTGCGGCATCGGTGAACCGGGCCGTGCCGCCGGGACCGCTCCACGAGAAGCGGTAGGGCGCGCGTCCGCCCCACGCCATGCCGCTGAGCCCGTGCGCCATCCCTTCCGCGAGAAAGGCGGAGTCGCCCGCGTCGGCGACGAGCGCACGACCCTGCGGGGGCGGCGCGGATGCGGCGCCCGCGGGGGCGATGACGGCAAGCAGTGCGAGCACGGTGAGGATGCGTTTGATGTTCATGCGCGAATCTCCAACCCGGTGACGGCGCCCAACCCCTGGGCACCGCATTTCACGTCCCGTTCAGTATGAAGGGTATGGCCTCGTCCCGCGACAGGGCATTCGCCCGCGTTGCGGCACGACCACGCGATGCGGCACGAATGCGCTTCGGCCTCGTTACCCGACCAATGCCGCGGGCATCCGGGACCCACGCACGGGAAGCGATACAACCCGACATGTCGGTTCCTTGCCCTTCGTCCCGTGGTCCCGAAACCCATGCCCCGGTTGCGGTAGCGAACCCCCTCTCACCGGGCCGGTCCGGCCGGTGACCGCACGCGCGGATGCTGCGGAAATGCAATCCGCCCTGTGCGAAGGCCGGCGGCGGACAGGCATCCGCATAGTCATTCGGCACGAGAAGTTCCCGGCGGATCCGGACTTTGGTCCCTCGTGACGCGACAGCCGGCTGCCCGATACTTCAAGGACCGGCGAGCTCGGAAGGAACCGCTATGAACATTGCGTTCGGCGTCACCTGGAACGACGCGAAGAAGGGACCGAAGCGTGCCGCGGCCATGGCGCTCGCAGCGGCCATGATCGCTACGCTGATACCCCGGAGCGATGCGGCCGCCACGGCGCAATCGCTGGTATCGGTGATCGTGCGAGCGCTTCCCGGCGCCGAGCAGGCGGCCGAGGATGCCGTCACGTCCTCCGGCGGACGCGTGGGCCGCTCGATCGGGATCATCGACGGATTCGTGGCCGACGTGCCGGCGGGCGAGCTGGCTCGCCTGTCTCGCATCGGCGGGGTCGCCTCCGTCTCACCCAACGTCCCGGTCACGCTCACCCACGCCGTAGACGGCTACGACGCATCCACGGACGGGCATTCGATGTGGACGATCGCCACGGTGACGAAGGCGACGACGATGTACTCCGAGGGCTTCACCGGACGAGGCGTCGACGTCGCCGTCATCGACTCGGGCGTGGTCCCGGTCAACGGCCTCACGGCAAGCGGCAAGGTGCTCAACGGGCCCGACCTGTCCTTCGAATCGCGGTCGGACTCGATCCGCTATCTGGATACCTACGGCCACGGCACGCACATGGCCGGCATCATCGCCGGACGCGACAACGCCGTGACGTACCGAGGAAGGTGGTGGACCAACCACGACGACTTCACCGGCATGGCGCCCGATGCGCGCATCGTCAACGTCAAAGTCGCCAACGCGCAGGGCACAACCGACGTGTCGCAGATCTTGGCCGCGATCGACTGGGTGGTGCAAAACCGCGCCAGGAACGGTCTGAATATCCGCGTGCTGAATCTCTCCTTCGGCACGGACTCGGTGCAAAGCTGGGTGCTGGATCCGCTGTCCTACGCGGTGGACGTCGCGTGGCGAAAGGGCGTGTTCGTGGTCGCGGCCGCCGGCAACAACGGCAACGCGCTCGGCTCGCTGTCGAACCCCGCATACAACCCTCGCGTCATGGCCGTCGGTGCCGCGGATGCGAACGGAACCTTCTCGATCCACGACGACACCATTCCCCCGTGGTCGAGCCGCGGAGACGGCATTCGC
>DATLFO010000293.1:0-4770 GCA_035541035.1 Actinomycetota bacterium
GGTGGGGGCTTCACGGGTGGGGGCGAGTTCCCCTCGACCGGCCCGCTGCTTCCGGGCTACGAAAACACGCCGCCGGTCCCGGTGGACAAGGTTACGGCCGCGGTCGAGGCGCTCGGTGCGGGCGCACCGGCCGGTGTCAAGGCGCTCTACGGCGGCATGGCGTTCGCGCTCGCGATGCTGGTCGCCGGACGACAAGTGTTTCGCACGCTGGCGAGATAGAAGGGGGATCAACCGTTGGACGACCGAGACGACCGAGAGCGACACCAAGCCGCACCCGAGCCGGAGGCCGGTGGCCGGCTTCTGCTCGGATGG
This sequence comes from Actinomycetota bacterium, assembly GCA_035541035.1. Taxonomy (GTDB): domain Bacteria; phylum Actinomycetota; class AC-67; order AC-67; family AC-67; genus DASWHR01. The sequence goes on from DATLFO010000293.1 coordinate 313, forward strand.
ATTCTGATCGTTCTCGGCGTGGTGATGGTGTTCGCCGGATGGCTCGGAGTCAGCGGCAACCCTCAGGTCGCCGTGCAGCTTCCGTACCTGATCTCCGGCGGCATCGGCGGCCTGCTCGCCGGCATCGTCGGCGTCGGGCTGCTCGTGTCCGATGACATTCGAAAGGATCGCGCGCGCATCGGCCGCCTGGAAGCGGCCGTGCTCGAGATGCGGGAGTTCGCCGCGGCACAGGCCGAGGCGATGGGACTAGCCGGCTCTCGGGAGAGCCGCGAGGAGGGGGGATCCGACGACGAGACCACCGTGAGACCGTACCGCGCGGCCGGCGAGCAGCCGGCCGCCAACGGACGGATCCGGGCGGGAGCGCGCCGACGTTGATGCCGCTGCGACGCGAAGGTTCGATACGCGGAGCAAAATCCCCCGGAAGGGGGAAGGGCATCACTCTTCGGCGGAGAAGGATCTTTCAGCACGTTTTCTCGGCGCGTCGAAGCGCGCCACTGGGAGCCACCGCGCTGACGCGCGGGAGGGAAGGGGGTTGTACCGATGCGGGTGAGGATCACGAAGGCGGTGCTGACCGCGGCGCTCGCGGCGATGGCGATCATCGGCACCACGCCGGCGGGCGCGGTGTCCGCGTACCACATGAACGGCCAGGGAACGATCACGATGCAAGGTGCCGGTCTGCCGTCCTGCTTGCCGGTCGTCCTTCAGGGGGACTGCACACACTCGGATCAGACATTCTCGTGGGGCACCCTGACCGTGCAGGGCGCCGGGATTCTGCAGGACGCGGCGGTCGCCGGACAGTACCGCTGCAAGTCGGAGGGCGACGTGGGCGGCACGGCGTTCGTCAGCAAGATCCGCGGCAACACGTCGAACTTCGAGCTGACGTTCAACTTCCAGTGTCAGAACCTGTCCGGCGTCGGCCCGACTTTCATCAACGGCTGGTTCTCCAACATCAACGGCAGTGCGGCCGCTCCGTATCGGAGCGTCGCCGGCCATCCGCACCCGACACCGGTCGAGAAGGGCGTGTTCACCTTCAAAGGCTACTTCACCAAGACCAACACCCACCCGTACAACATCAACAACGGCAATGGCGACGCGATGACCTGCGTGGGCGGCTTCGCCCCGTCGGGATTCAACGGCCTGAAGATCACGACGGCCGCCTTCGCGGGAGCGTGCACCGCCGCGGAGTGACGCAGCGCGAACGACACACGACGGGGGGCGTTCGCGCCCCCCGTCGGCCTTGAAAGGACGGCATGACCGAGATGCGAAGAATGACTGAGCGGAAAGGGCGGCGGCTGGTTCGGACCGCCGCGCTGACGCTCGCGCTCGTGTTCCTCGCTCCTGCGGGCCTGCCGGTTCACGCCGCATCGGATCCGATCACGCAGGCGGGTGCGCTCGACACATCCATGATCGGCGCACGCCGTCACCTCGACGCGGACCCGTCCGCGCGCCGGGTCTTCGAGATCGGTCAGCCGGTCGATCAGGGTGGCATGCGAGTCGACGCATGGGACCTCGACACGCTCCGGCCGGCCGGCAGCGTCGGGATCGCCGAGGCGCAATCGGGACAGGGCGGGATGCTCAGCACGGTCGACGAGCTGCGGCACCGGCTTTACGTGCTCTACCCCGTGAAGGCCGCGGACGACACCGTCATCCGGGGCGTCCTCGGACCCGGCATCTCCACCGGTATCTACGACGAAGCCACGCGAGCCTTGTTCGGTGTCGCGGCCATCGACACGTTGCGCATGAAGGTGATCGGCTCGGGAACGCTGGCGTTGCGCGTGCCGCCCGTGCCCCGCGATACCTCCGAGTCCAACTTCGTCGGGATCAAAGCGATGTCGTACTTCCGGGAAGGCGGCCGCGATCTGCTCTATCTCGCATCCGAGGTCCCGACCGGCCAAGGCAATCTGGTGGTGTCCAATCACACGGTTGCCATTCATCAGATCGACGCCCAAAGGCTCATCGATCCTGCTTCGACCCTGACCGCCGTCGACTGGTCGATGCCCCTGCCGCAGTGCGCGCTCGTCATGGCCCGGGGAACGCCCGGTGTGCTCTTCCGGTCGGCGCGGGAGCCGGTCGTCGCGCTCCCCTGCAAGCAAGGAGGCGCCGCCGGTGTGGCGGGACAACCGGCGGAGACGCCGGGGATCGTGCGTGTGCGTGTCACGCCGGGCGCGACCCAAACCGATGTCTCGACCTTCGTCACGACGTTCCACGCGATCAGCGGCAACCTGCAGTACGGAGTCGTCGCAGCCGATCCGTTGCGCGAACGCATCTTCATGCAGATCGACGGATCGAACACCGAGGCGGCCATCTGGGTCTTCGACGTTCCGACCGCGACCTTTATCGGGATCGTGGCGCTCCCGACTGCCTTCGCGTCGGGTGGCACGCAGGCGCTCGGCGTCGATCCGTCGCTCGCGCGCCTGTACGCGATCTCGACTCCGTCGGGCGAGATCTTGCGCAGCACCGTGCTGATCACCTCCACCGACACGACCGTCGTCGATCAAGGGCTCATCACGACGTTTCGTCCGCAGCCGGCCGGAAGCAAGAGCAGACCGGTTGTGGACCCGATCCGTCACCGCATCGTCATGTCGGCGGTCGGGGGGTCGATCGTGCTGCAGGACTCGCTGCCGCAGCGAGGCGGCGCCGGCGCCGCGCCCGATCCCGACGCAGGCACCGTCGATGCCGCAGAGGGGGCGGGAACCGCGGTCAACTTCCTCGGCGGCGGACAGGCCTACGGGGCGCGCATCAGATGGGTCGGTGGCGTCGGCGGCGCCGACCGCAACCTCAACACCGTGCTCGACCCGCCCCCGAGCGAGCTGTCGCCCCAGACGGGCGGGATCACGCCGCCGCCGCCCGCTCCGGGCACACGCGACGTGCACTTCGCGCGCGTGCTGCACACGACGCTGACCAACGGCGAAGCGTCGGCGAAGGCAACCGGCGCGCAACGAGATCATGAGAACACCGACGCCGACCTCGGCGGCATGGCGAACTACCTTCGCCGCTGGGGCGGCCCCGATCTCGCCGACCAGCGCTGGCCGTACCCGGAGGTGGACTGCACCGACTTCGGCGGCGCCGGCGACACGCGAAACAAGAAGAGCTACGGCGCCGAAGTCGCGTGCCGGCAGAGTGACGCGACCGTGACCGCGCTCGCGCTCGACGAGTCGCTCTCGCAGGGCGGCGTGATGCGCATCGCCCAGGCGCGCGCGCGAAGCGTCGTGGCACGCGACCCGAAGCGCGGCGTCGTGTCGATCGTGGAGTCGGAGATGCTCGGCGTGAACCTCGGCGGGCGTGCCGGCATCGGACGAGTGCTCGCGCGTGCGGAGACGTGGGCGAGCGGGCGGCCGAAGTCGTCCAACGGCGTCGGAGCGGGCGGATCGTTCCGTCGCATCTTCGAAGACGTGTGGATCGTGGACGACGCCGGCTCGCGGCGCACCGTCTGCTCGGACCTGTGCGACCCCGAAGAGGTCCGCGACTCCATCAATCGCGCGCTCGGCCTGCGCGCGCGGATCGACTTGCCGGAACCGGAGCCGGCGCGCATGAGCGGCACGCCCGGCGGCTTCGAAGCGCTGATCGTGCGCGATCCCTTCGAGCGCGCGAACGAAGCATCCGTCAACGAGGAAGCCGACGCGCGCCGGCTCGAGGTGCCCGCCATGGTCGTGACCGTCTTCGCCGACGGCCGCGTGCCGTCGCGCGTCGTGATCTCGCTCGCGGGCGTCTCGGCCGAGTCGCATTACGGGATCTTCCTGCTGGCGCAGGGAGGCACGTTCCGGCCGCCCGGCTCGGGCGCCTCGTCCGGTGGCAGCAACGGCGGCGGCTTCGTCTCCGCTCCGCCGGCCGGCGGCTCGGGCATCCCGGTCATCGATCCGGTTCAGCGATTCCTCAAGCGCACGTTCGAAGGAATTCGGTTCGCGCTCGCGTCCCCGGGCCGTGCCGTGCGAGTGTTCGGCATGCTGGGTCTGTTCGCCGCGCCGCTGATCCTGTGGCGGCGTCGCGGCGGCATCGCGCCTCCGGGGGCCGGCCCGTGAGAGTTCGCAGGCGCGACATCGGGTTCTGGGAGACGATCGGCATCGTCGTCGCGCTCGCGGTGCTGTCCTCGATCGCGGTGCTCCCGCGCTTCAAGACCACCGTGGTGGCTGCCAACGACGTGCCGGGCGACACCTCGCAGCCGGGCGACACCTCGCAGCCGGGTGTCGGTCCGACGACCGGCGTCCCGACGTCCGGCGCCGGGCCGGCGAAGCCGGGCGTGCCGGACGCGTCGAACCTGGCATGCGCGCCCGGCCGGAACGGCGGCGCGACCGACACCGGCGTCACCGCCACGAGCATCAAGCTCGGCGCCACCGTCGTCGACACCGGGATCGGGGCGGCGTTCCTGTCCGACGTCCGATACGGCATGCAGGCCGTGATCAACAAGGTCAACGCCGACGGCGGCATCTGTGGCCGCCGGCTCGACCTGGTGCTCAAGGA
>DATLFO010000294.1:0-15444 GCA_035541035.1 Actinomycetota bacterium
ATTCAGGCGCGGCGCTCGACCGAGGAGACCGAGTCGCGAGGGTCGATCCGCGCGGCGTCGATGCCGGGGCCCCCCCGGACGACGTCGCTGCGGGCGTCCACCGAGAAGATGACGTCGTCGCCGGCACCTCCGTCGATGATATCGCTCGTCCACGAGCCACCGAAGATCTGGTCCTTTCCGTTCCCCCCGAGCACGTGGACCGGGGCCGGAGGAGGACCACCCCATCGAGCACCGGATGCATCGATCACGTCGTCACCGTCGGTCCCGATGATGGCGATGACCTCGATGCGGCCGGTGATGTCCCAGTCGCCGTCGCCGTTGATGTCAACCGCGGCAGGCACCACGCCGGTTCGGTCCAGCCGGCCGACCGTCGCGCGCGGGGCAGCCGGGCTCATCCATGCGTACAGCACCGATGGCGCGTTGATCTCGACCTCGACCTCGGAGATGCCCCACGCTTCGGCGGCGCCGCCGGTGAACGGAGCCACGCGAACCGAACGGAACGCCGGCTCCTCCGCCGGTCCCCCGCCGATCCGGTCCTCGTCGATGACGATCCGTTCGGTCTGATCGGCAGGACAGGAGTATTCCGCGGCGTCGCTCCACGAATGGGTACGAGGATTCAACACGCCGGTCCGGGCGGTCACGTTCGCGCCCCGGCGGTTGATCTCGATGCTTCGATTCGGCGCGAGCAGGGCTGCCATGGTTCCGGGTTCGCAGCGAACTTCGGGAACGACCGGCCCGGCAGCGGCCGACGATGCGACGGCGGCGCCGATCAGCGCCGACGCCAACGCAAGCATCCGTGTCTTCATGACCGGACCAACGATTCGTCCATCCCGCCCGTTGCGGTGCGGTTCCGCCTTAGACCGGTTTGATCTTCAGGCCGAGATCGTCGAGCTGCTTGGTTGCGACCGGCGTCGGCGCGCCGGTCAGGGGGTCGGCGCCGTCGCCGGTGACCGGGAACGCGATCACGTCGCGCAGCGACGACGCGCCGGCGATCAGCATCGCCATCCGGTCCAGGCCCAGCGCGATCCCGCCGTGCGGCGGCGCGCCGTACCCGAACGCCTCCAGCAGGAAGTCGAACTCGCTCGGGTCGCGCTTGAGCGCCTCGAGCACGCGCTCCTGCACGTCGCGGCGATGGATACGGATGCTGCCGCCTCCCAGCTCGACGCCGTTGAGCACCAAATCGTACGCGCGCGCCTTCGCAGTGCCCGGGTCGTCGGCGAACGCGGCGATCGGATCGTCGCCCTGCGGCGAGGTGAACGGATGGTGCACGCTGACGTATCGCTTCTCGTCCTCGTCCCACTCGAACAGCGGCGGGTCGGTCATCCAGCAGAACGCCCACTGCCCGTCGGGGACCAGGTTGCGCATCTCGGCGACGTGAATGCGCATCGCGCCCAGGACGGTGTGCACGACCGAAGGCTTGTCGGCCGCGAGCAGCGCCAGATCGCCCGCGCCGATGCCGAGTGCGTTCGCCAGCCCGGTCTTTTCATCCTCGGACAGGAACTTCGCAAGCGGCGAGTCGATCTCGCCGCCGTCTTTGTAGACGACCCAGGCCAGACCGCCCGCGCCGCGCTCCTTGGCGAGCTGCTCCAGGCGGCGGAGGTCGGCGTTGCTCATCTCGCCGCCGCCCGGCACGCCGATCGCCTTGATGATGCCGCCGGATTCCAGCACGCGCTTGAAGATCCCGAGCTGCGTGCTCGCGAAAACCGAACCGACATCGACGAGTTCGACGCCGTATCGAAGGTCGGCCTTATCGGTGCCGTACCGGCTCATCATCTCTTCGTAGCTCATGCGCGGGAACGGCACGGTCAGTTCGACACCGAGCAGATCGCGCCACAGTCGGACCATGAGCTCCTCCATCAGCGTCTGCACGTCCTGCTCTTCGCAAAACGACATCTCCAGGTCGAGCTGCATGAACTCAAGCTGGCGGTCGGCGCGAAGGTCCTCGTCGCGGAAGCAGCGCGCGATCTGGTAGTAGCGCTCGAGGCCGGCGACCATCATGAGCTGTTTGAACAGCTGCGGCGACTGCGGCAGCGCGAAGAACGAGCCCGGATGCAGGCGGGACGGAACCAGGAAGTCGCGCGCGCCCTCGGGCGTGGAGCGCGTCAGGTTCGGCGTGTCGATGTGCACGAAGTCACGCTCGTCGAGGAATTCGCGGATACCGCGGATCATCGCGTGGCGCGTCCGCATCGCGTGCTGCATCTCGGGACGCCGAAGATCCAGGTAGCGGTACTTGAGCCGGGTCTCCTCGGACACGTCCACGCCGTCCTCGATCACGAACGGCGGTGTCGCCGCGGGCGACAGGACCGTCACCTTCTTGGCTTTCAGCTCGATCTCGCCGGTGGCGAGCTTGGGGTTCTCGGTGCCGGGCTTACGGGGCGCGACCGCGCCGTCGATCAGCACGCACCATTCGCGCTGGAGCGCGTCGGCGGCCTCGTAGGCGTCGGGCGCGTCGTCGGGGTGCACGACGATCTGCACGGTGCCGCTTGCGTCGCGAAGGTCGAGGAAGATCACCTTGCCGTGGTCGCGGCGGTGATGGACCCACCCGGCCAGCGTGACGTTCTGCCCGGCGTGGGAGGCTCGCAGCTCGCCGGCTCCGTGCGTGCGCATCATCTCGTCGTCTTCTCCTTCAGCCACGTCGCGGCTTCGTCCAAGGGAACCTGAACCTGCTCACCGGTGCTCATGTCGCGCATCGCGCACGCGCCGGCCTCGCGCTCGGAAGGACCGATCAGCGCGGCGTAGCGCGCGCCGACGCGGTCGGCGTGCTTGAGCCCGGCCTTGAAGCTCTTGGGAGCGAACGGCAGGTCGGCCGAGCGCCCCGCGTCGCGCAGCGCCCAGACCAGCCGCCATGCGTCGTCGCGCTCGTCCTCGCCCAGCGCGATCACGAAGCACTCCAGGGGCACGGCCGGTGGCGCGTTGCCGGCCGCCTCCTGCGCGATCAGGATTCGCTCGATGCCCGAACCGAATCCGATGCCCCGCAGCGGCGGTCCGCCGATGGATTCGCTGAGCAGGTCGTAGCGGCCGCCGCCGCACACGGTGGATTGCGCGGCTTCGAGCAGATCGGTCTGGAACTCGAAAGCGGTCCGAGTGTAGTAGTCGAGCCCGCGCACCAGCCGCGGTGCGACGACGAACTCGATCCCAATCCCACGAAGGTGGGCCTGAACGGCGTCGAAGTGCGCGCGGCAGTCGGCGCACAGCTCCTGCTCGATCGTGGGCGCATCGGCGAGGATCTTCTGGTCGTCCTCGTTCTTGCAGTCGAACACGCGCAGCGGGTTCTGCTCCATGCGGCGTTTGCAGTCCTCGTCGAGGCGCTCGCGCCGGGCCTCAAGGAACGCCGTCAGCTTCGGCATGTAGTCGGCGCGGCAGCCGGGATGGCCGATGCTGTTGAGCAGCAGCCGGGTGCCGGTCACGCCCGCACCGTCGAGCATGCGCTGGGCGATCGCGATCACCTCGGCGTCGATGGCCGGATCGTCGCTGCCGATCGCCTCGATGCCGAGCTGGTGGTGCTGCCGGTAGCGCCCCTTCTGCGGCCGGTCGTAGCGGAACATCGCGGCCGAGTACCAGACCTTGATCGGCAAACCCTGCGAATGCAGGTTGTTCGACAACACGGCGCGCATCACCGGCGCGGTCCCCTCCGGCCGAAGCGTCAGCGAGTTCTCGCTGCGATCGGTGAAGGTGTACATCTCCTTGTTCACGATGTCGCTCGATTCGCCGACGCCGCGAAGGAACAGCGCGGTGTCCTCGAACATCGGCGTGATGATGCGACGGTAGCCGGCGCGCTCGAACAGGGCTCCGGTGCGCTGCTCGTGCATCTGGAAGCGCTCGGCGACGGGCGGGAGGAGATCCTGCATCCCGCGGGGCGGCTGCGGCGTGGCGCTCATAGGCCGAGCAGGCGCGGAAGGTCGCCGCTCGCGTCGGCGACCACGAACGGGTTCGACGTGCGCTCGGTGCCGACCGTGGTCTCGGGGCCGTGGCCCGACAGGATCGTGGTTTCGTCGGCGAGCGGAAGCACGACCCGGCGGATCGAGTCCATCAGTGCCTCCATCGAACCGCGCGGGAAGTCGGTGCGGCCGACGGACCCGGCGAAGATCAGATCGCCGCTGAAGACGAGCCCGTCGGTGAGGAAGACGCAGTGGCCGGGCGTGTGGCCGGGCGTGTGTCGCGCGGTCAGTGACAGGCCGCCGTACCGGAGCACGTCGCCGTCGCTCAGGTGCGCGACCCGCTCCGGCGGATCGATGCTGAGCTTGCCGAATCCCATGCGGCCGAGCGCGGCACCGGGATCGTCGAGAAGCCACAGGTCGTCGGGATGAATCCAGGCTTCGACCCCGGCGGCCTCGGCGACCTCCTTCGCGTTCCAGATGTGATCCAGATGGCCGTGCGTGAGCAGCACCGCTTCGCAGCGAAGCCCGAGCGCTGCGAGGCGTTCGAGCAGCGGGCCGGCCGCGTCCTGGCCCGGGTCGATCACGACCGCGGACTCGGCATCCTTTGCGGCTGCGATGTAGCAGTTCGACTGAAAGACGCCCGTGGTGAAGCCTTCGACGATCATCGGCGCACAGACTAGCCGCCGGGCCGGGCCGATGCGAAGTCGCTTTTGCGAAGTGAGCGGGTTCGGCCTCGGGCGAGATCGCAGGGGCCGGCCCCGGTCATGCGCCCGACTCGAGCACGATCGTCACCGGCCCCCAGTTGACGAGCTCGACGTCCATGTCGGCGCCGAAGCTTCCCTGCCTGACCGTGAGCCCCTCGGCCCGCATCGCGTCGCAGAACGCTTCGTAGACCGGCCGCGCGGCCTCTCCGGGGGCCGCCTTGACATAGGAGGGGCGGTTTCCCTTGCGCACATCGCCGTAGAGCGTGAACTGGCTGACGGCGAGCACCGCGCCGCCGTGCTCGACGACCGAACGGTTCATGACTCCGGCGTCGTCGGGGAAGACCCGCAGCCGGGTGATCTTGGCGGCCATCTTCACGGCGATCGATGCGGCATCCGATCCGGTGTCCTCGGTCGAGACTCCCAGCAGAACCAGCAGCCCTTCTTCGATGCGGGAGATCTCCTGGCCGGCGACACGGACGCAGGCGCGGCGCACGCGCTGCACGACGGCGCGCATCTAGGCGCGAGCGCGCGAGCGGCCCGGCACGACGCGATAGGCGTCGAAGACGCCGTCCACGCGCTTGACCGCGGCCAGGATGTGGTCCAGGTGCGAGGTGTCACCGAGCTCGATCGTGAATCGCAGCAGCGCGATGCGCGTCTTGACGTTGGTGTTCGAGGTGGTCGCCGTGATGTTCACGCCGAGGTCCGAGATCGCGATGGTGACGTCGCGAAGCAGCTTGGTGCGGTCGAGGGCCTCGACCTGGAGCGTGACCGGGAACGCGGCGCCGGTCCGCGTGTCCCAGGCAACCTCGACCAGCCGCTCGCCCTCGGCCTGCAACGATTTGCCGTTCGGGCAGTCGACGCGGTGCACGGACACACCGCGGCCGCGCGTGATGAAACCGATGATGGCGTCCCCCGGCACCGGCGTGCAGCAGCGCGCAAGGCGGACCAGAACGTCCTCGATGCCTTTGACCATGACGCCGTGCTGCGACGCCGGACGCATGCGCATCGGGCGGGGCGCGGCAACGACCGGCTCGTCGTCCTCCGACAGTTCGTGGCGCAGCCGCTCGATCACGTTCTGGGTGCTGGAGTGGCTCTCGCCGATGTGGGCGAACAGCGCGTCGACGCCCGCGAGCCCGAACTCGGCCGCGATCGCACCCAGCTCCGAGGAGTTGAGCGTGTCCTTGACCGGCATGCCGGCCTTGCGCAGCGCCCGGGCAAGCTCCTCGCGGCCGCGCTCCATCGCGTCGACGCGCCGCTCGCGGCTGAACCACTGCCGGATCTTGTTCTTGGCGCGGGTGGTGCGCACGATCTTGAGCCAGTCTTGGTGCGGCGCGGCGCTGGGTGCTTTCGAGGTGACGATCTCGACGGTGTCGCCGGACTCCATCCGGTAGTCGAGCGGAACCAGCCGGCCGTTCACCTTCGCCCCAACGGTGCGATGCCCGACGTCGGTGTGGATCGAGTAGGCGAAGTCGATCGGGGTGGCGCCGCGCGGGAACGGCATCACGTCGCCTTTCGGCGTGAAGACGAACACCTCGTCCTGGTAGAGGTCGATCCGGAGGCTGTCCATGAACTCCTCCGGATCCGACATCTCGCGTTGCCAGTCGAGCATCTGCCGCAGCCAGGCGAAGTCCTGGTCGGTGCGACCGGCCTTGCCGGGGCCCTTGTACTTCCAGTGGGCGGCGACGCCGTACTCGGCCATGCGGTGCATCTCTTGTGAGCGGATCTGGATCTCGAGCGGCTTGCCCTCGGGGCCGACGACGGTGGTGTGCAGCGACCGGTACATGTTGAACTTCGGCATCGCGATGTAGTCCTTCACGCGGCCCGGGACCGGCTTCCAGCGGCCGTGGATGACTCCGAGGGTCGCGTAGCAGTCGCGAACCGACTCGACGAGCACACGCACGCCGACCAGATCGAAGATCTCGCCGAACTCCTTGCCGCGCAGGACCATCTTGTTGTAGATCGACCAATAGTGCTTCGGCCGGCCGGTGACCTCGGCTTTGATGCGGGACTCCTTCAGCGCGTCACCGAGCGCGACGATCACCCGGTCCAGCAGCGCGTCCCGCTCGGGCTGGCGGTCCTCCACCATGCGAACGATCTCGTCGAACTGCTTCGGATGCAGCGTCGCGAAGGCAAGGTCCTCGAGCTGCCACTTGACCTGATAGATGCCCAGCCGGTGCGCCAGGGGCGCGAACACGTCGAGGGTCTCACGCGCCTTCTTCTCCTGCTTCTCGCGCGGAACGTGGCCGATGGTCCGCATGTTGTGGAGCCGGTCGGCGAGCTTGATCAGGATGACGCGGATGTCGCGCGCCATCGCCAGGATCATCTTGCGCAGGTTCTCGGCCTGCTGCTGCTCCCGCGAGTGAAACTGGATCTTGTCGAGCTTGGTGAGCCCGTCGATGATCAGCCGCACCTCGGCGCCGAATTCCCGCTCGATGTCGGCCAGCGACAGCGGCGTGTCCTCGACCACGTCGTGCAGCAGGGCCGACACCAGGGTCGTGGTGTCCATGCCGAGCTCCGCCAGGATCGCGCAGACGCCGGCCGGATGCTCGATGAAGGGCTCACCCGAGGCCCGGTACTGGTCGGCGTGCGAGGCGGCCGCGAACGTGTAGGCCCGCTCGATGAGCTTCAGGTCCGCTTTCGGGCTGTGCGTCCGAATGATGCGCGCGACGCCCTCAAATCCCGCTTCGGGTGTCGGCTCGACCGGCCGGAGCCGCGCCAGGACCCCGCGTCGCCGCGGCGGTGACGAGTCTTCGTGCGCGAGCCGGTCCGACATGGAGACATTGTAGGGGACTGCCCGCGAGGCGACACCGATCCTTCCGATCGCGTTCAGGCGTCCCAGCGGCGCCGGCTCTTCTTGCGAGCCGGCGCCGCCGATGGGAGGCTCCGCATTCGTCATGCGGAGTGGGCCGTTGCTAGCAGGCCGCGTTCGCGACCCAGGACATGATCAGCGTGATCTGACCCCCGATCCCGGGACGGTTGACCACCAGCCGCAGCGCGTCGCCGGCGAAGGTTGCGCAGCCCCACGGGCTGATGCCGGCGAACTGCTCGTTGAGGTAGAGCGTTCCCAGGCCCCCGGGCAGCGGGATCGCGGTGTTGGGCGCGGCAGCCAGCGGGACGTTGATCGCCGGGAACCAGGGCGAGGCGATCGTGACCGTCGCGATGTCGGCCGTGTTGTAGCCGACGAAGCCCGTCGAAGCGTTGCCCTCTTCGTGCAGCACGCTGGTGCTCACCGTAACCGGCACGCCGTAGGAGGTGAGGTTGAGGTTCAGACGGGCCGCGTCCGCGGTCCCGGCTGCGTAGTTCTGCGCGAAGCCCTGGCCGTGTCCGTAGGAGAAGGCACGGCAGCTCGATTCGACGACGCCTTCGCCGAGCGCTCCGGGAACGTCGGCGCGCTGCGTGGACGCATCCGACGCCGCGCTGCCGTATCCCCAACCGTTCCACGCTCCGGCTTGGGCCTGCGCGTGGCTGCGTGCCAGGTGCGAGGTGGCGCCGCCGGGCAGCCCGGTCGTCGGGTCGACCCGCAGGTACATGCCGTAGGCGATGCACTCGGCCTGACCGTTCGGGCAGAGCGGGTCGCCTCCCTCCTGTCCTGTCTCGCCGTGCGTCGGGCGGCCCTCCTTGCAGAGCGGGTTGAACTGGCCTTCCACGTCGATGCAGACGGGCTTGCCGGCCGGCCCCAGGACGCAGATCTGTTCGGCGCGGGCGGCCGAGCCGAACAGCAGTGCCGTGAGCGTGGCGGCGGTCAGCGTCGCGACGACGACGGTGCGGAATCGAGCGGTCATGTTCCCTCCCTCAGGTCCGGGGCCCCCCCTTTGGGCGCCCTCGCCTTACCCGCGAACAGCATCGCCGGGACGCGGGGGTTGCCCCTAGGCCGGAAGACCGGAGGGAATGTGTCGTTTTCACGTTCGCGCGTCCGCGCGAAACGGACTCAGTACGTGACCAGGGAGAGGCAGTTGTAGCCGTCCAGGACGGCGCGGCCCTTCAGGAACTCCAGCTCGACCAGGAATGCGAGGCCCACGACGGTGCCGCCGAGCCGCTCGACCAGCTTCGCGCACGCCGACGCGGTGCCGCCCGTGGCGAGCACGTCGTCCACGATCGCGACGCGTTCGCCGGGCGCGATCGCATCACCATGGATTTCGAGCGTCGCCTCGCCGTATTCGAGCGCGTAGGACTCGGCCTGCGTCTGCCACGGCAGCTTGCCGGCTTTGCGAACCGGCACGAAGCCCGCTCCGAAGTGGTAGGCGACCGGAGAGGCGACGATGAACCCGCGCGCCTCGACACCCACGACCTTGTCGACCGTGCCGCGGCCGAAATGCACCACGATCGCGTCGATCGCCGTCGAGAACGCGACGTGATCGGCGAGCAGCGGCGTGATGTCCTTGAAGACGATCCCGGGCTCGGGAAAGTCGGGGATGTCGCGGATCCGGTCGCGCAGGATCTGCAAATGCCGACCGTCGCCCATCGGGTCAGCGCCGCCGCTTCTTGCGGCTCTTCTTTCGGCCTCGCGGCGCGACGGTGGTCTGCCGTCCGGGTCCGGGCTGCGCTCGCGTGGATCTCGGCGCGGGGGGCTCCGTGTCGTCCTCGTCGTCGGGAGCCGGCCCGGTCGCCCCCCCGGAGGAGGCCGGACCGGCCGTGGCCGCGGCCGGCGTCATGCCGCGTGAGGCGCGCGCGCGAAGCTGCTTGTAACGCGGCTCGCGCTCCTTGAGAAGTGCGAGCAGCGGCGGACCGACGAACACCGACGAGTACGAGCCGACGGCGATGCCGAGGAACAGCGCGAGCGCCAGGTCCTTGAGCGTGTCGGCACCGAATAGATAGACGCCGACGAACAGCAGCGCCCCGACGGGCAGCAGCGACGACAGGGACGTGTTGATCGAGCGCATCAGCGTCTGGTTGACCGACTTGTTGACCATGTCGCTGTAGGTCATGCGCGAGGTGCCGGTGACCAGCACCTGGTTTTCACGGACCTTGTCGAAGACCACGACCGAGTCGTAGAGCGAATACCCCATGATCGTCAGATAGGCCACAACGGTGGCGGGGCTGACCTCGAAGCCCACCAGAGCATAGATGCCGACGGCGAAGATGAGGTCGTGGATCAGCGCCACGATGGAGGCCAGGGCGACCTTGGGCTCGAACCGGATCGAGATGTAGATCACGACCAGGATCAGGAACACGATCAGGGCCCGAAGCGCCTTGCTGGAGATCTGGCTTCCCCACGTGGGGCCGACCTCCTGGACGCTGATCGCGTCCCGTTCCGCGCCCGAGATGCCGGCGAGCTTGTCGACGACGGGCTCGAGCACGCCGACCGTCTTGGCTTCCACGCGGATGATGCGGGAGCCGTCGGCCGAGCGGGCGATCTGCACCTCCGGGTTGGTGAGCCCGGCGTCCGTCATCGCTGCGGAGATTTCGGGCACCGTCGGATCCTTGCCTTCGCTGATCGGCGCCGAGAAGGCAGACCCGCCCTCGAAGGCGAGGCTGAGGTTGAGGTCGCGAAGGAGCAGCCCGCCGAGGCTCACGACCACAAGGGCGAGCGAAACGATCCCCCAGGTGCGCCAGCGGCCGATGATGTTGAAGTCGGACTCGCCCTTGGCCAGGGCCTTGTATCCGCGTACGAGGCCCATCAGCGCTGCCCTCCCGCGAGCGACGGAGTCGCGTCGCCGACGACGCGCTTGATGCCGAGCCGCTTGGACTCGTTGAAGAACTTGGTCTGGGCCAGAAGCCACACGACCGGGTGCATGACCATGTACGAGATGATCAGGTCCAAGGTCACGGCCAGGCCGAGCATGAGCGCGAAGCCGCGCACGCTACCGACCGCCAGCACGTACAGGGCTCCGGCCGCGAGCGCGGTGACGAGGTCGGCCGCGAGGATCGTGCGCCAAGCGCTGGACCAGGCCCGGTCCACCGAGGCGCGAACCGACTTGCCGGTGTGGACCTCGTCCTTGAGCCGTTCGAAGTAGACGATGAAGGAGTCGGCCGCGATCCCCAGCGACACGATCAGGCCGGCGATGCCGGCGAGCGTGAGCGCAAAGCCCACCGTGTTGCCGAGCAGGATCACGACGCCGACGGTGAAGGCGGCGTGCAGCAGCAGCCCGAACCAGATCACCAGGCCGAGCACGCGGTAGAAGAACATGACGTAGATCATCGTCATCGCCAAACCGATCAGGCCCGCCATCAGGCCGCCGCGCAGCGAGTCGCGGCCCAGCGTCGGCGAGATCTCGTTGATCTCCTGGGCTTCGAGCGCGATCGGCAGCGCACCGAAGCGAAGCACCAGCGCGAGGTTCTTGGCCTCGCGTTCGCTGAAGTTTCCGGTGATGACCGCGGTGCCACCGCTGATGCCCTGCTCGCATTGGACGTCCTCGCCCATCTGCGGGTGCGACTCGACGATGCCGTCGAGCACGATCGCGAACTGGCGCTTCGGGTCGCCGCTCGGGTTGCAGGCGAGCTCGCCGGTGATCTCCTCGAACTTCTTGGCGCCCTCCGAGGTGAGGTTGAGCGTGACCTGCCAGCCCGCCGCGGTGATCGCCGCGCCGCCACCGGCGATCTCGGCACGCGAGTCGGCGATGTCGGAGCCGACTAGCCGGGCCGGTCCCATCACGACCTTCTGCCAGGAGTCATCGGGCAGATCGTCGCCGTCGGGCGTCTTCGCGCGGGCGCAGAGCGTGATGTCCTTCGTCGGGTCTTCCTCGCCCTCGCCCGCCTCCGGCGTGGAGCCCGGGCTTGCGGTTGGGCTGGGGCTCGCGGTGGGCTTGGGGCTCGCAGCCGGGCTCGCAGACTGCGTGGCCGACGCGAACGGACGTGTGCAGTCCTCGGGCGGCGAAGCAGCCCATTCCTGCGTGCCGGGCGCAAGGATGCTCTTGACCGGCCGCATGCGCAGCTCGGCGGTGCGGCCGATCGTGTCGAGCGCTGCCTGCCGGTCCTTGATGCCCGGGATCTCCACCAGGATGTTGTTGCCCTGGCGCGAAATGTCGGGCTCGGCCACGCCGAGCGCGTCGACGCGCTGACGGATGATGTCGACGGCCTTGTCGAGCGAGTCGCTGCTCGCCTCACCCTTCGGAGCGAGCACAACGGAGATTCCGCCCTGAAGGTCGAGACCGAGCTGGGCCTCCATCGGGCCCTCGCACACAACCGTGTCCTTGCCGTCAACGGTGACGGTCTTGGTCGTGCAGCCAAAGCCGACGGCCGACCAGATCCCGAGGACGATGACCAGCATCACGAGGATGGAGGTCCAATACTTGCGACGCAAGCTCTTCGCCATCAGCCTGCCGCCTTGCGAACGATCGCGACCCGCTCGCTCATACGGCGGCGTCCGTTCCGGTGTCGGCGGAGATCTTGCGGCGGATCGCGCCGCGACTCATCTTGAGCGTGAGCCCGTCGGCGACCTCGACGTAGGCGTGGTCGTCGTCGAGGCGGCGGATGGTGCCGAAGATCCCGGCGACCGTCTCGATCTCGTCGCCCACCTGGAGGGAGCCGAGAAGCTCGAGATACTGCTTCCGGCGCCGCTGCTGCGGACGGATCATCAGGAAATACATGGCACCGAACAGCAGAGCGAGGAAGATCAAGCTCGTGTACTGCCCGGACTCGCTGCCGCTTTGCGCGAAGAAATTGATCACGACAAACCCTTCATGCACGAAGATCCCACCCGGGAAAGTCCCAGGTGGGCGCGCGCAATTCTAGGAGCGGCCCGTCGGACCGTCAATGCGCCCGCGACCGGGCAGTTTACGGGGTCCCGCGCCGTCCGGCGCGAAGCTCGTCCCGTCCGGCCGGGCAGGGGCCGGGGCGGGCTCAGAGCAGCGTCTGGGCGGCAGGGCGGTTCAGCCCGAGATGCCGGTATGCGGCTTCGGTGGCCACCCGGCCCCGGGGCGTGCGTTTGAGGAATCCGAGCCGGAGCAGATAGGGCTCGGCCACGTCCTCGATGGTCTCGGGCTCCTCGTGGACCGCAGCCGCGATCGTCGCGACCCCGACCGGCCCTCCGCCGAACTTCTCGACCACGGCCCGCAGCAGCGCGATGTCCAGACGGTCGAGCCCCAGCTCGTCGACCTCGAAGACCGCCAGCGCGTCGCGCGCGACGTCCCCGGGGATCCGCCCGTCGGCGCGCACGTCCGCGAAGTCGCGGACCCGCCGAAGAAGCCGGTTGGCGACGCGAGGCGTTCCGCGCGCCCGGCCGGCGATCTCGGTTGCGCCTTCTTCGTCGAGCGGGATCTCCAGGAGGCCGCCGCTGCGGTGCAGGATCTCGCCGAGATCGGGCGCGTCGTAGTAGTCCAGCCGCGCCGCGAATCCGAAGCGGTCGCGCAGGGGCCCGGTGAGCAGGCCGGTGCGCGTGGTCGCCCCGATGAGCGTGAAGCGCGGCAGGTCGATGCGGATGGACCGCGCCGCCGGACCCTTGCCGATGACCACGTCGAGCGTGAAGTCCTCCATCGCGGCGTACAGGATTTCCTCGACCTGGGTTCGGAGCCGGTGGATCTCGTCGATGAACAGCACGTCGCCGGGCTCGAGGTTGGTCACGATCGCCGCCAGGTCGCCTGCCCGCTCGATCGCGGGACCGCTGGTCGTGCGGATCTGCGAGCCGATCTCCGAGGCGACAATGTGGGCGAGCGAGGTCTTGCCGAGCCCGGGCGGCCCGGAGAACAGCAGATGATCCGGCGCGGCTCCTCGTGCCAGCGCCGCGTCCAGGATCAACGACAGCTGCTCCTTCACGCGCGGCTGGCCGACAAACTCCTCGAGCCGCTTCGGCCGCAGCGCCGCATCGAAATCGTGCTCCTCCGGCAGGACGCTGCCGGTCAGGATCTCGCTCATCGCCGCGCTCCCAGCGTCTTGAGCGCCAGGCGCAGCAGCTCCTCGCTTCCGGACGCGGCGGACCCGGCGACGGCCTCGAGCGCCTCACGCGCCTCGGTGGTGGAGTAGCCGAGCGACAGCAAGGCTTCCCGCGCTTCCTCGAATGCGGGCCGCGCATCCTCCGGCAGCGAAACGCCCGCGAAGGACGCCTCTCCGCCGAGCTTTTCCTTCAGCTCCAGGATCATCCGGCCGGCAGTCTTCTTGCCGATGCCCGGCACCAGCGTCAGCGCGTCGAGATCCTCGGCGGCGACGGCCTTTCGAAGCGCGTCTGGCGAGTAGGCCGACAGGATCGCGAGGGCGGCCTTGGGGCCGATGCCGTTGACGGCAATCAGCGTCTCGAACACGTCGCGCTCGTCCGAGGTGGGAAAACCGTAGAGCGTCATCGCGTCTTCGCGGACGTGCAGGTGCGTGTGCAAGGTCGCCTTCGACCCGGTCCGTCCGATCGCCGCGATCGACGAGGCCGGACAGTGCAGCCGGTAGCCCACCCCGCCCACGTCTAGGACCACGCCGGTCGGGCCGGTCGCGGCGACCACGCCGCTCAGCATCGCGATCATCGCGCGGCTCCGCGCAGCGCCGCCGGAGCGGTCAGCCACGGACGTCCGTGCAGCGCCGCGACGGCAAGCGCGAGCGCGTCGGCCGCGTCGGGCTCGGTGAGGTCGGCGGACAGCGACAGGATCCGGCGGATCATGAACATGACCTGCTTCTTGTCCGCGTCCCCGACGCCGACGACGGCGCGCTTGACCTCCAGCGGCCCGTACTCGTAGACGGGCAGGCCGCGTTCGGCGGCGACGCACATCGCCACGCCGCTCGCCTGCAAGGTCCGGGCGGCCGTGCGCACGTTGCGGTTGAAGAAGATCCGCTCGATCGCCATCGCGGCCGGGCCGGTCCGCTCCATCGCCTCGAGCAGCCGGATGCGCAAGGTCGCGAGCTGCTCGGCCGGGGTTTCGCCGGCGGCGCGCAGCGTGCCGTGCTCGACCGATCGAAGACGGCCGCCGCGCTCCTCGACGATGCCGTAGCCGGCACGCGTGAGCCCGGGGTCGAAGCCGATGATCCGCACAGGCGCTCCCCGCTCGAACATATGTACGAACTCTAACTGGTGGCAAGGACGGGTTCAAGGACGCCCGGAACGCCCGGGTCCCGGAAATCACAACGCTGTGATTCTACTCGCGGATCGGGAACGCCGGCACGAACACCACGACGACGGCTTCGCTCCACTCCCCCACGTTGCCGGCGAAGTCGGTAGCCCTGGCCGAAACCGCCCACACCCCCGGCGGCACCTCCCCGTCGACCTGCCACTGCCAGAAGGTTCCGGAGGCCGGCACGCGCACGATCTTGGGAGGAGCCTCCAGACCGAACGGCATCGAGGCCGGCCGCGCGATGCGCACGTCCACCCAGGCGAGCGCGATGTCGTCGGTCGCGCTTCCGCGGACCGAGCCTGGCTTGCGCAGCCCCGCCTGAAGCTGGTTGCCGCCTACGAAGGCCGCAGGAGGCTCGGTGTCGGCGGTGACGTGGAAGGTAACCGGCGCCGAGTCGGCGGCGGACCGTCCGTTCACATGAGTCGCGCGGGCGACGATCGTGTGCGTGCCGCGCAGGAAGTCCAGATCGATCGCCCACCGGCCGTCGTTTCCGGCTAGGGCGCGGCCGATCGGCGCGCCGGCCGAGCGAATCTCGGCGTGGGTCTGCGGCTCTGCCGTTCCGGTGATCCGCACGATGCGCGTCGGGATGGTCGCGCCGTCGGCGGGTGCGGTGATCGCCGCCGGCGCGGGAGCGGACGTGCGGTCCGTGATCGCCCCGCACATCCCTTGGCAGTCGAGCGATCGTGCGTCGATCCGGGAATGGAACTCGCAGCGATACAAGGCGGTTCCGCCCGAGAACGTGGTCGAGACCACGTCGCCCTGCTGCACGAGCGAGTGCGCGAAGGTGGCGCCGGCGTAAGCGTGGATGGTGTGGTTGCCCGTCTCGACGGTCCAGCGGATCAAGTCCCCGCCGGGAGCGGTGACGACGGCGGGATCGAACGCCGCGCTGCGCACGGT
>DATLFO010000295.1:0-7971 GCA_035541035.1 Actinomycetota bacterium
GGGTCCGATGTTGCCCAGGCCCAGCACGGCGCTGCCGTCGGTGAAGACCGCGACCGAGTTCGCCTTGATGGTGTAGTCGTAGACGCGCTCGGGGTTTTCGGCGATGGCGCTCGAGACGCGTCCGACGCCGGGCGTGTAGGCCATCGACAGGTCGTCGCGACTGCGCAGCGGAAACTTCGGCGTGACGCCGATCTTGCCGCCGGCGTGGATGTCGAAGGTGCGGTCCGAGGTGCCGCGAATCTCGACGCCTTGCACGCGCTGCGCGGCCTTGATGATCTGGCGGCCGTGCGAGTCGTCGCGGCATTTGACGGTGATCTCGCGCACGACGACGTTGCCGCGATGCTCGATCAGATCGACCGCGCCAAGGTCTCCTCCTGCGCGGCCGATCGCGGTCATCAGCTTTCCGAGCGTGCCGGGCACGCTGCGAACGTTGACCAACAGACGAAGTGAATACCCGGCGGACGGCGAGATCTGGCTCATATCCGCGCGATTATAGAGCGCGCGTCATGCTACGGCGTCGGCGTGGACGTCGGGTAAGGAACGCGCGGCGTCCCGGTCGCGGTCGGAATCGCAGCGCTCGGTGTGGAGGTGGGCACCGCGGGGACCCCCGGCAGCGCCGGAAGGCCAGGGTTCTGCGCCGACGGCGACGGCGGGCCCTCGCTTCGCCAGAAGATGCCTCCGGCCGCCTGCGACAGGTAGATCAGGTCGCGCTCGACCGGGTTCTGCGCGAGCCAGAAGGCCGGCGAGTCCTTGATCAGGTTGTACGGGCCGCGCGGCAGCGATCCCATCGCGTGGTTGACCCCGCTCGCCCATGAATCCCACAGCAGCGTGGACGTGGTCGGCGAGCCGATCTTGATCCGGTACACGCCCGCGGAGGTGTTCGTCTTGCCGGCGGCCTTGTTGAGCGCGGCGACGTAGAGCGTCTTGCCGGTCGGGTCGCGCATGTCCGGCATCAGGTGCGAGATCATCGTCCCGTCGATGGTGGTCACGTGCTTCCAGGTTCGCGTCGAGGTCCGGGTGGTCGAGGACATGCGGATCGTTCCGTCCCACAGACCCGCGAAGACGGTCTTGCCATCCGGCGAGATCGTGAGACCCCAGATCATGCCGATGTCCACCGGGGTGGAGATGCACTTGGCCAGCACGAGCGACCACGACGAGCCCCGATTGGTGCTCATGTAGACGCCGCCGTTGGTCGCGGCGTAGATCAGGTTCGGGTTCGTCGGATGCGGCACGATGGATGCGACCAGATACGACGAGGACAGAAAGACGTCCCGGTTGCAGCCGCGAGCGGCGGGCAAGGTGACTTTGCGCCAGGTGCCGCCGCCGTCGTCGGAGACGATCAGGCTCGTGGTGGTGCCGATGTCCCAGTCCGTGTGCTGGATCTGCCCGGCCATGATCGTGGTGCGCGATCCGGACCGGATCACCGCGAGCCCGGCGCCGCGAATGGGCGGCGAGATGCGCTGCCAGGTCAGCCCGAGATCCGTCGACCGGAACACGCCGGCCGGCTCGATATTGTAGCCGATCAGCAGCGGCGAGGAGAAGTTGAACGCGGTCACGTAGATGGTCTGAGGATCGACCGGGTCGAAGGCGATGTCCTCGACCCCGCAGGCGGTCAAGCCGTTGCCGACGGCGCTTTCGACAGTGTAGAGCGTGGACAGGCAGTGAGGCGCGAGCGGCGTCCAGGTCAATCCGTTGGTGGTGATCCACGGCCCCTGCCGGAGCGTGCCTGCGACCGCGACCCCGGTCCTCGACGGGTGAAAGCGCATGCGCCGCGTGATCAGGCATCCCGACACGGCGTAGCCGCTCGTCTCGTACTTGCCGCATTCGGGCAGCATGCCGAACGACGACGGCGTCCAGCCTTGGTAGGGCATCAGCGCGCGCGCGGGAGCGAGCGGAACGATCGCGGCGACGGCCAGCGCGGCGGCCGCCATGATCCGTCCGCGCGACGGCCCGGTGCGAGTCGGCTTCACGATCTATAAACGACCAGCACCCGCAGATGGGATCAAGGTTATGCTTCCGGCTCGTGCGGAACTACCGAATTCGACGTCTATTCGGACCCGGTCCCTCCCCCGTGGCGCCCTCGGTGCTGCAAGCGATGAGCCGGCCGCTGCTCGGGCATCTCGATCCGGACTTCCTGTCCCTGATGGACGAGGTACGAACGATGCTGCGCCAAGCGTTCCGGACCTCGAACGAGACCACGTTCGCGGTCAGCGGCACCGGCAGCGCCGGCATGGAGGCCGCGCTGGTCAACCTGCTCGAGCCCGGCGACGTGGCGGTGGTGGGGATCGCGGGTGTGTTCGGCGAGCGCATGGCCGACGTGGCGCGTCGCTGCGGCGCGCAGGTTCGCGAGGTTCGCGCCGAATGGGGTGCGCCGCTGGAGCCGGCGCAGGTCGAGCCGCTCCTGGAGGGCGCGAAGGTCGTGTCGTTCGTGCACGCGGAAACATCGACCGGCATGCGGCAGCCGGTCGAAGCGCTGTCGGCGATGGCCCGCGACGCGGGCGCGATGGTCGTGCTCGATGCGGTCACCTCGCTGGCCGGACTCCCGGTCGAGGTGGACGCCTGGGGCGTGGACGTGTGCTACTCGGGCACGCAAAAGTGCCTGTCGGTTCCGCCGGGCTTGGCCCCGGTCACCTTCTCGCCGCGGGCCGTCGAGGCGATCGCGGCGCGCACGACGCCGGTGCAGTCGTGGTATCTGGACGTGTCGATGCTGACCCGGTACTGGGGCTCGGAGCGCGTCTACCACCACACCGCCCCGATCTCGATGCTGTTCGGCCTGCACGAAGGCCTTCGGCTGGTGCTCGACGAAGGGCTGGAGACGCGCTGGGCGCGGCACGGGCGACTCGGCGCGGTCCTTTCGAAGGAGCTCGATGCGCTCGGCTTCGAGCAGTTCGCGCGCGAGGGCTTCCGTCTGCCGCAGCTGCAAGCGGTGCGCCTGCCCGAAGGACGCGACGCCGACGCGCTGCGACGCGCGCTGCTGGACCGCTTCGACGTCGAGGTCGGCGGCGGCCTGGGGCCGCTGGCCGGAAACGCGTGGCGCATCGGGCTCATGGGCGAGTCCTGCCACGAGGACGCCGTCGAGTTCCTGCTCGAAGCGATCCGCGAAGTGCTGGATTAGCGCCGCGCGCCCGCGCGGATCGCGAACGCGACGACCTTCTCGGTCTCGGCCTTCGCGCGGCGGGCACTGCGCACCGACGACGCCATCTGGCCGAACTGCGCGTAGCCGACGGTGGCGCCCATGAACGAGCCGGCTTTCAGGATCTGATCCTCGACGGCCTTGGGCAGCGTCTTGTGGCCGCGCACGTCCAGGATCGCGAACGCGTCAGCGACGTCGTCCAGCGACCGGTCGAGCCAGTCGAAGGCGTGCGCCAAGCCGATCGCGTCCTTGTCGAGCACCTCGAAACGCGAGTAGAACCAGCCGTGCGCCATCGGCGTGGCGGTCGTGGCGTGCGTCCAGTCGAAGGTCTTGTAGTAGGCGCGGTATTGCTCGTCGGCCTTGGCGGGATGCGGGCGCGGCGCGTTGACGTCGGGCGGCAGGTCCCGCGTGTAGGCGACACCTTCGGTCGCGGGATACAGCCCGAGCACGCGGCCGGCGTTTCGGATCGCCGAGGCGGTGAAGCCGCGCCCGGCCGGCGCCGCGGTCGCGTCATTGATGCCGTGCAACAGCCCCCAGGGGTCGGGACCCAGATGCGCGAGCCGCGAGCCGTCCGCGTCCGCGCCGTTCCAGGTGGTTGCGCCGGGCAAACGCACGTTGACGATCGGGATCGAGATCGAGCCGGGAACCTTCGGCGCGTACTCGGCGCGATCGCGCAGCATCATGCGCATCACCGGATGCGGATCGGCGCCGACGCCCGACGGCAGCCGCGCCGCCGACTGCAGCCGCGCCGCGTCCAGCGCCGCCTGCTCGGGATCGCCGGCCTTGAGCATCTTGGTGCGCGTGAACGGCACGACGCGCGTATAGCGCATCAGGTCGTAGACGCGCGCCGCGACCAGCTTCGCGTCGTAGGCGGGTGCGCCGGAGGCGACGGCGTTTGCATCCGTCCAGGTGTTCGACGACAGAAGGAAAAGGTCGGTGCCGCGCGGCCGCGAGGCGTAGCCCCGCGCGAAGCGAAGGTAGAGCGCGTTGACGGCGTTCTCGCCGATCCGCTGGTACATGATCGGAAGCAGGTCGCGGCAGTCGATAGCGGCGCAGTTCGCGTACTCCCACACCGGCGGGTCCAGGAGCGCCGAGTCTCCCCCTCCCGCGGTCCGGTAGGTCGCGCCGTTGACCGGGGTGGAGCCTTCGAACGAGTTGGGCGCCGCACCGACGTCGAGCATCAGGAACCGGTAGCGGCCGCCCCAGACGCGGCCCCAGTCGAAGCCCCGCTGCTCGCCGGTGTCGGGATCCACGGTCAGCGAGTTCATCACCTTGAAGTGGTGGTAGCGATCCAGGTTGAAGTATTGGCCGGCGTACGAAGGCCGGTAGGTGTCGATCACGAAATAGGTGAAGCCCAGCGCCGAATCGTTCAGACCGAACTTCAGGCCCTTCGGCGGGTTCTTGGCGATCCAGTCCTCGACCTTGATCGCGTCGATGAAATCGACCGGCGAGCCGGGCACGACCGGATGGTCGCGCCGAAGCGCGGCGGCGCGCGCGTTGTAGGACTCGAGATATGCGCGGTCCCAGGGATGCGCGTAGTCGCCCGCGGTCGTGGCGGCCTTCGCGGCCGCGAACAGGCGGCGGGTCCAGGCCTCGTCGGTGACGACGATATTGGGATCGCCGAACTCGTAGGCCCAGGGCAGGTAGCTCATCGCCGAGCCTTGCAGCATCGCCGCCTGGCGGACCTGGTTGCCGCCGTTGCGTGCCAGCGGCAATCCCCCGCCGGTGTTCGATTCGCTTTCGACGACGGGCTTGACCATCTGCGCGCGCGGATCGGGATCGGGGAACTGGCCGGCGACCTCGGGCCGGTGCGCCTGGACCTCGTTGTTGTCGAAGCCGACGAACACGATGTTGATCGGCATCTTCAGCTTCACGTAGCAAGGCGGCGGCGCCTGGTAGACGCGGGCACCGTTGACGAGCCGATAGTTTGGGTCGCCGCACACGTTCGGCTTTACGAACTGGAGCGCGGGCTTGGATCGCTTGGTCGCGTTGATGCCGTCGGCATGCCGGACCCAGGCGGTCGCCTCGTACTGGGGACGCACGCCGGTGGGGGCGCCTGCCTTGGCGTAGACCTCGACGGTGTAGGTCGCGCCGTTGACCACGTCGAACGAAGCGATCTCATCCGTTCCGGCGGGCTCGTCGGACGAGGCGTAGACGGCCTGCTTGCCGTCGGTGACCCACAGCGAAAGGTCTTCGGGGGTTTCCCAGTGGATCCAGATCGTGACGCGCGCTTCGCGCGCGGGGCCGATCTTGGCGACGAAACGCTGATGCGCCGCGCCCGCGCCGGCGGAAAGGTCGCGCAGCTGCTGCTGACGCACCCCCGCCGGAGCCAGCACCGCGGTGCCGTCCCACGACAACGGACGGGTCGAGTCGTTGGCGACCGTCAGGGCTTTGGGTGGGGTTTCGGCGGCGGCGCGGACACCCGGGATCACGAGAACCGCGGCGAGCGCGCCGACGAGGAACCGCAATCGCATTCGGGTCATATTTCCCTAGGACACTATTTCCTTAGTAAACCATCTGTCCGGTTCGCCCCCCCGCGGGACGGCCGGCCGGAGCGTCCCCTCGATCGCTCCGGACGGCACGGGTCCCGCGTGTTCGTCTTCTCAACGATTCGGGCGCGCGCTTGGACGTTCCTTCGTAAGCGGAGAAACCGATACATCCGACCCCGGGCGGCCCGGTGACCGAGCCGCTAGGCTCACGCCATGCGGAGTGTTGCCGCCGTCTGCGCGTTGCTGCTGGGCCTGACCGCCTGTTCGTCCGATTCGCCCGCCGCCGGCCCCACCCCCGGCGAATCACCGACGCCCACGCCCACGTCGACGCCCACGTCCACGCCCACGGCGAGCCCGTCCCCGACGCGCACGGAACCGGCCGCGACGCTGTCGAATTTGAGCATCCGGCTGCGGACCGTCGCGAGCGGTCTGGACAACCCGGTCGGCGTCACGCACGCGGGCGGCGAGCCGCTGTACGTGATCGAGCAGGCCGGCCGGATCATGCGCGTCGCGACGGGGGCGAGCCCGCAGGCGTATCTCGACATCCGCGGCCGCATCGCATCGGGCGGCGAGCGCGGCCTGCTCGGCCTTGCCTTCCACCCGAGCTTCGCCTCCAACGGCCGGCTGTTCGTCAACTACACCGACACGGGCGGCAGCACGCGGATCAGCGAGTTCCGCGGCAACCCGGACGGCGCCGACGCGGGATCCGAACGCGTCCTGCTGACGATCGACCAGCCGTTCGCGAATCACAACGGCGGCGCGGTCGTGTTCGACAAGACCGGCATGCTGCTGATCGCGACCGGCGACGGCGGCAGCGGCGGCGACCCGCGCAACAACGGCCAGAACCTCTCGACGCTGCTGGGCAAGATCCTTCGCATCGACGTCGATCGCGGCTCGCCCTACGGAATCCCGCCCGACAATCCGTTCCGAAACCGCTCGGGCGCGCGCGCCGAGATCCTCGACTACGGCCTGCGCAACCCGTGGCGGATCTCGATCGACCGCGAAACCGGCGATCTGTGGATCGGCGACGTCGGACAGAACCGGCTCGAGGAAATCGACGTCCATGCCGCGCCGCTCAACAGCGCGAAGAACTTCGGGTGGCGCATCATGGAGGGCCGCTCGTGCTACAACGCGTCGTCGTGCAACCGCAGCGGCCTGACCCAACCGGTCGCGCAATACGATCGCTCGCAAGGCGACCGCTCGGTGACCGGCGGGTACGTATATCGCGGGAGCGCGTCGCCGAAGCTGCGGGGCTTCTACTTCTACGCCGACGCCTACAGCGGCTTCATCCGCGCGCTGTCGGCGGCCGATGCGCGCGACGGCTCGGCCGATAGCCGGATCGTGTCGCGGACCCGCAAGCCGATCGTGTCCTTCGGCGAGACCGCCGCCGGCGAGGTGCTCGTGGTCACGCACGACGGCCTGATCATGCAGATCACGAGCTGATGGATCCCGGATTCGGGATGGTACTGGTCATCGCCGCCGGGCTCGCCGCCTCGCTGCTGTCGCTGTGGCTGCGGTCCAAGCCCAGAAAGCCCAAGCGATGAAGCCGGCGTCGGATCGCGCACGCCGCCGCGTCGCCGAGGGGCGCGTCGCGCGGCTGGGCACGATCAACCCCGACGGGACGCCGAACCTGATCCCCTTCTGCTACGTGCTCGACAACGACACGATCTATACGGCGGTCGATCGAAAGCCCAAGACCACGACGAGCCTTCGCCGGATCGACAACCTCCTCGCCCGGCCGGACTGCATGGTGATCGTGGACCACTACGAAGAGGCATGGGAGAACGTGTGGTGGGTCCGGATCCGCGGACGGGGCCGCATCCTGGACGGCGGCGACGAGTTCGGCCACGCCGACCGGCTGCTGCGCATGAAGTACCCACAGTTGCGCGACGATCCGCTGCCGCCCGCGATCATCGCGATCGACGCCGTCGCCTGGAGCGAATGGTCCTACACGCCGTAGGCGGCTACACCAGCTCGAGGTCGGTCTTGGCGAAGTCCTTGCCCGTGCATAGCAGGCGCCGATCGCGGCGGGCTCTCGCATCATCAGGTCGGCCAGCTCTTCGAAGCGCGGCTCGCGGCCGAAGATTATTCCACCCTGGTAGCTTTGATCTCGTCGAGGGCGGCGGGGTTTTCGAGGCTGGACAGGTCTCCGGCGTCTTCGCCCAGTGCGGCGGCACGCACGGCGCGGCGAAGGATCTTGGCGCTGCGCGTCTTCGGCAGCGCGCTCACGAACCGCACGGCGTCCGGCCGGAAGGCCTTGCCGAGCCCGTCGGCGACCATGCCGCGAAGCGTGTCGGCCAGCTCGCCGGTGGCGTCGGTGCCGGGCTTGAGCACCACGAAGCACCAGAC
>DATLFO010000296.1:0-27295 GCA_035541035.1 Actinomycetota bacterium
CCGCTGCGCGAGCCGGACGGAGAACGGGTCGTCGTAGGCGAAGCGGAAGATCCGCATCGGCCCATGCGAGGAGCCGCGGTCGTGGTCAAGGTCGAACCGGTCCAGCACCACCACATCGGAGCGGCCGGCGCGCGACAGCGACCACGCGGCGGCCGCGCCCATCGCGCCGGCGCCGACGACGGCGAACTCGCACGTTTCCATAGACCCGGAATGCTATGCCCAACGCTTGCTCGTCTTCGTAAGGACCGGCCGGCCGGGCCGTAGATACCGGTAGACGCGCGCTTGCCGGGCGCGTCGTGGTGCACGCCGCCGCTGCGCGAAGGAGGGAACCCCCGTCCCCTCCTTCGTCGCATTTCCGGGCCGTATAGACTCCACTTCACTTCGAACCGACCGTCGGCAGGGGGCCACGATGGACTTTCGCGATACGCCCGAGGAAGCGTCGTTCCGCAAAGAGGTGCGTGCCTGGTTCCAGGCAAACCTTCCCGAGGGATGGGGCTCGACGAGCCTGTACATGGAGTCGCCCGATAAGCGTATCGAGTTCCTCCGCGACTTCCAGCGCAAGCTCTACGAAGGCGGGTGGGCCGGCCTGTCGTGGCCGAAGGAGTACGGCGGCCGCGGCGCGACTCTGATCGAGCAGGTGATCTTCAGCCAGGAAGCGGCGCGCGCGAAGGCGCCACAGCCGCTGGGCGTCATCGGGCTCGGCATGGCCGGGCCGACGATCATCGCGCACGGAACCGACGAGCAGAAGCGCCGGTACCTGGCCAAGATCCTGTCGGGCGAGGAGATCTGGTGCCAAGGCTTCTCCGAGCCGGGCTCGGGATCGGACCTTGCGTCGCTGAAGGCCACCGCGGTGCTCGACGGCGACGCATACGTCGTCAACGGACAGAAGGTATGGACCTCGTACGCGCACATCGCGGACTGGTGCATCTTGCTCGCCCGGACCGACAACACCGGCCCGAAGCATTCGGGCATCACCTATTTCTTGATGGACATGCACGCGCCGGGCGTCGAGGTGCGGCCGCTGCGCCAGATCACCGGCGACGCCCAGTTCAACGAGCTGTTCCTGACCGACGTGCGCATCCCGAAGGAGAACATCCTCGGCGAGATCAACGACGGCTGGCGCATCGCGATGACGACGCTGCTGCACGAGCGCGGCACGCTCGGCTTCGCGCTGGCGGTCGCGGGCGGCGTCGCGCTCGACGAGCTGGTCGCGTTCGCCAAGACCGCCCCGCGCGCGGGCGGCGGCGTCGCCTACGACGATCCCGTCGTGCGCCAGCGCATCGCGAAACTGCACGAGGAGGTTCAGGCGAACCTGCTCAACAACTATCGCGCTCTCGCCACGATGATGAAGACCGGCATCCCCGGTCCGGAAGGGTCGCTGTCCAAGCTGATGTTCAGCGAGACCAACCAGGAGCTCGGCAAGCTCGCCGTCGAGATCGCCGGGGGCTACGGGCTGCTGGAGGCGGGGGAGCGGCCGGACGTGGCGCGATGGCAGTACGCGCATCTGCGCGCGCGCGGCAACTCGATCGAGGCGGGGACGAGCGAGATCCTCCGCAACATCATCGCCGAGCGCGTGCTCGGCCTGCCCAAGCACAAGTAACCGGGGGATCGGGTCATGGAATTCGGACTGAGCGAAGACCAGCAGACATTGAAGAAGTCCGCCCGCGAGTTCCTCGAGGGCGAAGCCGGCATCGCGCTCGCGCGGCGCATGCTCGAGCACGAGTCGGGATTCGAGCCGTCGCTGTGGACGCACATGGCCGAGCTCGGCTGGATGGGCATCGCGATCCCCGAATCCGAAGGCGGGCTCGGGCTGGGAATGCTCGAGCTGTCGCTGCTGCTCGAGGAGATGGGCCGGGTCGCGCTCCCGTCGCCCTACTTCTCGACCGTCGCGCTCGCCGTGCCGGTGGTCGCATCGCTGGCGGATGCAGCCACGCGCAGCGAGGTGCTCGGCGCCGTTGCGGCCGGGGAGCGCAAGCTCACGCTCGCCTATGCCGAAGCGTCCGGCGCGTTCGATCCGGCCGCGATTGAGGCCGCCGCGCAGGGCAGCGGGGATTTGTGGACGGTCACCGGTACGAAGATGTTCGTTCCCGACGCGCACCTGGCCGACCAGATCGTCGTGCTCGCCCGCACCGGGGTGGGCGTCGGCGCGTTCCTGGTGCAGGCGGCCGATTGCGAGATCTCGCAGAACGAGTCGCTCGACCGGACCCGCCGGCTCGGCACTGTGACGCTCGGCGGCGTGGCCGCGCGGCCGCTCGGCGGCGAGGACGCCTGGGCCGAGATCGAGCGGGCCCTTGATCGCGCCGCGGTCGGGCTCGCCGCCGAAGCCACCGGCGTCGCCGACGCGGTAATGTCCATGAGCGTCGCCTACGCCAAGGAGCGGCAGCAGTTCGGCCGCGCGATCGGCTCGTTCCAGGC
The DNA here is from genome assembly GCA_035541035.1 of Actinomycetota bacterium. Lineage (GTDB taxonomy): Bacteria > Actinomycetota > AC-67 > AC-67 > AC-67 > DASWHR01. Next base: position 2,416 of record DATLFO010000296.1, read on the forward strand.
CGTGAGCCACACTTGCGCCGACATGCTCGTCGCCGCCGAGAGCGCGCGCAGCACCACGTACTACGCCGCGTGGGCGATCGACGAAGGCGCGCCCGACGCGCCGCGTGCGGCCGCGACCGCGAAGGCCGCGGCCACGACCGGCGCGATGCGCGTGTGCGAGGACGGCATCCAGGTGCACGGCGGCATCGGCTTCACCTGGGAGCACGACATGCACCTGTGGTATCGCCGCGCGAAGCTGTGCGAGCTGCTGCTGGGCCCCGCGACCGTGTGGCGCGAACGCATCGCGTCGCTGCTGTAGGCGTGGGCAAGCCCAAGGGCGAGCCGCGCGCCGCGTGGGTCGAGGACGAGACGCCGCCGGAGAAGAAGAAGCGCGCCGCGGCGATCCGAACGCGTCTGGCGAAGGAGTACCCGGACGCGCGCTGCGCGCTCAACTTCAGCAACCCGCTCGAGATTCTCGTCGCCACCGTGCTGTCCGCCCAGTGCACCGACGCGAAGGTCAACCAGGTCACCGAGACGCTGTTCGAGAAGTACCGCACGGCCGAGGATTACCTGGCCGCCAAGCCCGGCGAGCTCGAGAAGGACATTCACGCGACCGGCTTCTTCAATCAGAAGGCCAAGTCGATCCGGGGGCTGTCGCGTTTGATCGTCGAGGAGCACGGCGGTGAGGTGCCCCGGACGATGGAGGAGATCCTGCGGCTGCCGGGCGTGGCGCGAAAGACGGGCAACGTCGTGCTCGGAAACGCGTACGGCGTCGTGGAAGGGATCGCCGTCGACACGCATGTTCATCGCTTGGCCTGGCGGCTGGGCCTGAGCGACCAGGACGACCCGGTCAAGGTCGAACGCGACCTGACGGCGCTGTTTCCGAAGCGGCGCTGGCTGACCTTGACCTACCTGCTGATCGAGCACGGCCGCAACGTCTGCTTCGCCCGCAAACCGCGATGCGACGAGTGCGTCGTCGCATCGCGCTGCCCCGCACGCCGGATGCCCTGACCGGTCGTCCCTTCCCGAGCAAGGATCGCGGGTAGACTTCCCGATCATGCCACGCATCTACACCAAGACCGGAGACGACGGGACCACGGGCCTGCTCTACGGCGGGCGGGTCTCCAAGGACGACATCCGAACGGAGGCCTACGGCACCTCCGACGAGGCCGTCGCCGCGCTCGGCGTGGCCCGGGCCCAGACGGCGGACGTGACCCTGGCCGAGACCCTGGTGCGACTGCAACGCGAACTGTTCGTGGTCGGGGCCGAGCTCGCAACCGGCGAAGGCGCCTGGGACAAGCTCAAGCCGGGTGAGTCGATCGTGGACGAGCCTATGGTCGAGGCGCTCGAGGAGCTGATCGACGAGTTCGTGGCCAAGACGAGAATGCCCGAGGAGTTCGTCGTGCCCGGCAACACGTCGGTCAGCGCGGCGATCGACCTTGCCCGGGCGATCGTCCGTCGATGCGAGCGTGAGGTCACCACGATGACGAACGAAGGGCTTCTGCCCGATCGCGAGTGCCTTCGCTACCTCAACCGGCTGTCGGACCTGCTCTTCGTTCTGGCACGTTATGAAGAGGCCGGCTTCACTCCGCTCCATCCGGCCTGACCCGTCACATCGACCGAGCAAGGAGGAACCGTGAACTCGAGCACCATGCCGAAAACCGTTCTGATGCTCACCGCGGCCGCGGTGCTGCTGGGAGCCTGCGCGACGAAGCAGACTCAGCCCGAAGGCGGCGGCAGCGGCGCCGGGCCCGGGGTCGCCGTCCAGGCGCCCGAGTCCGTCAAGGGCAACGTGGTCACGCTCGACCTCACCGCCAAGAACTTCGAAATCGTCAAGGCCGACGGCGACACGTCGGGCAAGACCGGTCACTTCCACATCTTCATCGACCGCGAGCCCGTGGCCGCCGGCGAAGTGATCGCGCGTGAAGCCGGCATCGTGCACTCGACGGACGCGAAGACCAAGATCATGGGCCTGGCGCCCGGCGAGCACACGTTCATCGTGGTGCTCGGCGACGGCAACCACGCCCGGGTCGGCGACGCGCAGGCGAAGGCGACCGTCAAGGTCGAGGGGCCGAGCGTTGACGCGAGCGCGCCCGCGACGGTCAAGGCCGGCGAGGCCGTCACCGTCTCAATGAAGATCGACGGCGCGACCCTGGTCGGCGCCGACGGCGACACCTCCGGTAAGACCGGGCACCTGCACATCTTCATCGACCGCGACCCGATCCTCGAAGGACCCATCCCTGTGGAAGACGGGATCGTGCATACGAAGGAGACCAGTCACACGATCGAGGGGCTTGCCGCGGGAGACCACACCATCTGGGTCGTGCTCGGCGACGGAACGCACACCTCGTTCGCCGATCCGGTGATGGACAAGGTCACCGTCACGGTCGCGTAGCCGGCCGGGAACGCGAAAGCGCCGCCCGCGAAGAGGCGGCGCTTTCGCTTCCGGCGCTACGTGTACGAGGTCTCGTCGTCGGGGTAGCGGCCGTCCTTGACGTCGCTCATCCATCGCGTCACCGCGTCGCCGATCACGCCCCGCACGTCCGCGTACTTGCGGACGAACTTCGGGGCCCAGTCGTTGATGCCGGCGAGGTCGTTGATCACGAGCACCTGCGCGTCGGTGTCGGGGCCGGCGCCGATCCCGACCGTAGGTATCGACAGCGCTTTGGTCACGCTCGCCCCGAGCGCCGCGGGCACGACCTCGAGCACGATCGCGAAGCAGCCCGCGTCCTCGAGCTCCTTGGCCCACCGCAGGATGCTCGCGGCCTGCTCCTCGGTCCGCCCCTGCACCTTGTAGCCGCCGAACAGGTGCACCGACTGCGGGGTGAGGCCGAGATGGCCCATGACCGGGATCCCGCGCTCGGCCAGCTTGGCCGCCAGCTCGATGCGCGGCCCTTCGATCTTGACCGCGTGCGCGCCGGCTTCCTTGAGGAACCGGCCCGCGTTGCGCAGCCCGTCCTCGTCCGAGGCCTGATACGACATGAAGGGCATGTCGCCGACGATGAGCGCGTTCCGTGATCCGCGCGCGACCGCCTTGCAGTGGTGGATCATCTCGTCCATCGTCACCGGCAAGGTGGTGTCGTAGCCGAGGATCGTGTTGGCGAGCGAATCGCCGACCAGCAGCACGGGCACGCCCGCCTGGTCGAGGATCTGCGCGGTGGGATAGTCGTAGGCGGTCAGCATCGCGAACTTCTCGCCGCGCGCTTTGAACGCCGCCAGATCGTGGGTCGTTACGGACATGCGTGCCACCTCCTCACCTACAGGCCCTCGCGCGTGACGCCCGTCCGCGGTCACCGGGTCCCATGGCTTGCCTCATTGTGACAGTCCCGCCGCGTTCGCGCACGCGGCGGTTCTCCGCCTTTGACGTGCACGTCTCAGGCAGCGCCGAGAGGGGACGGCATGAGCAGCTCGAGCTCGTATCTCGGAGCGAGGCACGATGACGCGCCGGCTCGCATCATCAGCCGGCCTTCCGGCTCGCCGGGCCAGGCGGTGCAGGCAAGCGGGCGCCCGGCGTGCCCGGTCCGCGGCGTGATCCCCTCGGATGCGACCCCTGCGGACGGATCCATGGCCGAACTCGTTGCCGGGGCCCGAGTCGCCGGCGATTGCGTCATTGCGGGGCGGGTTGACGACACGAGCAGGGCCAGCGGAACGGCGACGTATGCGAGCGCTGCAACGGTCAGCGCAGCGGTCAAGGCGCGGCCGCGGAGCCGGCCTCGTCGCGGCACGGATGCCGACGGAGGCGGAAGGAGCGGCCCCTCCACCGCCGGAGCGGGCATCACCCGTCCCGGCCGGGACCCCGTGGCCGGCGTCGCGGGAGGCCGGATCGCGAGCGCGGCTTGCGGGCTCATCGCGTCCCCCACTTTCCGTCCCGCAGAGTCGCGAGCGCGTACGGTGTCTGCCAGATCATCACGGTGCTGTAGAACAGGGCGTACAGAATTCCGAAGAGCCAGTCGCTCGAGCGACGTCGCATCCGGTGATAGAGCCCGAACAGCACGGCCATCAGAACGATGCCGGTCGCGTAGATCCACGGGTGGCCGGCGTTCATGGCCGGGCGCACCACGACGTAGCGCAGGAAGACGACGGGCGCCATCAAGGTCAGCAGCACGCCGGTGTAGAAAGCCCATGCGGCAAGCACGTTCCGCTTCCACATGAATCGGCCGGCGCGGAGGCTTTCGCGGATCCAGGATTTTTTCCACCGGAGCTGCTGCCGCATGAATTGGCTCAACGTCTCCGGCACGAGCGTGGATGCGGTCGCGTCGGGCGCGTAGAGCGTTTTCCACTTGTTGATCAAAACGTGGTTGGTCAGGCTGCGGTCGTCGCCGTAGGTGCTCGCCGTATCGGCGAAGGTTTGGTTGAGCCACTCGTGCAGCACGGGTTCGACCGCCGCGCGCCGGTATCCGGAGAAGCATCCCGAGGCGCACGTGACCGTTCCGAACAGCGCCTCGGAGGCCTTCACGACCTTGAACGCGACGTAGTAGCGCACGGACTGCATCCGGGTAAGCACGTTCTGGCTCGCGTTCGCTACGTCGGCATGACCCGCGACGCATCCGACCCGCTCGTCGGCGAAATAATCCATCATGCGCCGGACCGATTCCGGATCGAGGAAGCTGTCGGAATCGACGAACACGACCACGTCGCCCCGGGAGCGGACGAACCCTTCGGCCATCGCGAACCGCTTGCCGCGGTTCTCCATCGAGACGATCCGCAACCGGTCCGGATGGTCGCGCTGCACGGCGCGCATCGCGGGAAGCGTCCCGTCGGTCGAGCCGTCGTCCACCGCGATGATCTCCAGGCGATCCGCCGGATACGCGGAAGCCAGAGCCCGTCGAAGCGTCTGCTCGATCGCGGCTTCTTCGTTCTTCGCGGGCACGACGATCGAGACGGCAGGCAAGGCGTCGTCGACAACGACAGCTCTCGTCGGCCGGTACCGCGCCGCAAGCGCGAACCTCGAGAGCAGATAGACGCCGACGAGGATCGCGTACGAGCCCCAGAAGATCTCGCGCTCGATGCCGCGCAGAGTGAAAACCTTCAGGGCGATCACGCCGGCAACGGTCGTCGCGAAGATCGCGCCGACGAGGCGGCGCTGAAGGCGTGGAACCGCGAGCGCATCCACGGTGCGTTTGCGCGGAAGGCGGCGCGGCCGGACCAGCGCAGCAGGCTCACCCAGCATCTCGCCGGGGCGAAGGACACCGTCGCTCACGGCAGCACCCGATTCGGCCAGCCGGGCAACCGGTAGGTCGCGTCGAGCAGAACGGGGGCGCTACGCAGCAGCGCCGCGTCGAATCCCGGATGGATCGTATGGGCGAGGATCAGATCGTAGGTTTCGGGCTGCAGCACCGCGACCGAACGCATCTTCACGCCGAGCGCGTCGGTGAAGACCGGCACCATCGGGTCGTGATACTCCACGATGGCTCCCCGTGATCGCAGCGACGCGATGATCTCGCCGGCCGGGGACTCTCGCACATCTTCGACGCCCGGCTTGTAGGCGACACCGGCGACGAGCACGCGTGCGTCGCGAAGGCCCGTCCCGCGATCCGAGAGCACGTCCCGGATGCGGGTCACGATGGCGGCGGGCCGTTCGGCGATCGAAGCCATGGTCCGGTCCAGCAGCGGCATCGGCGTTCTGCGCGCCTGCATCTGCCACTGCAGGTACCGAGGATCGCACGGGATGCAGTGCCCGCCGACCCCAGGGCCGGGCGTGAAGCGCATGAATCCGTAGGGCTTCGTGGCTGCCGCGTCGATGACCTCGTCGATGCGCACGCCCAGCGCCGACGCGGCCCCGGCCATCTCGTTGGCGAATGCGATGTTGATCGCCCGGAACGTGTTCTCGTAGAGCTTGGTCATCTCGGCGGCCTCGGGCGAGGAGACAATGTGGATGTGGGGTGCGATCGCGCCGATCATCCGGGCGGCGCGCTCGGCGCATTCCGCCGTCGCGCCTCCCACCACGCGCGGAACCGCGTCCTGCGGAAAGCGTCCGTTGCCGGGATCGACCCGCTCGGGTGAGAACGCGAGAAAGACGTCCCGGCCTGCGTCCAGCCCTTCGTTCGCCAGCGGCTCGATGAGCAGCTCGCGCGTGGTCCCGACATACGAGGTCGAGGTCAGGACGATCGTCTGTCCCGGCGAGGCGTTGCGCACGACCGTCGCGCACGCGCGCTTGAGCGGCTCCAGGTCCGGAACCATGTGTTCGTCCACGGGAGTGGGCACGCACACGATCACGGTGCCGGCGCAGCGAAGGAGCGTGGGGTCGGCGGTCAGACGAAACGACGGATCGGAAAGCGCCCGGGCGAGCCGGGACCGGTCGCCGTCGAGCAGGTCCACCTCGCCGGTCCGGATGCGGCGGAGGCGAGGTTCGCTGGTGTCGATGCCGATGACGCCACGGCCGCGGCCTGCATAGGCGAGCGCGGTCGGCAAACCCACGTATCCGAGGCCCACGATCGCCACGATGTTGGCGTCGACGTGGGCGGCGGCCGCCGGATGCGTGGCGGCGTTGAACAGCATTCGAGACTCGACTCGCACGAAGATCCCCCCTGGTTCAGGTGTGTCAGGAACACCATCGGTCGGAGTTCAGGCTGAGTTAAGAGCCTCGCCAAAAATTCGAAAAGGCGCCCAGGGTGGAAAGCCCCAGCAGCGCGCCCGAGGTCCGTTTTATCCGGCGAGCGCGCGCGCGATGTCGCGCATCGAGACCATGCCGACCGGCTGGTCGCCGTCGCAGATGGGAAGGTGCCGGAAGCCGCCGTCGACCATCAGTTGCAGCGCTTCCTTGACCGAGGTCCCGGGCGTGGCGGTGCCGGGCTTCCTCGTCATCCATTCCGCGACCGGACGCACCGGGGCGTCGTGGGCGTTGGACATCGCGCGTACGACGTCGCGTTCGGTCACGATGCCGACGAGCCGCCCCTCGTCGATCACCATCGCGCTGCCGACGCCCCGCTCGCCCATGAGTGTGCTCGCCTCGGCGAGGGTGGCCTCCGGATCGACCGTGCACAGGTCGGTGCTCATCAGCTCGTCCACCTTCATCGAGGGTCCTTTCCCCGTCCCGGCTTGCGCCCGGGAATCTTCATCGCCCATTCGCGATAGCCGTTGGTGATCGGCAGGCGCCGGTCCCGTCCGAAGGCGCGCGCCGTGATCTTGATGCCGGGAGGAGCTTGGCGCCGCTTGTACTCGGCCGTATCGACCATGCGCGCAACGCGCCCGACGGTTGGCTCGTCGAATCCGGCTTTCGCGATCTCGTCCAAGCCCGCGTCTCGCTCCACGTAGGCTTCGAGGATCGGGTCGAGCTCGTCGTAGGGAGGCAGCGAATCGGTGTCGAGCTGACCTTCGTGCAGCTCGGCCGTCGGCGGCTTGACGATCACGCTCTCCGGGATCGCCGCCGGGCCGCGCTCGTTGCGCCAGCGGCAGAGCGTGTAAACGAGCGTCTTGGGCACGTCCTTGATCACCGCGAACCCGCCGGCCATGTCGCCGTACAGGGTCGCGTAGCCCGTCGCCATCTCGCTCTTGTTCCCGGTCGTGAGGACGATCGCGCCGGTGGCATTGGAGATTCCCATCAGCAGCGTGCCGCGAATACGCGCCTGCACGTTGTCGAGCGCCGCGCCCGGGAGTGGCTCGCCGAGCGCATCGAGCAGTGACGCCTCGTAGCCGGTCACCAGAGCGTCGATGGGAACGACGCGGAAGCCGATTCCCAGATTCGACGCGAGCTCCTTGGCATCTTCGATCGAGGCGGTGGAGGTGACGCGGGACGGCATCGACACGCCGAGCACGTTGCCCGCGCCGATCGCGTCCGCCGCGATCGCCGCCACCAGCGACGAATCGATCCCGCCCGACAAGCCGATCACCGCTTGCGCGAACCCGTTCTTGCGCAGGTAGTCGCGTACCCCGAGCGTCAGCGCCGCGTAGACCTCCTCCTCGGGTCCCATCGGTTCGGGGATCGAACGGGGTGGCACGGCAGGGCGCTTGCGGCTCCGGGCGAGCGGCTTGGAGACGTCGGTGACCGGCGCCTTCGACGCCGTCTTTCGCGGCGCGGCCGGCAGGGACAGATCGCACACCACCAGGTCCTCGGCGAACTGGGCACCGCGCGCGAGCAGATGACCGTTCGGGTCGAACACGAGTGTCTCGCCGTCGAAGATCAGCTCGTCCTGACCGCCGACGGTTTGCAGATAGGCGAAGAAGATCCCGTTGTCGCGGGCCCGCTGGCGGAACAGGATGGTGCGTTCGAGGCCCTTGCCGCGGTGGTACGGAGAGGCGTTGACGTTCACCACCACCTCGGCGCCGGCACGGGCGAGCGAGCGCACCGGACCGTCGCCGGCCCAGGCGTCCTCGCAAATGCTGATCCCGATCTGCACGCCGCGAACGCGAAACAGCGGGAACGCCGAGCCGGCAACGAAGTAGCGCTTCTCGTCGAAGACGCCGTAATTCGGCAGGCGGACCTTCCGGTAGACGCCGCGAACTTTGCCGCGTGCGAGCAGCGCTGCGGCGTTGTAGAGACCGCCGTCGTCGCGGTCCACGAAGCCGACGATCGCCGCCGCGTCGCCCACGTCCTTGGCGAGGCGGGCTAGGACGGCGAGGTTCTCGTCCACGAACGAGCGCTTCAAAAGGAGGTCTTCCGGCGGATAGCCGGTCAGCGTCAGCTCGGGAAAGGCGACCAAGTCCGCGCCGGCGGCCTCGGCCTTGGCAAGCCAGGAACGGACCGCGAGCGCGTTGCCTCGCAGATCCCCGACCGTCGGGTTGATCTGCGCGAGCGCGAGCCGCAGTGTTCGCATGACGTCCCGGAAAGCCTAGCATCCGCTCCTCGGCGTTCGGTAGGGCGGGTAGACTGCTCGTCATGGACGCCGCGCGCGAGCAGATCGACTACGTTCTTCGCACCGTCGAGGAACGCGACATTCGCTTCATCCGGCTGTGGTTCACCGACGTGCTGGGCTTTCTGAAGGCGTTCGCGATCACACCCGCCGAGCTGGAGGACGCGTTCGAGGAGGGCATGTCCTTCGACGGCAGCGCGATCGAGGGCTACGCGCGCGTCCAGGAGTCGGACATGCTGGCGCGCCCGGATCCGTCCACGTTCCAGGCGCTGCCGCAGGCCAAGGGCGACCTCGAGGCGCGGATGTTCTGCGACATCACCACGCCCGACGGCGCGCCGTTCCCGGGCGATCCGCGCGCCGTGCTGCGCCGCAACCTCGAGCGCGCGAGCGCGAAGGGATTCACGTTCTACGTGCATCCCGAGATGGAGTTCTTCCTGTTCAAGGATTCCAAGACACCCGTGCCGCTCGACCAGGGCTCCTACTTCGATCTCACGCCGCTGGACTCCGCGCAGGATTTTCGGCGCCGCGCGATCCAGGCGCTCGAGGCGATGGGCATCAGCGTCGAGTACTCGCACCACGAGGTCGCGCCGTCGCAGCACGAGATCGATCTACGATTCGCCGACGCGCTCACGATGGCCGACAACATCATGACCTACCGGCTCGTGGTCAAAGAGGTCGCCCAGCAGATGGGCCTGCACGCGACCTTCATGCCCAAGCCGCTGCAAGGCGAGTGGGGGAGCGGCATGCACACCCACGTGTCGCTGTTCGAAGGCGATCGAAACGCGTTCTTCGATGCGCGCACCGCCGGTCATCTGTCGAAAGTCGGCCGCGCGTTCGTCGCCGGGGTTCTGCGTCACGCCCGCGAGATCACGGCCGTGACGAACCAGTGGGTCAACTCCTACAAGCGGCTCATCCCCGGCTACGAGGCTCCGGCCTACGTGTGCTGGAGCCGCCATCTGCGCGGCGCGCTCGTGCGGGTGCCGGGCGCGAAGCCGACCAAGGCTTCGAGCGCCCGCATCGAGATTCGCTCGCCCGATCCGGCGTGCAACCCGTACCTGACCCTCAGCGTGATCCTGGCCGCCGGGCTGCGCGGCCTCGACGAAGGCTACGAGCTTGCCGATGAGGTCGTGGACGACGTGGACACGATGAGCGAGGAGGAGCGAGCCAAGCGCGGCATCGTGCCGCTGCCGCAAGATTTGAACGAGGCCGTCGACGAGCTCGAGCGCAGCGAGCTCGTCGCGGACGCCCTCGGCGAGCACGTCTTCGAGCAGTTCATCCGAAACAAGCGCGCCGAGTGGGACACGTTCAAAGCCTACGTCAGCCCCTACGAACGCGAACGCTACCTGCCGTTGCTGTAGCCGCTCGGCGCGTCACTCGGGCCGCGGGGTAGGCTCATGGTCGAACCGATGGCCGAGCCCACGTCCCTCTCCGAGATGCACGCCGCGCTCGCGCGTGCCGGTTTCGCTCGTCCGGTAGACGCGGCCCGCCATCTCCAGTCGGTGGCGCTCGGCCCGAAGGGCATGGACCGGGTCGTCGCGGCGGCCGCCGACGCGCCCGACCCCGACTTGGCGATCGCGCAGATCTGTCGCTTCATCGCGATGACCGGCCGCGTGCCTTCGGCCGCCGTGCTCCAGCGGCTGGCCGCCGTTTTGGGTCTGTCCACGAGCCTCGGCGCCTTCCTCGCCCGGCATCCCGACGCCGCGGACATGCTCCGCGAGGATGCGCTCGCCGCGCCGCGCACCGTCGCCACGCTCCGGGCGCGGGCCCGCAAGCTCGTGGCCACCGACGACGATCCGCTCACGGCGCTTCGGTTGTTCAAGCGCCGCGAGTTGCTGCGCATCGCGGCCCGCGACCTCGCCGGCGGCGCCGCGGTCGAGGAGATCGCGGCGGAGCTGGCCGCGCTCGCCGAAGCGACGCTGCAAGGCGCGCTCGACGTGCTCGTAGCGCAGAACACGCCGCCGCCGGGCACGCGCTTCACGGTGATCGGCATGGGCAAGCTCGGCGGAAGCGAGCTCAACTACGCGAGCGACATCGACGTCGTGTTCGTCTTCGACTCGCCCGACGAGGCCGAGGCCGGCCCCTGGGCCAACCGCATCGCCGAAGGGCTGATCAAGAACCTCGCCGCGACGACCGAGGAGGGGCAGGCGTTCCGTGTCGACGCGAACCTCCGGCCGGAAGGGCGCGACGGCGCGCTGGCGCGATCGTTGACCGCGTTCAAGGCGTACTGGGAGCGCTGGGCCAAGCCGTGGGAGTTCCAGGCCCTCATCAAAGCGCGTCCCGTCGCCGGCGACGAGGTGCTCGGCGCCGAGTTCTGTGCCGCCGCCGCCGACGTCGTCTATCCGGAGCGGCTCGCGCCCGAAGCCGTGCGCGAGATCCGCGCGATGAAGGCCCGCGCCGAGCGCGTGATCGCGCAGCGGGGGCTGGGCAACCGCGAGATCAAGCGCGCGCCCGGCGGCATCCGCGACATCGAGTTCGCCGTGCAGCTGCTGCAGCTCGTGCACGGCCGCCGTGACGCGTCGCTGCGCGGGGGCGGTACGCTGCCCGGCCTGGCCGCGCTCTCACGCGGCGCGTACGTCGGCGACGACGACGCGGGCGAGCTCGCGTCCGCGTACGTGTTCCTTCGCCGCATCGAGCACCGGCTCCAGCTCGCGCAGGAGCGTCAGACGCATACCGTTCCCGAGGACGAGACGCGTCGGCGAACGCTTGCGCGCTCGATGGGCTTTCGGGACGGCGGCACCGAGACGGCGCTGGAGGCGTTCGATGCGGCGTGGCGGGACATCCAGGCCGTGGTGCGCCGCATCCACGAGAAGCTGTTCTACCGGCCGCTGCTGGAGCGGTTCGCGCAGGCGCCGGCGCTCGCGCCGGACGCGGCGCAGGAGCGGCTCGAGGCGCTCGGCTTCCGCTCGCCCGGCCGGGCTCTGAAGTTCCTCGGCGACCTGACGGCCGGCTTGTCGCGGCGCTCGCAGCTGATGCGCACGCTTCTGCCGGTGATGCTCGACTGGATGAGCGACTCGCCGGATCCGGACCTGGCGGTGTCGAACTTCCGGGACGTCGCGCTCGCGCTCGGCGGCAACCCGGCGGCGCTCGCCGCGCTGCGCGACTCGCCGCCCGTCGTCGAGCTGCTCTGCCGCGTCCTCGGCACCTCCCGTCTGCTGGCCGAGCACCTGCTGCACACGCCCGAGCTGGTGCCCGCGCTCGCCGAGCAAAAGGCGCTCGCGCGCAAGGGCCGCGACAAGCTGATGCGCGAGGCGGCCGAGCACATCGAATGGCGCGGCGATCCCGACGCCCGCGATGCGGCCGTGCGCCGCTTCAAGCGCCGCGAGATGCTTCGCATCGCCTGCCGCGACCTCGCCGGCGGCGTCAGCCCCGACGACATCGGCCGCGAGCTGTCGCACCTGGCCGAGGCGGCGCTCGAAGCCGCGCTCGGGTCGCTCCACGAAGAGCATCCGCCCCCCGCCGGGGCGCGCTTCGCGGTGATCGGCATGGGCAAGCTGGGCGGTGAGGAACTCAACTACGCGAGCGACATCGACGTCATGTTCGTCTACGACGCGCCCGACGAGAAGGGCGCGCACAAGTGGGCGACGATGCTCGCCGAAGGGCTGCTCCAGCGGCTCGCGGCCACGACCGAGGAGGGGCAGGCGTTCCCGGTGGATGCGCAGCTTCGCCCCGAGGGCAAGGACGGTCCGCTCGCGCGCTCGCTCACCGCCTACCGCGCCTACTACGAGCGTTGGGCCAAGACCTGGGAGTTCCAGGCGCTCGTCAAAGCCCGGCCGGTTGCCGGCGACCCGATGCTCGGCCAGCAGTTCGTCGATCTGATCCGTCCGTTCGTGTATCCCGAGCGGCTCGCGCCCGAGAAGGTGCGCGACATCCGGTCGATGAAGGCCCGCATCGAGCGCGAACGGCTCGGCCCGCGCCAAGACCCCGCGACGCAGATGAAGGTCGGGCGGGGCGGCACCATCGACATCGAGTTCACCGTGCAGCTGCTCCAGCTCATGCACGGCGCGCATCATCCGAGCATCCGGGTGCAAGGCACCGTGCCGGCGATCTCCGCGGCCGCCGAGCGCCAACTGCTGACCATCGAGCAGGCGAAGTGGCTTCTGGAGGCATATCGGTTCGTCAACCGCACCCGCAACACCCTCTACCTGATCCGCGGACGCGCGATGGACGCGCTGCCGGCCAAGCCGGAGGAGGCCGAGGTGCTCGCTCGCGCGCTCGGCTACCCCGGGCCGGGCGCCCGCGTGCAGTTCGGCGAGGACTACCGCCGGGTCACGCGGCGCGCGCGACAGGTTTGCGAGGACGTCTTCTACGGAAAAAGGCCAACCCGATGACTCGCAGAAAAACGACCTGAAGGAGAGACCATGAGCGATCGCCACGTGGACGTCGAAGGCCGTCGGATCTACATTCGCGAGCACGGCAACGGCGCGCCGCTGGTTCTCCTTCACGGTTTTCCCCAGACGGGGGAGGCGTGGAAGCAGGTCGCGGACAAGCTGTCGGGCCGCAACCGGGTCTTCGTGCCCGATCTTCCCGGATTCGGGCGCAGCGACGCAGCCGTCGCCTCCGACATGCAGACCGTGTCCCGCACGCTCGTTCGCGCGCTCGCCGCGGCGGGCGCGGAGAAGTTCGCGCTCGTCGGGCACGACTGGGGCGGTTCGATCGCGCTGCGCATCGCGCTCGACCATCCCCAGGCCGTGGAGAAGCTCGTCGTGGTCAATGCGCCGTTCCGCTCGCTTGATCTCACGCGTGGCTGGCACTTCCTGGCGTTCAACGTTCCGCTGATCCCAGAGGCGGCCATGGTGCTGTTCGGCAAGCGCCTTGTGCCGATGCTGATCAAGGCCGGATCCAAGAACAAGCAGGCCTTCGACGCCGAGACCATGAAAGGCTACGGCGAGGCGTTCTCGGATCTGGGTCACGCCCGCAGCACGCTCGCCTACTACCGCACCATCACGCGCTCGACGATCATGCGCGGCGTGCGCGGCGCGTTGGACAAGCTGCCGGTGCCGATGCCCGGCGGACGCGGGACCCACGATAACGAAGCCGGGCCGCGTCGCGTTCAGGTCCCGACCTTGATCGTGTGGGGCGAGCGCGATCCGGTGCTGCCGCCCTCGCTCATCCCGACGATCGAACGTGATGTGGATGACGTCACGGTGGTGCGGCTGCCCGACATCGGGCATTTCGTTCCCGAGGAGGCGCCGTCCGAGCTTGCGCACGAGATCGACCGCTTCCTGAACCCGCATCGAGGCGAGTAGGCCGCGCCCGGCTCCGCGCGTTCCGGCCCGTTCGTCGCACTGGACTGGGGCCGGCGGCCGATCATGCTGTCGGGCATGGACCTCGTACGTTCCGCGCGCGGCCGTCCCGACGAGACACGGCGCCGCATGCTCGACCCGATGTTCGCCGACGATCCGGGCCAGCGTGCCTGGCTCGAGGGCACGTTGCTGCGGCCCGGCCAGGTGGCGCTGCTGCTCCAGGTGAGCCGCCGCAGCGTCGCGGCGTGGGCGCGGGAGGGCCGGCTGCCCTCCATTACCACGCCCGGCGGGCACCGCCGCTTCCGGGCCGACGACGTGCGGCGCCTCGTCGATTCGCTGACGGTCACCGTTCCGGCCGGATCGACACCGGACCGACTCGCCAAGAATCAGACGGTTTCCGAGTGACCCAGGGCCGCTTCAGAAGGTTTGTCCTGATTTTGGCTCGTAAGATCTCCCTATGAGCACCGTATTCCCTATGGAAACGCTAGAAACCCTGGGAGCGTCCCAGGGATCGAGGGGGGGGATCATGATGAAGAAGATCTTTGCGGCGGCCGTCGTGGCCGCGGGTCTGTTCGCTTCGCTGCCGGCGTCGGCCGACGTCATCGACATCGCGGGAACGATCTATGTCGACGACTCGGACGCCACCGTCTGGCAGGAGAGCAACGGCGTCGAGGGCCTGCAGCGCGAGGCCGACGGCGAGACCCCTGCCGACTCGCAGCTTCTGTAGTCCGCGCATCCCCGCGCACGTGAAGGGCCCGGCCTGCCGGCCGGGCCCTTGCGCTTTCGTCGCGGCGCCGTCAGGCGTGCCGACGGCGTTCGACGGTTGCCTCAGGGCGACCTCGCCGCACCTCGTCGAGGCGGACCGGCTCGGCGGCACTCAGCACTCTGACCACCTGCTTCCTCTCGTCGGGCCCCGCAACGGCGACGCCGAGCGACACGCCCGCCTCGGCCGCCATCGGTTCGGCGGGGCTTTTCGCGGCCGCGCCGCCTCCGGCGACGAAGCCGAAGGCTCCGCCGGCAACCGCTCCGACGATGGTCACGATCATCAGCTTCACCGCGATGACCAGGTCGCCCATGGGGATCAGCGAGAACGGGGCGGCGAGGATCGCGCCGACCACCGCCCAGACGGCCGTGCCCCATGCCGCACCCTTTGCCATCTCCGGCGTATACAGCCCGACGGATGGGCCGGCGAAGGAACGTGCGTCTTCTTCGGCCATCTCGGCGCGCAGGGCGGCGACGTGACTTGCGTCGTCGCCGACGCGAACCGTGACGCCGGGCACCGCGGCCGTTACCGCTGCGGCGGCGCGCTCGGCTTCGGCCGCCGAGCGGAAGACGGCGACGACGCCGTCGATAGGATCGTGCTCCGTTCGATGGGGGACTCGGGCTTTCTGCCGAGCCCGTTCGGCCGCGCGGTCCCAGTCGGGCTCGCGGCCGCTGCCGGGTGTGCGGTCAGTTGTCATGGTCGCCTTCGTTCCCCCGATGGCAGGCGATGAACCCGAAGCAAGCGGCCTCCTCACCGGTCCGGAACGCCGGAAGGGGCCCGAAGGCCCCTTCCGTTTGCGATGCAGCGACTTAGATGTCGAAATACAGCGCGAACTCGTGCGGATGCGGGCGGAGCCGCATCGCGTCGACCTCGTGCAACCGCTTGTAGTTGATCCAGGTTTCGATGACGTCCTCGGTGAACACGCCGCCTTCCAGCAGGAAGTCGTGGTCCGCCTCGAGCGCGTCGAGCACCTCTTCGAGCGAGCCCGGCACCGACTGCACCTGCGCCTTGTCCTCGGGCGCCAGATCGTAGAGATCTTTGTCCATCGGCTCCGGCGGCTCGATCTTGTTGCGCACGCCGTCGAGGCCGGCCTGCAGGCACGCCGCGAACGCCAGGTACGGGTTGCACGACGGGTCGGGCGTGCGGAATTCGATGCGGCGCGCCGCCGGCGCGTTGGAGTACGTCGGGATGCGCACGCACGCGGACCGGTTGCGCGAGGAGTACACGAGGTAGATCGGCGCCTCGTAGCCCGGCACCAGACGGCGGTACGAGTTCGTCGTCGGGTTCGTGAACGCGAGCAGCGCCGGCGCGTGCTGCAGCAGGCCGCCGATGTAGTAGCGGGCCATGTCCGACAGCATCGCGTAGCCGGTCTCGTCGTAGAACAGGTTCTCGCCGTTGCGCCACAGCGACTGATGGGTGTGCATGCCCGAGCCGTTGTCCATGAACAGCGGCTTCGGCATGAACGTCGCCGTCTTGCCGTTGCGCCAGGCGACGTTCTTGACCGCGTACTTGTAGTCCATCACGCGATCGGCGGTCTGCAGCAGCTCGCCGTAGCGCATGTCGATCTCGGCCTGGCCGGCGGTGCCGACCTCGTGGTGCTGCACCTCGATGTGGATGCCCAGCTTTTGCATCTCCAGGACCATCTCGGTGCGCAGGTCCTGATACTGGTCCATCGGCGGGACCGGGAAGTAGCCTTCCTTGTAGCGCGGACGGTATCCGCGCGCGCCCGGGTTGCCCGAGCCCCACGCGCCCTCGGTCGAGTCGAGGTGGTAGTAGCCCTCGTGCTGGTTCTGGTCGAACCGCGCCTCGTCGAAGATGTAGAACTCGGCCTCGGGACCCCAGTAGGACACGTCCGCGATGCCCGACGCCTTCAGGTGATCCTCGGCCTTCTTTGCGATATTGCGCGGGTCGCGCGAGTAGGACTCGCCGGTGATCGGGTCCTTGATGAAGCAGTACATGAACAGGGTCGGATGGGCAAGGAACGGGTCCATCTTCGCCGTGGTCGGATCCGGGATCAGGAGCATGTCCGACTCTTGGATCGCCTGGAAACCGCGGATCGACGACCCGTCGAAGCCGAAGCCGTTCTCGAAGGACCTCTCGTCCAATTCCGAGATCGGCACGGAGAAGTGCTGGGTGACGCCCGGCAGGTCGGTGAAGCGAAGATCCACCATCACCGCCTCGGAATCCTTGGCCAGCTTCAGTGCGTCTTTCGCGGTCTCAGGCACGATGCCCCTCCCTTGAACGGTTCCTTCGGCGCGAGCCTAACGCTCGTCCCCACGTCGCGGCAAAGCAGGAAACTCGCAGGTCACGGTAGCAGGAGCCGTATTTCCGGGCCGTTTCCCGTCTGTAAATTCCTTGTTACGGGCGCGGTCCGGTCCTAGGCGAGCATCTGATGCGCTCGATGATAACATCACGCATCATGCGCACGACGATCGACCTTGACGCGACGGTGCTGGCCGAGCTCAAGCGGCGCGCGAAGCGCGAGTCGAAGTCCCTCGGGCAGCTCGCCAGCGAGCTGCTGGCGGCGGCCCTGAAGCAGCAGTCCCCGGGCAAGCGATCCGCGATCCGCTTTCACACCGCCGCGATGGGGGCCAGAGTCGATCTGGAAGACAAAGACGCGCTCTGGCGGACGCTCGAGGACCGATGAGCAGCGCGATCGACGCGAATCTGCTCTTGTACGCATCGGATCGATCGAGCCCCTTCCACGAGCGCGCGCTCGAGACCGTCACGATGCTCGCGGCAGGACCGGCGCTGCTGTACCTGTTCTGGCCGGTGGCGATGGCCTACCTTCGGATCGCGACGCACCCGGGGGTGTTCGCCCGGCCGCTGCCGTGGCGCGCCGCGTCCGAGAACATCCGCGGGCTGCTCGAACGCGACAACGTCCGCTCGCCCGGGGAGGATGAAGGATTCTGGCCGTTGTTCGCCGATACGGCCGACGCCGCCGGCGTACGCGGCAGTCTCGTCCCCGACGCCCACCTGGTCGCCCTGATGCGCCGTTCCGGTGTGACAACCCTGTGGACCCATGACCGCGACTTCCGCCGCTTCGACGGTATCACGCTGCAGGATCCGTTCGCCGGCGCCTAGCGGGCAGCCGGGCGGCGCGCGGCTGCGGCGCGGTGTTGCTTGCCGGCGTGGTAGCTGGAGCGGACGAGAGGACCGGCCTCCACCCAGGCGTAGCCCATGGCCTCACCGGCGGCCTTCCACGCCGCGAAGTCCTCGGGGGGCACGTAGCGGGCGACCGGCATCTGCAGATCGCTGGGCCGCAGGTATTGGCCGATGGTGAGCAGATCGCAGCCGGCTTCGCGCAGATCGCGCATCGCGGCGATGACCTCGTCGTGGGTCTCGCCCATGCCGACAATCAGGTTCGATTTCACGACGCGTTCGGGTCGCAGTATCGCGCGGGCGACGCGCAGCACGTCGAGCGATCCTTCATAGGTGAACGCGGGCCGGATGCGGCCGAATAGGCGCGGCACGGTCTCGACGTTGTGCGCGAACACTTCCGGGTCGGCTTCGCACACGGCGGCGATCGCGTCGCGGTCGCCTTTGAAGTCCGGCACGAGCACCTCGACGCCGCACCCTTCGATCCGCGCGCGCACCTGCCGGATCGTCTCGGCGAAAAGCCACGCACCGCCGTCGGGCAGGTCGTCGCGCGCGACGCCGGTCACGACCGCGTACCGCAATCCCATCCGCTCGACCGATTCGGCGACGCGGCGCGGCTCGTCGGTGTCGTAGCCGGCCGGCTTGCCGGTTGCGACGTCGCAGAACGCGCAGCGGCGCGTGCACAGGTTGCCGCCGATCAGAAACGTCGCCTCGCGATCCTCCCAGCATTCGTAGATGTTGGGGCACCGCGCCTCTTCGCACACGGTGTGGAGCCGCTCGCCGCCGACGATCTTCTTGAGGTCCACAAAGTTCGCGCCCATCGTCGCGCGGATCTTCAGCCACGACGGCTTGCGGCCTTCGGCAACCTGCTCCATCGGCAGGTTCCGCGCCGGCCCTTGCACGGTCGGCAGCAGCGGCAGATGCTTGCGCGTGTCAGCCACCGGCGATCGCCTCGAAGTCCATCTCGGTGAGCGAGACCGGCCGCGCGAATGCCTCGGCGGCGGCCTCGACGGTTGCGGAAACCACATCGTCCATCAAGACCTCGCGGCCCGTCTCCACGTCCAGCGACGTCACGGTCTTGTCCACGATGCCGCACGGCACGATGCCGTTGAACGCATCCAGATCGGTAGCCACGTTCAGCGCGAAACCGTGCGTGGTGATGCCGCGCGAGATGTGCACGCCGATCGCCCCCAGCTTCGCGTCGCCCACCCACACGCCGGGCAGGCCATCGATCCGTTCGGCGGCGACGTCGAATCGCGCCGCCACGCCGATCATCGTCTTTTCGATGCGGCACACGAAGTCGCGCACGTCGGCGGCGACGCCCAGGTTGAAGATCGGATAGCCGATCAGCTGGCCCGGGCCGTGATAGGTCACCAAACCGCCTCGGTCGCTGCGAACCGTCTCGATGCCGCGCCGCTGCCGCTCGTCGGGGTCCATCAGGATCTCGGCCTCGCTGCCGCGCCGGCCGAGCGTATAGACGGGCTCGTGCTCGAGCAGCAGCAGCGTGTCGCCCAGTTTGCCTTCGGCCCGCAGCTCGGCGACCAGCCGCTGGAGAGCCCAGGCGGGCTCATACCGGACGCGACCCACCCAGGACGCTAGGATCGGATTCACGCCGACCACTTTACGCGGCACGAGCCGTCCGGGCGGATCGGGTTTCGAGCTCGGCAATTCGGGATATAGGGGACCAGAAGGTCATGCAGATCAATATCGAAGAGCTCTCGGTGGGGGATACGCTTCGTTTCGGAGCCGCGGTGCGCGGGTCCTGCGACGGGGCATCCTCGTTGGAGGACGGCGCGACCCGGGTGGCGCGACTGCTCCATGCCGCGCTGCGCGACCGCCACGGCGAAGGCACCGTCGTGCTGTCCCGCGTCTACAAAACACACGCCGCCGGTGACCTCCCCGCCGATCTGACCGCCAAGGCGACCGAGCTGTTGGGCAAGCCACCGAAGCGGCGCACCCCCTGCCTGGTTCTGCTGGGGACCGCCGGCGACCGGGCCGAGTGGAACGATCGGAGGCAATCCCGAGGCCATCAGGTGATTCCGCTGCCGTCGGAGGATGCCATCGCTCGTCTTCCGATGATTGCGACGTTGATCCGGCAGCTCGGCGTGCCGACCGGCGCCATTCTGGATAGCGAGCCGGAGCTGCTGCTGGATCTGCGCGAGCGGGTCTTCAACGTCTTCCATGTCGAAGACGCGGCCGCAAGTCCGAGCATCCCCGCCAAAGATTTCGTCGCCGATCACGGCGTGCGCTCCGCATTCGGGTTCGGGGGCCTTCTGCTGGGCAGCGACCTTTTCGCCGCCGTCGTCTTCACTCGATGCCCGATCTCTCGCGAAACAGCCGAGCTGTTCAAGACGCTTGCGCTGAACGTGAAGCTGGCATTGCTGCCGCTGGCCTCGGGCCCGCTATTCACCGAGACTTCCGACGGGGAAGCGACGGTGATGTCCTGATGGGAGCCCGCGAGATCGAACAGCTCAAGTCCAGCGTCGCAGCGCTGACCCATCTGCTTGAGACGCACGAGAACGTCGTCGCCGAATTCAGCGACCGTCTTCGTGTGGAGCGGGATCGCCTGAAGGCCGTGTTCCGTGATATCCCGGCTGCCGTGGCGGTCACGCGCGGCGGCGACAACCGGTTCGAGTTCGTCAACGACTTCTTCGTGCAGACCATCGGCGGCCGCGACGTGGTGGGCCGGACCGTTCGCGAGGCGTTTCCGGAGCTGGAGGGGCAAGGCTATTTCGAGCTTCTCGATGGGGTGTTCTCGAGCGGGGAGCCGTACCGAGCCGCGGAAGCCCGCGTGATGCTCGATCGCGGCGGTGGCCAGCCGGACGAGGCGTACTTCACGTATACCTATGTGCCACTGCTGGACGAGGACGGTAAGGCCGAGGGCATCCTGACCCACGCCGTCGAAGTGACCGAGCTGGTTCGCGCTCGCGAACGCGAACGGCGCGAAGCCGAGGCGTTGCAGCGAAGCCTTCTGCCGGGCGGCCTTCCGTTCGTGGCCGAGCTGGACATCGCGGTGCGATACCAGCCCGGTGGAGGCGCCCGTGTCGGCGGCGACTGGTACGACGTGTTTCGGCTGCCGGACGGGCGGATCGCCCTGGCGCTGGGGGACGTGGTCGGGCACGGGACTCGCGCGGCGTCGGTCATGGCGCAGATCCGCACCGCCGTTCGCGCCTACGCATTCGAAGGACACGAGCCGCGCGGCGTGCTCAACCACACCGACCGGCTGCTGCATTCGATGGGCGCCGACGACATGGCAACGTTGGTCTACGGCGTGTTCGATCCCGCGGCCGAGACGCTCACGATCGCCTCGGCAGGGCATCCGCCGCCGGTGTTTCGTCCCGCAGGCGCATCCGATGCCGAGATCCTGTCGGTCGTCATCGCGCCGCCGCTCGGCATCCAGATGGGCAGCTACGAGCAGCGCACGTTGCAGATCGGCGAAGATGATGTCGTCGTGCTCTACACCGACGGGCTGGTCGAGCGCCGCCGCGAGTCGCTCGACACCGGCCTGGAACGCCTGCGGCTGCGCGTAACGGAGGCGGGTTCCGCCGAGGCGGCCACGCTCTGCGACGCGGTTCTGGCCGGGATGCTCACCGACGACGTCGAAGACGATGTCGCCTTGCTGGTGGTCCGTCGCCTGCCCGCCGCAGGGCGCGAGCTGAAGTTGCGTCTGGAGGCCGAGCCGGGCCATCTTGCGCCGCTCCGTCAGCAGCTTCGCGGCTGGCTCTCGACCGTCGAAGCGCCCGCCGACATCGCCGACGACGTGATGATCGCCGTCGGAGAAGCCGCCGCAAACGCGGTCGAGCACGCGTATCGCATGAGCGGCGGACCGATCGAGGTGGAAGCGATCGTGGACGCCGACGGGCTCGCGATCGTCATCCGAGACTTCGGAGCCTGGCAGCAGCCCCGCCGGCGTGACCGGGGTTTGGGATTGCGCATGATGCGTGCGTTCATGGACGAGGTCGTCGTGCGGCCGACGGCCGAAGGGACCGAGATTCTTCTCCGGCGGAAGCTTCGAGGAAATGGGGGGACTGCAGCGTGACGAAACTGTCCGAAGTCCGGTGTGCGATGAACGGCGAAATCGCCGTCGCAACCGTGGTCGGCGAATTCGACATCGGCAATTGCGACGAGATGAGCCGCCAGATCCAAGCCTCGTGCGCGGACGCGCTGGCCATCGTGCTCGACCTGAGCGAAACCCAGTATCTGGACAGCGCCGCGCTGCGCACGCTGTTCACCATTGCGCGCATGTTCCAAGGCCGCGGCGCGCCCGTCGTGGCGGTCATCCCCGCCACGGGCCTGGTCCGCAAGGTCACCGTCGTATCGGGAATCGATGCCGTGATGCCGGTCGCCGAGACCCGCGACGAAGGCCTGCGCCTGGCCGGCGGCCCCGTCGCCTAGGCGTGCAGCGGCCGGCCGGCCAAGGCCAGCGCGGTCTCTCCGAACACTTCCGACAGCGTCGGGTGCGGGTGAATGAAGGGCGCGATGTCTCCCGCGGTGGCTTCCCACCCGTAGGCCAGCATCGCTTCGGCGAGCAGGTCGGTGACGTGCGGGCCGACCATGTGCACGCCTAGGATCCGGCCGGATCCTTTCTCGGCGACAATCTTGCAGAAGCCGGTGGTCTTGTTCAGGATCGCGGCTTTGCCGATGTGGCCGAAGCCGACCGACTTGGTCTCGATCTCGAAGCCTTGTTCCTTCGCCTGCGGTTCGGTCAAGCCGACCGAGGAGACCTCGGGATCGCAGTAGGTGGCGCGCGGCATCGCGTCGTAGTCGAGCGGGGCAACCTGCTTGCCGGCGATCTGTTCGGCGGCGAGCATGCCTTCGGCGAACGACACGTGCGCAAGCTGCAGCGTCGGGATCACGTCGCCGACCGCGTAGACGTTCTCGACGTTGGTGCGGCAGTACTCGTCGACCACGACGAAGCCCCGATCCGTCGCAACGCCGATCGACTCCAGACCCGCGCCGTCGGTCACGGGTCCGCGGCCCACCGCGACCAGCAGCACGTCGGCTTCGATCGTCTCGGTTTTGCCGTCCACGCTGACACGGCACGTGACGCCGTCCGCGCCGGCTTTGGCCTCTTCCAGCTTCGCGCCGACCATCGACGTGATGCCGCGCTTGCGGAACGCGCGCGCCAGCTCCTTGCCGGCGTCGGGGTCCTCCAGCGGCACCAGCGACGGCAGCATCTCGACGACGGTGACCTTGCAGCCGAACGAGGCCCATAGCGAGGCGAACTCGACGCCGATCGCACCGGCGCCCAAGATCACCGCGCTGGTCGGCACGTGGTCCATCGACAGCGCCTCGTCGCTGGTGATGATCCGGTCACCGATCTCCAGGCCGGGGATCATCTTCGGCTTCGAGCCGGTCGCGATCACGATGTTCTTGGTCCCCAGCGCCGTGCCGTCAACCGTCACGGTGTCTTTCGCGGTGATCGTTCCCGTGCCGGTGATCGTTTCGACCTTGCGGGCCTTCAGCGTCGAAGCCAGGCCTTTGATCATGCGCTCGACCACGGCGTCCTTGCGTTTCTGCACGCCCGCCCAGTCGTAGGTGACGTTCGAGGCGGTCACGCCGAACGTTTCGGCGTCGCGCATGGTGTCGTAGACGTCGGCCGAGTGGAGCAGCGCCTTGGTGGGGATGCAGCCGACGTTCAGGCAGGTCCCGCCGATCTTGTCGCGCTCGACCATCGCGACCTTCAGATCCAGCGACGCGGCGCGCAGCGCCGTCGCGTACCCGCCGGTTCCGGCGCCCAGCACCACCACGTCGTAGGTCTCGGGCATTTGCTCGCTCCTCATCGATCGGACGGACCATCCTCATGCTACCCATACCCGCCGCGGCCGGTATAGGCTCGCGCCGTCATGACCAAGACTTCGCCGCTGGATGCCGAGCACCGCGCGCTGAAGGCCCATATGGGCGCCTTCGGCGGCTGGGAGATGCCGATCTCCTATGCGGGGACGGTCGCCGAGCACACCGCCGTGCGCGCCGACGCCGGCGTGTTCGACGTCTCCCACTTGGGCAAGATCCTGGTCACCGGCGACGGCGCTGCGGCGCTGCTGGACCGGGCCTTGTCCAATCGCTATACGGATCTGCCCGAGGGCCGAGCGCGCTACACGCTGATGCTCGACGAGGACGGCGGGATCGTTGACGACATGATCGTCTACCGGCTGGATGACGACTATTTGGTGGTGCCCAACGCATCCAACGTGGACGAGGTCGAACGCCGGCTGCGCGCCACCGACGGCGCCGAGGCCGCGATCATCGAACGGCGCGACGACGCGATTCTGGCGCTGCAAGGTCCCCGGTCGCGCGCGGCGCTGGACGCGGTCATCGGCGACGTCCCGATGCTCGGCTACATGCACATGGTGCGCATCGGCTCGTTCGGGATCGCGCGCAGCGGCTACACCGGCGAGCACGGCTACGAGATCTTCGTGCCTCCGGCGGATGCGCCTGGGCTCTGGCGCGCGATCCTTGACCAGAACGTCACGCCCTGCGGCCTGGCGGCCCGAGACACGCTGCGCACCGAGATGGGCTATCCGCTGCACGGCAACGACATCGACCGCGACACGCTGCCCGCCGAGGCGGGGCTTCGCTGGGCCATCGGCAAGGACAAGGACGCCTTCGCCGGCAAGGCCGCGATCGAATCGAAAGAGCCGGGCAAGACGCTGGTCGGGATCACCATGACCGACCGGGTGATCCCGCGCCGCGGGTGCGCCGTCACCGCCAACGGCCAGACGGTGGGGACTTGCACCAGCGGCACGTTTTCGCCCACGCTCAAGATCGGGATCGCCCTGGCGTCGGTCGCGCCGGGCAGTGTCAAGGACGGCGACGCGGTGAGCGTCGAGGTGCGCGGCAAGACCGGCCAGGGCATGGTCAAGAAGCCACCGTTCGTGGACGCCACGCCCCGCTAGCGCATCAGCGCGGCAGGGGAGTGCCCGACAGCAGCCAGCGTGCCACGAAGATCGCGGCCGACAGCACCAGCGCCACGGCCGTCACGACCGCGATCATCACCAGCGTCTGGG
>DATLFO010000297.1:0-10650 GCA_035541035.1 Actinomycetota bacterium
GGCGGCGCACGTCGCGGCGATGGCGCCCGGAACGGCGATCGGCGCGGCGACGCCGGTCGATCTTCAGGGCGGGGATATCAGCGACAAGATCATCAACGACGCGGCCGCCTACGCCGAGTCGATCGCCCAGGCCAAGGGCCGCAACGTCACCTTCGCGGGCGAGGCCGTTCGCAAAGGCCGCAGCGTGACCGCCGAGGAGGCCGCGCGCATCGACGTGGTGGACCTGCTCGCCGACGACGTGCCGGATCTGCTCAACGCGATCGACGGCCAAACGCTCACGCTGGCCTCGGGCCGGGACGTGACCCTGCGCACCGCGGGAGCGACGATGGTCCCGTACGAGCTTCGCGGCTTTCGCGCGCTGCTGCAACGGATCGCGGACCCGAACATCGCGTTCCTGTTCCTTTCCATCGGCACGCTCGCGATCCTCTACGAGTTGGGGACCGCCGGGGTCGGCGGTGCCGGCATCGTGGGCGTGATCATGATCGTGCTCGCGTTCTTCAGCTTGTCGGTGCTGCCGGTCAACGCGGTCGGAGCGCTGCTGATGTTCCTCGCCGCGATCCTGCTGATCGCCGAGGTGTTCACGCCGGGGGTGGGGGTGTTCGCTGCCGGCGGGGTGGCGGCGCTCGTGCTCGGTGGCATCTTCCTGTTCCGCGGCTCGGTCGGCGTGGACGCGGGGATCATCGTGCCGGTGGCGCTGTCGGTGGGAGCCGCCTCCGTGTTCATCGGCCGCTTCGCGTGGAGGACCCGCAACCGTCCCTCGATCAGCGGCGAGGCGGGCCTGATCGGCGAGCGGGGCGTCGTCCGCAGCGCCTCGGACGGCAGGGGCCGGGCGCTCATCGCGGGTGCTTGGTGGAACATCCGCTCCGATTCGCCGCTCACGGCGGGACGGACCGTGCGGGTGAAGGCGGTCGAGGGGCTCGACCTGATCGTGGAAGAGGAAGAGGAGGACAAGCCATGAGTGATGCGACCCTGCTCGGCATCGTGATCGGCGCGGTGCTGCTGCTGTCGCTTTTCGCGTCGGCGATCCGGATCGTCAAAGAATACGAGCGGGGCGTGATCTTCCGGCTCGGACGGGTCATCGGGGCCAAGGGACCGGGCCTGTTCTTCATCATCCCGATCATCGACCGCATGGTGAAGGTCACTCTGCAGACGGTGACCCTGGACATCCCTCCGCAGGACATCATCACGCGCGACAACGTGACGGTCCGGGTCAATGCGGTCGCGTACTTCAACGTCGTGGACCCGATCAAGGCCGTCGTCCAGATCCAGAACTACTTTTTCGCGACCTCACAGATCTCGCAGACGACGCTGCGAAGCGTGGTCGGGCAGGCCGAGCTGGACGACCTGCTGATCAAGCGGGACGAGATCAACCAGCAGCTTCAGCAGATCATCGACGAGTTGACCAATCCCTGGGGCGTGAAGGTCACGGTCGTGGAGGTCAAGGACGTCGAGCTTCCCGAAACGATGCGCCGCGCCATGGCACGTCAGGCCGAAGCCGAGCGCGACCGGCGGGCCAAGATCATCCACGCCGAAGGCGAGTACGGGGCGGCCGAGCGGCTGAGCGCGGCGGCGGCGGAGCTTCAAAAGAACCCGGCGGCGCTGCAGCTCCGGATCCTGTCGACGATGACGGAGGTTGCGTCGGAGCGGAACTCGACGCTGATCTTCCCGTTACCGATCGAGCTGCTGCGGCTGATCGACGTGGTGACGGAGAACATCGCGAAGCCGGCCTCGAAGAGGGCGGTATCCAAAAGATAACCATCCGGCCTGACTACGAAACATCGGGCGTTGGCGGGGGCAGGGTGCACGCTTAACGTGGACTCCGTCGGGGAATACCTGTTCCACGATGGATATCTCACTCCCGTTCCTGAATCACGGCCGCCGTCTGGACATCAAGTACCTCGCGCGCCGGTCGTGGTTCGTCATCGCCGTCTTCGAAGTCGTCGTCCTGGCGATGCTGCTTTCCAGCCAGGTCGGTGGCGCCGTCGCGAGCGTCCAGCTGCCCGAGCTACCCGAGATGCAGCCGCTGGCCGAGGACTCGCGGATCCTTGACGTGAAGGGCCGGCAGATCGCCCTGCTTCACGGCGAGGAGCACCGAATCATCGTCGAGCGGGAGCAGATCTCCAACGCCGCGATCTACACCGTCCTGGCCGCCGAGGATCACCGGTTCTTCGACCACGGGGGCGTGAACGGCACGGCCATGCTCCGGGCGGCGCTCGCCAACGTGAAGGAGGGCGAGATCGAGCAGGGCGGCTCGACCATCACCCAGCAGTTCGTCCGCAACGCCTTCGCCGAGGTCGGCAAGGAGCGGACCATGGCCCGCAAGCTCAACGAAGCCTGGCTCGCGACCCGCCTCGAGAAGCAGATGGCCAAGGACGAGATCCTGCTCGGGTACATGAACACGATCTACTTCGGCCGCGGCGCCTACGGCATCGAGGCCGCGGCCCGCGAGTACTTCGGCAAGCCGGCCAGGCACCTCGACATCCCCGAGGCCGCGTTCCTCGCCGGCATCATCAAGTCACCCGAGACGCTCTCGGACGATCTCGAGGCCGCCAAGTTCCGCCGCGATTACGTCATCGGCCGGCTGCTCGACGTGGGCTGGACGACCCCGGCGACGGCCGCGGCCGCGATCAAGACGCCGCTGAAGGTCCGTCCGCGCTCCGAGCCGCCCGTCCGCGCCGCTCACTTCGTCGAGTACGTGCGCCGCACGCTGATCACCCCGGCCGATCGCGGTGGCTTCGGGCTCACCGACCGGGACATCTACACCGGCGGGCTGACCATCCACACCACGCTTAACCTCGACACGCAGTCGGCCGCGGAGCGCGCCGTCATGTCCGTGCTGCCGAACGCAAGCGACCCCGAGGCCGCCCTCGTCTCGATGGCGACCTCCGGCGAGATCCGGGCGCTGGTCGGCGGCCGGAACTTCAACAGCATCGAGAAGGCGCGCGGCTTCAACTACGCGACGCAGATCGTGCCGGGCGCGGGACGAAGCGCGGGCTCGACGTTCAAGCCGTTCACCCTCCTGGCCTACCTGCGCGCCGGCCTATCGCCGCGCGACAGCTACCGGGCGCCGTCCAAGATCAAGGTCCCCTCGTGCGGCAGCAAGCGCGACCCGTGGGAGCCGGGCAACTACGGCAACAACTCCTACGGCACGATGGACGTGGTCAAGGCGACGGAGCTTTCGGTGAACACGGTCTACGCGCAGATGGTCGCTCGCGTCGGCCCCGAGTCGGCGATGAAGGCCGCGCACGACGCCGGCATCACCAGCCCGCTCTTGGGCGTGTGCTCGATCGCGCTGGGTCCGTTCGGCGTCACGCCGCTCGAGATGGCCCGCTCCTACGCGACCTTCGCCGGCCGAGGGATGCGCCCCGACCCGATCGCGGTGACCAAGATCGTGGATCGCGGCGGCACGGTGATCGCCGAGCGCAAGCCGACCGCCAAGCGCACCATCGAGGAGAAGCACGCCGACATGATGAATGCCATCCTCGAGGGCGTCGTTCGCAACGGTACCGGGCGGCCGGCTCGCATCTCGCTGACCTCGGCCGGCAAGACCGGAACGACCGAGAAGAAACGCGACGCCTGGTACGTCGGCTACACGCCGGCGCCCGGCTTGGTGACGGCCGTGTGGATGGGTTATCCGCCGGGACCGGACGGCAAGGTGCCGATCATGACGAGGCTGCACGGCCGCAGCGTCTCGGGCGGCGGCTTCCCCGGCCGGATCTGGGCGAGGTTCATGGGCGCGGCACTGACCGGAGCAGCCGACAAGGGCTTCGAGGGTGTGCAGCTCCCTCCGGCCAAGCGCACGGTCGAGCGCAAGCAGTCCCCGCAGACCGAAGCCGTTGCCATCGTGCGCGAGGCCCCCAGCGCCGTGACCGCCTACGCGGTGGACCCGAGCCCGGCCGCGCCGCCGCCGCAGCAGCCGAAGAAGAAGCGTCGCCGCAAGAGCCCGTCCCCGGATCCGGATCCCGAGCCCGAACCTTCCCCGTCGGGCTCGACCGGCTCGACCGGCCAGCCGTCGTCGTCGTCGAGCGAGGCGACGCCGGGGAAATCGCCGAGCGATCCGACGCCTGCGTCCTCGCCGAGCTCGTCGAACCCGGGCTCATCCTCGCCGGACCCCGGCACCTCGCGGTCGCCGGGCGCTGCCTAGCGAGCGCCTCGCCGGTTCCCGCTGGTCATGCCCGCCGGGGTCAGCCGCACAGGTTGAGCTTCCACACCAGGCAAGCCACGCCGATCGCTTGATGCGTATAGGCGTAGCTGGGCTCGAACAGCGCTTGCCCGCGCACACCGCCGGTGCGGATTCCTGCGGTCTCGGCGGCCAGTGACTGCCGCATGAAGTACAGGAAGATCGCGGCCTGACGCTCCTGGCCGGCCGGGCCGGGAAGAGCCGCCATCGCGTCGATCATGGCGGACTGGATGGTCAAGTAGCCCGGCCCGTGGGAGTGCTCGTCGCCCGGCTCGAGCCGCTTCTTCAGCTCCTCGGGATCGGGATCGTGGTGATACTCCTCGTGCTCCGGCGCGTACTTCGCGATGACGCCGTCGAGACGCGTGGCGTACTCCTCGGGCGGGATCGTCGAGGAGAAGGCCGCATCGGCGACGGCGGCGTCGAGCACGGCGGCCTGATCGGGTCCGCACAGCCAAAGGCCGGCAACGCGCGCCGCGCCGATGAACTGCCAGAGCGCACCGACGACGTCGCCGTCGCGCCGGCGGGCGTCATCGATGGCCTCCCAGCGGACCTGGAGGCCCTCGGTCCACCGCGCGTCGCCGGCGGGCGGCATCAGACGGCGAAAGAAGGCAAGCGTGTTGTCGCCGATCGCGACGTAGCCGGCCACGTCGATCTCGCTTCCCTTCAGATACTCTGCCTCGCGGCGGATCAGCTCCGCGCACAGGCGGTCGCCCTCGATGATGAGCGACGGGCCGCTAGGCCGCGGCGTGGACGCCGAGCGCGGCTCGCCGCCGCCGCAGGCGGCCAGCAGGCCGGCGAAGGCGGCCAGACACGCGACGAAACGATTCGATGGGCGCACGGCGACCAAAGGTACCGCGTTAGACCATAAGCCGCACGGCGGCATCGAGCGCAGCGGCCGCCGCCGCGCGAAGCGAGTCGTTTTGCTCGTCCACCACGGCCGAGCCGATCGTCTGACGGCCGGTCGCGTCCGCGACCAGAGCGAGCACGGCACGGACGTCGCCGATCTGCTCCTCCCCCGCCTCGACGACCTTCAGGGACGGGTCGACCGCGGCGACCGCCGCGACGGCGACGGCACGCGGCGTCGAGGATGCCTGCGCGGTCTGGGTGCGGCTTTCGTCGCCGGCGACGACCGTGACGGTTGCTTCGGCGCCCCCGGGGACCGTCTCGACCACGACCCGCGCTGGCGTGAACCACGCCCCTGCCTGAACGGGCGAGACATCGGGTGGCGGCGCATGCTCGACGGAGTGCGCCAGCGCCGCGAACGTGTATGCGAGCCGCACGAGCACCTCACGCTCGTAGTCGGCGAGCGCGGCGTCGCGCCGGCCGAGCACGTGCACGCCGCGCGAGACCGGCCCGCTCGTGGTGATCGCGACGGCGCAGAATCCCGGGACGACGATGTCGTCGCCGTTGCGCTCCTCCCCAAGGCCGTCGCGGAGGGCGGCGAAGAGGTTGAACGCCGCGGTGGGCTCGATCTCGGCGAGCGTCGGTGCGCCGAGGAACAGCTGCGGGCCCTGATCGGGAGCCTCGTGCAGGTACGCGGCCAGGTCGAGGGCGACCGCGGACCGCAGCGCCTCCAGGCCTGCGTAGACGATGTCCTGAACGAGCATGCCGGCGTCGAAGCGGCCGTCGGGGCTCACCGGTCGCGGTCCCTGGCGCCGTGCTCGGCGGCATGCTCGGGCTTGTTGTCGTCCTCGGAGTGGCCGGCCGTCTTGGTCTTCCCGCTTTTCTTGTTCTTGCCTTCGGCCGCGTCGTCGTGCTCGTCGTCGCCCAAGTCGTCACCGTCGTCGTCGCGGTCGTCGTCGCGGTCGGAGGCGACGGGCTTGGGCGGAGCCTGAGAGGGAGTGGGATGCCGGGGCTGCGGCTTCGGGTCGAGCTCGGGCTTCGGCGCCGCGGCGCCGGGCTGCGACGGCTGCTGCGAGGGCGGCGGCCCGGGGTTTGCGGGCGTGGACGGAACGGCCGGGCCAGCCGGCGGACGACCCAGCGAGAGCAGGGGCTTGACCCGCGCGAGGCCGGGACGCTTCGGAAGGCGGGGCAGCGCCGCGATCGGCGGCGCGTCCGCCGGGACGAGCGCGGGGCCCGCCGCGGCCGCTGCGGGAGGCTCGGCGGCGGGCGCGAAGGCCGGCGGCGCAGCCGCGGCATGCGGCCGCGGATCGGTGCGAGGGGCCTCCGACGGCGACTCCATGCGCGGCGACGACACCCCGCCGGCCAGCGTCGCGACCATCATCGCCATGGCGGCGGCGAGGGGGCCGGCGACCATCGTCCAGCGGCGCGGGATCGCGACCGGCAGGCGCACCGGGCGGCGAGCACGGCGCAGGCCTCCGACGATCTCGACGCGCCCCGCCCACCCGGCCGCGTCGCACACGTCGGTCACGACGCGCGCCAGCGTGGCCGCGTCGGTGGCGGGATCGGTCAGCACGACGACGCGCTCGCGGCCGATCGAGACCGCAAGCACGTTCGGCACCAGCCGAATCTGCCGCTCCAGGCGTCCCCCCATTGCGGCCCCGACTGTATCCAACGAGCCCTTCCGAACCCCGGAACGCGGGACGGCGACGCGATCGAACCGCGCGCGCAAGGAGGGATCGGCTCGGCCCGCAGCGAACACAGCCCCCACACCGAACGGGAGGAAATCTTATGCGCGTGGTCCGCTTGCTCGCGGCGATGGTGCTCGCGGCGTCGGTCGCCAGCCCGCTTTCGCCGGCATCCGCTCACTGTCCGCAGCACATGCAGCACTGCGCGCCCGGCATCGTCCCGCCGGGAGCCAACGAAACGACCTGCGAGTCGCCCGGCAAGCCCCCGGTCGTGCTCGTGCACGGCACCTACGGCGACATGAGCGGATTCTGGAACGTCTACATCCCTGCGCTGCGCGAGCACGGGTACTGCGTCTGGGTTCTCGACTACGGACACCGCGGGACCGACGACATGGAAACGTCGGTGAGCCAGATCACCGCGTTCGTGACGCTCACGGTCCTGCGGTACTCATCGACGGGCACGGTCTCGCTCATCGGCCATTCGCAGGGAGGCCTGCAGATCCGCCACATGCTCCGTCACGATCCGTCGATTCCCGTCCAGGACGCGATCTCGCTGTCCGGCTCGCACTTCGGCACCGACACGCCCCTTGCGCCCGGCGCGGCCGAGCACGGCGCCTGCCCCGCTTGCGCCCAGCAGATCCAGGGCAGCGAATGGATGACCCAGCACATGAACACCGGAGACCTGACGCCGGGGGCGGCCTCCTACACCCAGATCGAGACGATCTACGACGAGATCGTCACGCCCTATACCAACACGCTGCTGCCCGAGGAGCCGGGCGTGGTGACGAATGTCGTGCTGCAAGATCGCTGCCCGCACGACGCCTTCGAGCACGTGCTGCTCACCCACGACCCGTTCGCGCTCGCGTGGGCGCTCAACGCGCTGGGCACCGACGGACCCGCCGACCCGGCCTTCGTTCCGACCGGCTGCCTTTAGCCCGTCTTGACGTGCCGGTCCAAAAAGTCCACGGTCCGGCGCATCGACTCGGGAAAGGCGGGACCGAAGGCGTGCCCGTCGTCGTAGCGAAGCAGCTGCACGTCTTTGCCGGCGGCTTCGAGCGCGGCGGCGGTGCGCTCGGACCATTCGATCGAACAGGTGTCGTCGCGCGTGCCGTGATGGATCAGGATCGGCGCGGCGACCCGATCGACGAAGGTGACGGGTGAGACGTCGTCCCAGAACCGGGGATTGGACTCGGGCGATCCGTACGCCGCGATGATGCGCGCGGCCAGCGAGCGCCGGTCCGAGCGGCCCCGCGTCCACTTGTCGAAGTTGTCCACCGCGTCGGAGGACGTGGGCGCGAACAGCACGTAGGCATCGAACAGGTCCGGATGGGTGACGGCTGCTCTCATGGTCACGCTGCCGCCCATCGACCGGCCGATCATCGCGGCGCGGCCGGTGTCGGCGAAGGGCAGGTCCGACGAGCGCATCGCGTCGAGCGCGTTGATCGAATCCCGAACGTATCCGAGCCGCAGTTCGAGATCCGCGTTCGGATCCCGGTCGGACTCCGCGTGGTTGCGATAGTCGATGTGCACCACCACGTAGCCGCGCCGCGCGAGATAGTCCTGCTCCCGTCGCATGCCCTGGCCGTTGACGTAGACGCCGGGATCGATGTAGCCGTGGTTGAGGATGAGCACGGGAAATGGCCCCGGTCCGCTCGGGACGTTCATCACTCCGGAGATGGTCAAGCCGTCGCTTTCGTAGGTGACGTGGAAGCGCGCGTACTCCGAGGTGCGCGACAGCACGCGGCCGGTGCGGAAGTCGCGGCCGGCCGGCGCGTCGGCGGCGAGCGCCGGCAGCGAGACCGGATGCGGTTGCGGACTCCTCGCGGCGGAGGGCGAGGCCGGCGGCGGCGCGCTCGTCGCCGACGGCGTGGCCGCGGGCGCGCCGGCGGCGGCGCGCTCGTCGCCGACGGCGTGGCCGCGGGCGCGGTTGCGTCGCGCTCGGGGCCGGAGTCGTCCGCGAGCGTGATCGCCCCGACGGCGGCGCCGGCGATCAGCAGCGCACCGAGCGCGGCCCGGACGGCTTTGCGGGCGTTCGCAGCCATCGCCTCGAAGCCTACGACGCCTCCCCGGATCGTGCCGGGGGTGATCGCGGACGAGCGCACGGCCTGCCTTTCCTCGAAGAGCCGGGCCATCTTTGGCAAACCGCGCGCACTCGGGCCCGGAACCTGGAATGATGAACGGCTTTCATCGATCGGAAGGAATCGAGTGAACCGCCACCCCGAGCACGAAGCGGAGCAGGCATATATCGAGCGCGCCTACCAGCGGCTCGACGATCTGCGTGCGATGGCGCTGGAGCGCGCGGCCGAGCACGCCCGCGAGACCACGCGCATGTTCGGGCAGGGCTACGACCGGGACGTCTCGGTGGGCGTGGCGCTCAAGCGAGCGGCGGAGCTCGACATCGGCGACGAGTCGATCATCTTCGGCCGCATCGACGCCGAGACCGGCGAGCGCTACTACATCGGCCGCCGCAACGTGGCCGACGAGGACAACACGCCGCTGGTGATCGACTGGCGGGTTCCCGCGGCCGAGCCGTTCTACCGGGCGACCGGGCAGGAGCCGCTCGGGCTGACGATGCGGCGTCACTTCCTGTGCCAGCACCGGACGCTGCTCGCCCTGGAGGACGAGCATTTCGGGGAGGGAACCGACCTCGGCATGGCCGGGACGGGAGCGCTGCTCGCGGCGCTGGAGCGGCCCCGAACCGGAACCATGCGCGACATCGCGTCCACGATCCGGGCCGAGCAGGACCGGATCATCCGCGCCCCACTGGAGGGCATCCTGGCGATCCAGGGCGGACCGGGAACCGGCAAGACAGCGGTTGCGCTCCACCGGGCTGCTTATCTGCTGTTCACCCACCGCCGCCGGCTCGGCCAGAACGGCATCCTGTTCGTCGGTCCCAACCGGCTGTTCCTGCGATACGTCGGCCGCGTGCTTCCTGCGCTCGGCGAGTCGGGCGCGCTGATGGTGATGCCGGAGGATCTCGTCGAGGGCATCCGCGTCCGCGCGACCGACGAGCCCGCGGCGGCGCGCGTCAAGGGGGACGTGCGCATGATCCGCGTCCTGGAGGCGGCCATCGCCGACATCCAGCGCCGCCGGGTGCCCGACATCTCGTTTTCGTTCGAGGGATACGACATCACGCTTCCCGGCCGCGACATCGTGCCGGTGGTGAAGTCGCTGCGCCGCGGACGAGGCACCCACAACGCGCGGCACGCGAGCTTGCGGCGCCGGCTCTCGGCGCGGCTCTACGATGCGTATCGCCGCGTCCTGCAGGACCGGGAGGGCCGCAACGCGTCACTGATCCTGCTTCCCCGCAAGGCGGGCGAGCAGGCGATTCGCGCCGACGAATCCTTCGACGCGATCGCCGACTCGATCTGGCCGCTGCTCACGCCCGCGGCGCTGGTGGGAACGCTGCTCTCCTCTCCCGATGCCCTTCGATCAGCGGCACGCGGCATCCTGTCGGCCGGCGAGATCGAGTCGATCCTCCGCCACGAGCCCGATGCGTGGACGGCGGGCGACATCGCACTGCTCGACGAGGCGCGCTCGGTGCTCGGCGCGCCGATCCGCGACCGGAACCCGGACGCCGAGGACGACCTCGACGAGATCGAGACCTTCGCGCACGTAGTCGCCGACGAGGTGCAGGACCTGACGCCGATGGCGCTGCGCATGCTCGGGCGGCGTGCCCGCCACGCGTCGATGACGATCGTGGGCGATCTGGCGCAATCGGTCGGCGCGCTGCCGCCGCGCTCCTGGAGCGAGATCATCGCGCACCTGGATCCGCGGCGCGGATCGGCGGTCGAGGAGCTCACGATCAACTACCGCACACCCGGCTCGATCATGGACGTCGCGGTCCGCGTGCTCGCGCTCGCCGAGCCCGGCATAGTGCCGCCCACGTCGGTGCGCGACGGCGGCGAGCCGGTCGAGATCCTTGCCGGGCCGGTCGTGGCC
>DATLFO010000298.1:0-2612 GCA_035541035.1 Actinomycetota bacterium
GTGCTGGCGAATGTAATCGAGCCACTTCGCCTGGTCGGCTGAGAGCTGACGGCCGGCGACGACTCTTTCCAACGCCTGGGTGACCCGCTCGTCGGCGGTGAGGAGGTCCGACATCCTCCCGGCGGCGCGCTTGACCATCGAGATGATGTCAGCGAGTGACTTGCGGTGCGTGATCTCGTACGCGCGTTGCAGGTTTGCCTCCGTGAACTGCTCGGCCGCCCCCGCCAGCGCTTCACGGAGTTGGTGCAGGGCGTCGGTGCCCCAGCCGGCCGGCCGTGCGAGCAGAATGGCGATCGCGTCGATGGTGTCGGCGTTGTCGGCCACGAACTTCTCGAACGCGGCAAGGTAGTCGGTGGGGCGGAACTCCTGTCCGGACGGGCCACGGATGAGCCACTCAGAGGACACGTTGTCTTGTACCTCGTACGCGACCACGAACATTCGCGGCGGCCTCGGGTAGTTCATAAGCAGGTCCTGGAACTGCTCGTCGCGCAGGAGGTCCATCGTGTCGGTGAACGCGCTGGCGAGCAGCGTCGGTAGCGCCTGGGCGAACGCGCCAAGATCACCGCGAGGTAGGAACCGCGTAAACTGATCGCGGGCATCGCCGGACATTTGCTTGTCGATTCGGCGGAGCCGTTTAACGAGACGACTGAGGTTGTGGTCGCGATCGACGTTCTGCCAGATGTCGCTGATCATCTGGGCGATTATCTTCGGATCAGCTTCGGGTGGTTCGGCGGTGATGCCGGTCGCGTTGCGGAAGTACTCGAGGAGCGTGCCGTCGAAGCAGTCGAACACAGTGAAGTGCGACTTGTCGGGGAACCGCTCCCCTTTGCGGGTTCCGCGACCCAAGACCTGCTCGAACAGGATGCGCGATCTGATCTGCCGCAGCAGCACGATGAACTCAAGGTCGGGAATGTCCACGCCGGTCGAGAGGAGGTGAACGGTAACGGCTACGCCGGGGTTCGGTCGGTTACGGAATTCGCGTATCCGCTGGAGCGGCCGATCGACCTTGCCCGTGATCTTCGCCACGAACGCATCACCACGGCCTAACACGTCGCGAGCGGAGTCGACGAGCTGGTCGGCATGCGAAATGTGCGGCAGGTCGTTCGCGGCGAAGATCAGGGTCTTCGGGAACCGGCCGAACTGCACCTCGTGCGCATCGGTGTACTTGCGGACCTCTTCGAGGATCTTCCGGTTCGAGTCGGGTGACGTGACCGTGCGTTCGACCTCCTCGGAGACGTATTGGCGCTCATCCTCCAGTAGGTCGAAGTCCTCGGTGCCGGTATGCGGGTCGATCACCCCAACGTGTTCCCCCTGATGCAGGAAGACGCCGTTGACCCGGACCCCAGAGTTGACCCGGACCGCGTCATAGTCAACGAGGTGCCCTTCGCGGACCGCGCGTTCATAGGAGTAGCGATACGTGGGTCGATCGAAGTAGGCGACGGTGTGCGCGGCCGGCGTCGCGGTCAGCCCGATCTTGACCGCGTCGAAATAGTCAAGGGTGTTGCGCCAGGTCGATATGTCGCGGGCCGTGTAGCCGCGGTGACACTCGTCCGCGACCACGACGTCAAAGGCGTGGATCGGGATGTCGACTTGCTCCGCGTCCTGGTCCGGCGGTTCGTCATCTGGAGTGAGCGCCCGGTCGCGACCGAACAGGTTCATCGTCATCCGCTGGATCGTGCACACGTACACGAACGCGTGGCCGGGCTGGGGATCGGTCAGGTAGGAGGCGGGCAGAATGCGGGGGTCGAACGGCAGGTCATCGAGGTCGTCGCGCTGGAAACGCTGGCTGTAGACCTCGTAGATCCTGTCGAACTTGAGACCCGGCTCGGCCTCGAAGGACGCGAACGTCCGGACTGCCTGGGCGGCCAGCGCTCGGCGGTCGACCAGGAACAGCACCCGCCGGGCAACACCGGCCTTCATCAACCGATGGATCTCGCTGACCATCGTCAGCGTCTTGCCGGTGCCGGTCGCCATAGCGAGGAGCATCCTGCGGCGGCGCTTCCGCAGCTCATCCTCGACCGCCTCGTTGGCCTCGATCTGGTAGTCGCGTAGCAGCCCGTGATACGGCAATCCAGCAAGCCGGTCGAGCACGGCACTGTCGTCGCGCCCGAGCATTTCCCGCAGCGCGGCCGGCGTGTGGAACTGCGCGACTTTCCGCGAGCGGCTTAGCGCGTGGCGGATGTCGTGGAACCAGATCACCTCGCCGTTGGTGGAGTACAGAAATGGCACTCGGAACCCGTCTCCGTAATCGGCGGGACTGGCGTCGAAGCCCCGGGAGTAGCGCTCGGCCTGGCTCAACACGTTCTGTGGACCCAGGCTGACCCTCTTGGCTTCGACGACGCCGAGCACATCGCCGCCGTCACAAAGGGCGTAGTCGGCCGGCCCGGCCCCAGTGGGGAACTCCTCGACCGCCGCCTCGACATATTTTCCAACGTCTGGGCCGGCGAATGAGACGGCGTTCCACCGGCTGCGCGTCAAACGAGGGTTGATCCGTGCCGCTCGGGTGTTCTTCTCGCGCTCCTCCGCGGGCATCTGTACCGGTCCTCGTGTCGCCGTCGCCGAGTGCGAGGTCAGCCACCGACTGTACCGGCGCCGACGCGCCGCTGACGTCC
>DATLFO010000299.1:0-7580 GCA_035541035.1 Actinomycetota bacterium
GCAGGATACGCTTGGGCTGCAGGCCGAACACGTGCGCGACGAACGTGTGGGCCGCCTCGTGCATCAGCACGAACGAGTAGAACAGCAACGTCAGGCCGACCGACATCGCCGCGCCGCCGACCCGGCCGGCACTCGCCGGGATCAGGTCCGACTGGCGGAAGATCAGCGACAGGACGACCACGGTCGCGAGCCAGGACGGCGTGAAGGCGATCTCGATCCCCCGGACGCGAAACAGCACGATGATCCGGCCGATGAGCGCGTTCGGGGAGGACATGGGCCCCAATGCTACCGGCCTCGACGACCCGGAGCCGCCGGCTACAGCCGGACGACGGAGGCGGTTCCCGAGTAGCAGGCCTGAGCCGGGATGCAGAAGGAGACTGCCACGCTGACGGGCGTACCGGTCGGAAGGACCTTTCCGACGCACACCAGACCGGTCGAGCCGCCCACGCATCCGCCGGCGGCCGGGCTCCACGCTCCCGTCGCCACCGGCGCGCCGCCGGCCGCGCAGATCGCGGTGCCGGCGCCGGCAAACGAGACCGTGAACGACCACGTGCCCGGCGTGGTCGAGATCCCCGTCACGGTGAACGGTCCGGCGCAGCCGGCCGCGGCGGCGGTGCCGTTGCCGGCGAGCTGGCCGAATCCGTCCGGGGCGGCGGCCGCGGGCCAGGCCGAAGCAGCGGCCAGCGTCGCGGCCGCGATCAAAATCCGCGTTGGTCGTCTCACGTCCGTGGTTCCCTGATCCCACGGCCGGGCCGTCTCGGCCCGTCCTCGCCGCTGGGCATCCCCCTCATCGTTCGGGACGCCCCGCCGCGACTCCTTCTTCTGCTGCTGCTTCCTTCTTCTGCTGCTGCTTCCGTTCTTCTGGTGCTGCTACGTGGTGCCCGCAGCCGATTCCCGCGCATGGCGTCCGTCACCGGCGGGGATCCGGGACGGCTCCTGAGCGGCCGGCGCCGGCGGCGCATCGTCGCCGTCGCCGTCGCCGTCGCCCAGATCGTCGGCCGAGATTGCCGGCATCGCACAGCCACGGCACGGGTAGGCAACGCGGATCGCTCTGACGTCGCCCAGCGCGAGGGTGGCGCCCCGCGCATCCCCCGGACGGGGCCGCGAGAACATCGACTGCTCGGACGCGGCGGCGATCTCAAGATGGTCCAGACCGAGCCAGTGTCCGAACTCGTGCGTGAGCACCGATCGGATGTCGTAGCGCTTGACCGCGCCGGAGTGCGAGGTCGCCCACGGCAGCGAGGCAGTGAGCACGATGTCTGCTTCGATCACACGATCGCCGACCCGCAGGATGTTCGCTTGCGCGACGGCATTGGTCGCACCCGGGTTGCCCCAGCCGATCTGGTTCACGCCATCGCCGAGCGCGGGCAGCGCGGTGGTCGTTCCGCGATAGTCCACGCGCACCATCGGGTTGGCGTCCGACCAGGCGCGGGCGGCCGCCACGGCCGCGGCCACGGCCTCCGACGGCGTCACCCACGGCTGCACGGGATTGACGACGAACGACAGCGTCGCGATGCCGGCGCTGGTCGGCCAGCGATGCCGGTCGAGCGCGTACACGCCGCACGTCGTCGCGGCGGGGCATCCGCTGACGGCGGACTCGCCGGGCCGCGTGTCGTGACCGGATCCGATCAGGTCGCGGATCGAGACGGCGACGCCGCAGGCGGAGCCGGCGCGTCCGGTCGGATCGGACACGTGCATCCCAAGGCACGAGCTGAACGCACCACGGCTGTTCGGCCCTTCGTCGTCGTCGCCGGGTGGTCCCTCCTCGATCGGCGCGTCCGGCGCCTCGGGACGGGCGGCGGGCGCCGGCGCGGCGCCGCCGAACCCGCCCACCACGGGGGACGACCCGGCCGTGACGCGGCCCGCGGAGTCGGGCAGCGCGGCCGCGGGCGTCACCGGGACGTTCGTGCCGACGTCGCCGAGCGCGAGACGCACGCGCAGCGACAGCTTGCCGCCGGTGGCGATCGACTCGATGATCGCCGGCGCCACCACGGGCGATGCCACGTCCAGCAGCTGGGAAAGACTGCCCGTTCCCCGGCGAATCTCCGCGGCGAGACGGGCGAGCGCCGCAGGATCTCCGGTGGCGGACAGGATCAGATGGGTTCCGGTGTCGATCGCATGGTCGTAGCGACCGAGCGTGGACGGCACGAAACCCTCGCGCCGGGTCACGATGAGCTGCTCGACCTCGTCGAGCCGCTGCTTCGCGTGACGCAGGTGAACGAAGCCTCGGTCGACCGGCCCGCGCGCGAGCGCGAGCTCGATCCGTTCCTTCGCCGTCTTGACGCCGTAGAGCGGCGAGCCGGGAAGTGCGCTGCCGGCCGACACGACCGGCAGCGCGAACAGCATCGCGGCGGCGATCAGTCCGATCACCGCCTTGCGAACTACGAAACGGCCGCGCGGAAGCGCGACCACGGGTGCTGCGTGTGGAACCGGCGATACCGCAACCTTCGGCGCCGAGGCCAAGACCGGCCGCCTGCGCGCCGAAAGCTCGTCGAGCCCTTCCGTCAGCAGTCGCGCCTCGAGCCGGGCCGCGAATGCCGGATCGATCTCCGGGTCGGGCACGGCGCGAAGGGAGCGTGCGAGACGAACGAGGGTGCGAATCTCGCCGGGCGGGGTGAGGGCAGCATCGTCCAACGCAGACGCGAGAACGACCTGCTCTTCGGCGATCGTATAGGGCATCTCCTCTCCTCCTCCGACAAGGAAAAACGAGATGCCTCGCCGCGTGTTCTACTTTTTTCGACCAGGAAATGAGTTTTCTTCGAATAGGCGCGTGACCTGCTGATATCAGCCGATCGGAAACGACGAAGCGGACCGCGATAGGTCC
The DNA here is from genome assembly GCA_035541035.1 of Actinomycetota bacterium. Taxonomy (GTDB): domain Bacteria; phylum Actinomycetota; class AC-67; order AC-67; family AC-67; genus DASWHR01. Next base: position 2,825 of record DATLFO010000299.1, read on the forward strand.
GCTTCGTCGTTGTTGCCACCGATTGCTCGAAGGCGGGCCGGGCCCGGTGGGCCGCGCCAGGTCCGGTCCTTATCCACGGGCCGCGGCCCGCCCTCGAGCGTCCGGTCAGGGATCGGATGCCGACACGCGCATCGCGACGTTGAGGCCGGCGAGATCACCCCAGCCGAGCACGCGCCACGTAGCGTTGTTCGGGTAGTAGACCGGATACATCACCAGGTTGTAATCGGGCGCGTCGGTCAGATCGGACGGCCAGACCGCAGGCGAGCCGGGATTGACGTGGAGCAAGCCGAGGGCGTGCCCGAACTCGTGGGTGAGGATCGCTTGCAGATCATAGCGAAGCGGGCATGCGAAGCGAGGGCAGAACGGCGCGACCGGCCCGAGCGCGACGCCCGTGGCCACCAGCGCGGCGTCGTCCCAGTACCAGCTCAGCGACCCGTTCAGCACGATGTCGACGTCCTCGATGCGATGTCCCGACAGGCGTATGTCGGCGTAGGCGGGCGCCGCGGCCGCTCCGAGGTTCTGCCACACGATGACGTTCTTGCCGTCCGTGGGATTCACCACCGCCGAATGGTCGAGCGCCTCGACGCAGATGATGCGGGTGGCCGCCGTGCAGCGGTTCGGTCGCGGCCCGCCGCCCGAGACGGGCGAGGCGCTATCCCAGGCCGCGGCGGCCAGATCGGCCGCGAGCGCCAGGTTGGAAGCCACCGTCGAAGGCGTGCCGCTGGGGTTGAGGCGAAAACGCACCGGCAGCTTGCTCAAACGCCAGTGATCGCCGCAGTAGTTGAATCCGTGACCGCCGATGCCGGTCAGCGGGGCGCTGCATCCCGACGCGGCAGAAACCTCGTCCTTGGCGACGCCGTCGGAGAACGGATCGGGATTGGAGTACGCGGGCAGCATCGCGCAGACGGCTACGACCGCCGCCGCGAGCACGATCCGTCTGCTTCGCGTGGGACTCAACCCCTCCGCCCGTGTCCTACCCCGACGAGATCAGCGTTCCCAAAGCCGCGAGCGCCTTCGAGCGAACCCGTTCGATCCGCTGCAGCGCCTCGACCATCTTGAGATCGATCTCGTGATGCGCTTCCGTTGCGTCCAACGAGTCATGCATCGCGTGCGTTGCGGTGATGCGCTTCTGGTTGTCCTTCCTCGGCTGCATGATGCTCGATCCTCCCTCGATGCGCCCGGCGCGGCGTTCGCGGCGATGTGCTCCCTCTCGCCTGGTAAGAACGAACTAGTCCCGACTTCGTTCCGGGACGAAAGCCGCGATCCGGCCGGCGGTCGGGGATGAAAGGGACGGACGGGCAGGGCGCCCGTCAGGAGGCGACATAGCGGAAGGTGCCGTTCACACCCAGCACCAGGGTCACCACGGCCCAGCGGGCCCGCGACGGGATCGAGCCGCTCTTGTCGCAACGCAGCTCCCCGCCGGGGCACAGGTTGTAGGCGGCGATCACCGTGCCGGGCTTGCCGTTGCTGTCGTCGTAGAAGAAGATGTCGAACGACTCGACGCCGGTGGGCGCGGATACGGTCGCGAGCGTGAACTTCGTCTTGGTGCCTTGAATGGCGATGAGGTAGCCGATGACGCCGTTCAAGCCCGCCTCGCTCGCCAGGACGCGGCCGAGCGACGGCGTGCCGAAGTCGGGCAACAGAATCGCGTGCTGAACCGTCTGCGCGCGTGCCGGCGAAACGCCCAGCAGCAATGCGAGCGCGAGGAGCAGCCCCGGCGCCTTCCTCATTCGATCTCCCTCCCGAGCCAACGGGATTCCTGGTCAGGGAAGATTCGCCCGGTGATGCTCGAAATCCTGCTATGCGCGGGGCGAGCCGGTCGAAGAAAACGAAAGCGGGGACCCGGAGGGTCCCCACTTTTCGGTCGAAACGTCCCTGCGTTACTTCTTCGTCCAGTCGTCCGGGTCGAAGTCGCGCACCGTGCAAGCGACCTTGGACGGGCCGGCCAGCAGATCGTTGGCCTGCTCGCGAGCGATCATCTCGCACGCGTCGCCGGCGGTCTCCGCGTACTCGCGGCGCGTGTCGTCGGCGACCTTGTCGGGTGCCTCCTCGCCCGTGTCCGGGCTCTTGGCGTCGCCGCGCGCGGGCGTCGTGGACTTCGGCGAACCGGCCGAGCCGTCCTTCGACGCCGTTGCCTCGACGGCCGCCGGGATCGCGAAGGTCGCGTCGAGGCTGCGCAGCTTGCCCACCAGCGTGCGGGTCAGGCCCGTCGCCGTGGCGATCGCGTCCTCGACCGCCGCCCGCGACGACACCGCGGCCTTCGGCAGAATCTCACGAAGCTGCGTGGCGTCCTGCGCGAACATGCCGGCCATCTCGGCGATCTGCTCCTTCGTGCCGTGACGGGCGATCAGGTCGGCCGCCTGCGTCTGCAGCTCGCCGGCCCGGAACAGCACCGCCTCGATGTCGCTCGGGTCGTAGTCGAGTACCGTCATCTGCGAGCCGTACCCGATCCACTTGCGTGCGATCGACTCGGACACGAACGCCTTCTCGGCGCCGTGCGCGGAGCTGATCGCGTGGTTCTGCCGCCAGCGTTCGATCCCGAAGAACGGGCTGCCCGGCAGCGACGAGGCCGCCGCAACCACCGGCATTGCCGAGAGCATCGCCGCGGCGACCATGCCCGCGACGGCGCGGCGAACCACCATGCGGCGGCGCGGGAAGGCCACCACGTTCGGCGCGGCCTTGGGCTCCGCCTTCTGTTCGGTCTTGCTCTGCGGCTCGGACTTGACGATGCGCAGCGGCGCGGGCGACGACTCCGCCTGCGTGCCGAACTTGGCGTCGTACTCGGCCATCAGCGTTGCTTCGAGGCGCGCAACGAAGCGCGAGTCGATCTCGGGATCGGGCAGTGCGTCGACCAAGCCGGCGATTCCCGAGAGACGCTTGATCTCGTCGGTTGCCGGCGCGGCCGCGCCGTCCAGCGCGAGCGCCAGAGCGAGGGTCGTGTCGGTCGTCGGCTTCATCGGGCTCCGTCCTTGTCTCCGAATCGAGCGGCTTCGGCTTCGGTCCGGTCGCCGGTGCGACCGTTGGATTCCGCTCGGACGCCTTCTGGGCGTACCTTCAGAGCGGCCGGCGCGTCGACGACGCCCCGGGCCACCAGGATCTTCTCGAGGGCCTTGAGTCCGCGGAACTGCAACGTGCGGACCGTGCCTTCCTTCTTGTCCATCAGCTTGGCCACCTCGCCGACGCCCATGCCGTGCAGGAAGCGAAGGGTGATCACTTCCTGCTGGTCGGGACGCAGCTTCTTGATGGCCTTGTAGACCTCGACGTTGGTGAAGTTGTCCATCGCGGCGGACTCGGCGGCCTTGTTTTCGCCGGTGCGCTCTTCGGGCATCTCGTCGCTGACCACTTCCAGGCGGGCCCGCGAGGACTTTGCTTCATCGAGGACGAGGTTGCGCGCGATGCGCATCAGCCAGGCACCGAAGTCGGCGCCGGTCCAGGTGAAGGACTCGATCTTGCGCAGCGCGCGGAGGAAGACCTCTGCGGTCATGTCCTCGGCCTGCGCCTTGCTGCCCACGCGGTAGTACAGGAACTTGTACACGTTGGGCAGATACATGCGATACAGCTGGGCGAAGGCGCCGCGGTCCCCTTCTTTGGCGCGTGCGACCAGCTGTTCGGCTTCCGGCGCGGCCGGCGTCACCTGAACGGTGACCGACGACGCGGAAACGCTGACGGACAGATCGCCCGACTGCTGCGACTCCGCCTGCTTCACGGTTAGAGCATCGTTTTGACTCATCCTCGGCCCCAGCCGTCTCTCCCTCAAGAGACAGCCCCTCCGTTGAGGAATCGTTCGCCGGGTAGGCCCGGCTCACCTTCAACAACGACGGAGTTTCAAACCTGTTGCGGGGGGCCCGAAAAATTTCTGTTCGTGAGGATAGAAAACGATTCGTCCTGCCTATTTGCCCTGGTCCGAGAGTATTTTCACGACGCCGAGTCCCAAAAATATTTCTCGCGATAATTGGGCGGCGACCACCGGCGAGCGACCGGAGGGATCCCAGTTCGGGCTGACCTCCACAAGGTCGACGCCGACCACGTTCAAGCCTTGCAGGGACAAAAGCGACGCGCGCAGCTCCTTATACGAGCATCCACCCGGCTCGGGCGTGCCGGTGCCGGGAAGCTGACCGGGGTCGAGCACGTCGAGGTCGCACGAGACGAAGACCGGCCTGCCCTGGAGAAGCGAGCGCACCTGCGGCACGATCTCGACCTCGGTGGACCAATAGGCGAGCATCTTGTCCGCGTCGGTGAACTCCTCGCGCGCGCCCGATCGGATGCCGAGCGCAATCGTGGTGCCGGCCATGGCCATATGCCGTGTGCCGCACGCGTGCGACAGGTCGGTGCCGTCGTAGGAGGCGCGCATGTCCATGTGCGCGTCGTAGACGAGGTGCACCAGGCCGGGATGCACGCGCCGCGCGCCGCGGGTGGTTCCGATCGAGACGCTGTGGTCGCCGCCGACCGAGATCAGGAACTTGCCCGCGCGCAGGTGCCGCTCGGTCTCGGCCGCGATCAGGTCGATCGCGTCCTCGGGGGCCTTGCCGGCAAGGGCAAGGTCGCCCGCGTCGAAGATCGCGTGATCCTCGAGATCGGCGCGCAGCACCGGCGAATAGGTCTCGATCGAGTCGGACGCGATTCGCACGGCGGACGGCGCATCGCGCGCGCCCGCGCGCCACGACACGCTGCCGTCCCAGGGCAGCCCTTGGATGACCGCGACCGCCTCCTCGTAGGACGCGTCCGCGGCGAGGAACCTGGCTCCGTCGGGGATGCC
>DATLFO010000300.1:0-12550 GCA_035541035.1 Actinomycetota bacterium
TCGGTGGGCAGCACGTGGTCGCGTGAACAGACCAGCGTCACCTGCGCGCCCAGGCGGTTGAAGGCGTGGGCGAACTCGGCGCCGGTCGCGCCCGAGCCGACCACGATCAGATGCTCGGGAACGCCCTCCAGGTCGTAGACCTGACGCGCGTTGAGCACGCGCACGCCGTCGGGCTGAGCGGACGGCATCTCGCGCGGCGACGAGCCGGTAGCGATCAGGATCGTGTCGGCGTCGAGCATCTCGGCCGATCCGTCCTCCATCGTGACCGCGACCCGCCGCGTTCCGTCCAGACGGCCGCTGCCGCGCACGACCCGCACGCCGGCGGCGGCCATCTTCTTTTCGATGTCGCGGGACTGGGCTTCGGCGAGCCAGGTGATGCGGGCGAAGATCTTCGGCAAGTCGACGTTGCGATGCCCGACCAGATCCTCGTCGGCCAATCCCAGCTCGGGTGCGGCCTCCAGCCACGACACGGCCTCGGCGGTGGTGCACAAGGTCTTCGACGGAACGCAGTCCCACAGCACGCAGGCGCCGCCCAAGCCGGCGCGATCGACGACGGTGACGTCGGCGCCCAGCTCGGATGCGACCAACGCGGCTTCGTAGCCGCCCGGCCCGCCGCCGATGATGACGAACCTCATCGCGCCGGCCGGTAGACGCCGAAGATCTCGCGCAGGACGCCGCAGATCTCGCCGATCGTGCACGAACGGCGAAGCGCCTCACGCATCGGCGGCAACAGGTTGCCGGTCCCGCGCGCCGCGGCCCGCACGTCCTCGAGCGCCTCTTTCGCCGCCGCGTCGTCACGCCGGGCGCGCAGGGATGCCAGCCGCTCGGACTGCTCGCGCGTGAGCCCTTCGTCCACGCGCAGGATCTCGACGCGTTCGGCTTCGTCTTCGGCGTATCGGTTCACGCCGACGACGATGCGCTGCTGCGCGTCCACGGCTTTCTGCTCTTCGTAGGCGGCCTGCTCGATCTCATCCTGCATGAACTGGATCGAAGCGACCGCGCCACCGCGATCGTCGATCGTCGCGATGTATTCCTTCGCGCGTTCGTACACCTGGCGCGTCAGATCCTCGACGTACCACGAGCCGGCCAGCGGATCCGGCGTCGCGTCGATGCCGGTCTCGTGCGCCAAGATCTGCTGGGTGCGCAGCGCGATCTTCGCGGCCTTCTCGGTCGGCAGCGCCAAGGCTTCGTCGAACGAGTTCGCGTGCAGCGACTGGGTGCCGCCCAGCACCGCCGCCAGCGCCTGGATTGCGACGCGCACGATGTTGTTCTCGGGCTGCTGCGCGGTCAGCTGCACGCCGGCGGTCTGGGTGTGGAAGCGAAGCATCTGCGACTTCGGGTTGGTCGCACCGAAGCGGTCGCGCATGATCTCGGCCCACAGCAGCCGGGCCGCCCGGAACTTGGCGACCTCTTCGAACAGCGACGAGCGCGCCACGAAGAAGAACGACAGCCGCGGCGCGAAGCGATCGACGTCCAGGCCGGCGCGCTGGCCCGCTTCGACGTAGGCGATCGCATCCGCCAGCGTGAACGCGACTTCTTGCACGGCCGTCGCGCCCTTCTCGCCCATGTGGTAGCCGCTGATCGAGATCGTGTTGAAGCGCGGCAGCCGCTCGGCGCAGTAGGCGAACGTGTCGGTGATCAGCCGCATCGACGGCTCGGGCGGGAAGATGTAGGTCCCGCGCGCGATGTACTCCTTCAAGATGTCGTTTTGGATCGTGCCGGTCAGCTTCGCCGGATCCACGCCCTGCTCTTCGCCGACCAGCTCGTAGAGCAACAGCAGCAGGGATGCGGGCGCGTTGATCGTCATCGAGGTCGAGACCTGATCCAGCGGGATCCCGTCGAACAGCATCCGCATGTCTTCGATCGAGTCGATCGCCACGCCGACCTTGCCGACCTCGCCGGCCGCGACCGGGTCGTCGCTGTCATAGCCCATCTGCGTGGGCAGATCGAAGGCGACCGACAGACCGGTCTGGCCGCGCTCCAGCAGATAGCGGTAGCGCTCGTTCGACTCGCGCGCGGTCGCGTAGCCGGCGTACTGGCGCATCGTCCACGGCTTGCCGCGATACATGTCGGGATAGACGCCGCGCGCAAACGGGAACGAGCCGGGCGTGCCGAGCCGCTCCGCGATCGCGCGTGCGTCTTCGTCCGGCTCGTACAGCGGCCGGATCGGAATGCCTGAAGGAGTGGTGGGTTCGCTCATCGGCCCCATTCTAGTGGCTCGAATTGCCCATTGACCCTTCCGGTCAGAACGGCCTAGCGTGAACGCGGGACCGGAGAGGAATCGTATGGCCGACGCCGAACCACGCCGCACGTCCACGCCGCCCGCCGGCGCAAGCGGGGTCGGTGCGGAAGCGGTTGCGCGCATCCTTGACATCGCTCGCTCGCAGCTGGGCATGCAGGTCGCATTCCTGGCCGAAACCGGCCCGACGACCCCCGACCGGCCGGCGCCGGCCAGCATACGCTTCACGGACGGACCGGCCGCATCGTTTCCGCTGTTGGCCGGCGGGCCCGCCCTGGACGCATTGTGCGCGCACGTGCTGAACGCTGCCGTTCCCGCGATCGTGCCCGACGTCGGCGCCGAGGCCGGCTATCCGGAAGGCGGCGACCCGTCGGTCGGCGCGTTCGCGGCCGTCCCGGTGACATTGTCCGACGGAACGCCGTTCGGCGTGATCGGCGCGCTGTCGCACGAGCCCGACCCGCTGCTGCGCGACGCCGACGCCGGCATGGTCCGCGTGCTATCCCGCGCCGTCGCGCGGCTGATCGAACAGCACGGCCTGACCGCCCCTGCCGCGCGGCAAGCTGCGATTGCGCGCATCCGGACCATCCTGGAGGGAACCGGCCTGTCGATGGTGTTCCAGCCGATCGTCGATCTGGATTCGCGGATGACGCTGGGCTACGAGGCGCTGGCCCGATTCGGCGCGCAGCCGGAACGCTCGCCCGATCGCTGGTTCGCCGAGGCCGCGCGCGTGGATCTGGGCGCCGATCTGGAGCTGGCCGCGATACGCGCCGCGCTGTCGCACATGGAGCTGTTGCCCGCCGGCGCGTTCCTGTCGGTCAATGCCTCGACGCCGACGGTCGCGTCGCCGGCGTTCCTGGCCGCCGTCCGCGGCGTGCCCGCCGGCAAGCTGGTCGTCGAGCTGACCGATCACATCCACATCGAGGACGACCGGGCCCTGGGCAAGGCGCTGGCGGCGCTCGGCATGGCGGGCGTGCAGATCGCCACCGACGTCTCGGACGCGGGCTTCGAGACCTTGTCGCATCTGCTGCAGCTCACGCCCGACATCATCAAGCTGGACGGCCTGCTGGTTCGCGGCATCGACACCGACCCGGTGCGCCGAGTGCTGGGCGAGACGATCGTTGCGTTCGCCGGCGAGATCGGGGCATCGGTCGTGGGCGAGTCGATCCAGACCGACGCCGAGCTGGCGATGCTCAAGGCGATCGGCGTGCGATCCGGTCAGGGCCGGCTGCTCGCCCCGCCCGGACCGCTGGTCGGTCGCGGCTAAGACCGGCCCGAAGGCGCAGGCGGAGGCCAGACGCGATCCGATAACGGCTTGGTGAACGCCAGCCCGGCGTCGGTCCATCCGGTGTGGCGGTAGAAGGCGTGCGCCGCGGTCCGCCACGCGGCCGACTCCAGCGTCATGCCCCAGCAGCCACGCTCGCGCGCCAGCCGCTCGGCCTCGGCCAGCAGCGCGCGTCCCGCGCCGGTGCCGCGCGCCGCCTCGGTCACGATGAGATCCGGCACCCACGCTTGCGGCTCGACGAAGTTCAACCGGACGCGGAACTCCACGTCGCAGAAGCCGATGATCCTGCCACCTGATTCGGCGACGAGCGCTGCCGCATCCGCCCGCGTCCGGTACGCCTCGAAGACCTCGCGCAACGCGGGCTCCTCCGGCGCGCCGAGCGCGGCGGGACGCCCCAGCTCGGCAAGCAGCGCGGCAACCGCAGCCCAGTCCGAGGACCGGGCAGGGCGGACCGAAACGGCACCGTTCACGACGCGAATCCTACGTCCGCCCTTTCCGGTTTGGGAGCCGATTTAAGGGGTGCTAGGATTCGCCGCGCGGCGCCTTCCGGCGCCGAAAACGACCTCCGAGGGGGACCGGAACCGACGTGCGACTGCCCGGAAAACAGACCGTCTATCGGGGCGGCTCGGGGCAATGGTCCTGGGCGTTTCACCGGATCTCCGGCATCGCGGTCTTCCTGTTCCTGCTGGCCCACATCATGGACACGGCGCTGGTCGGCTTCGGCCCCGAGGCCTACAACCGGGTCGTGGCGGTCTACCACCATCCGATCATCCGCCTGCTCGAGATCGGCCTGGGTGCGATGGTGCTGTTCCACGCGCTCAACGGCCTGCGCATCATCGCGATCGACTTCTTCCCGCGCCTGGCCGACAAGCAGCGAATCCTGTTCAACTACGTCCTCGGCCTCTACATGATCCTGATGGCCCCCCTGCTGTACTTCATGGGCAAGGGATTCATCGAGTCCTTCTGATGGCGACTACGACCCCGACCAAGCCGCGGCCGGCGCGCCGCGCCGCCGCGCGTCCCGCGAACGGCTCCAAGATGGAGCTATGGACCTGGTACTTCATGCGTCTGAGCGGCATCGTGCTGGTGTTCCTGGTTCTCGGCCACTTCACGATCGTGCACCTGATCGACACGGGCGTGGACCGCGTGGACTTCGCCTTCGTCTCGGGCCGCTGGTCCAGCCCGTTCTGGCAGACCTACGATGCGGCGATGCTGGTTTTGGGCCTGATGCACGGCGCCAACGGGATGCGCGTCGTCGTCGAGGACTACGTGCGGCCGAGCCGCGCGGGCTTCTACAAGGGTCTTCTGTACACCTCGGCATTCGCGATGCTGGTGCTCGGCCTTCTGATCATCATCACCTTCGACCCGAACCGCGGGGTCTCCACCGTTCTCAAGGGATGAGCCGATGACCACGATCCACGAGTTCGACGCAGTCATCATCGGCGCGGGCGGCGCCGGGATGCGCGCGGCCCTGGAAGCCTCTCAGCACGTGCGCACCGCCGTGATCACCAAGCTGTATCCGACGCGCTCGCACACGGGTGCGGCGCAGGGCGGCATGTGCGCTGCGCTCGCCAACGTCGAAGAGGACAACTGGGAGTGGCACGTCTACGACACGGTCAAGGGCGGCGACTTCCTGGTGGACCAGGACGCGGCCGAGATCATGTGCAAAGAGGCGATCGACGCGGTCTTGGAGCTGGAACGCTGGGGCTTGCCGTTCAACCGTACGCCCGAAGGCAAGATCGATCAGCGGCGCTTCGGCGGCCACACCGCCGAGCACGGCAAGGCGCCGGTCAAGCGCGCCTGCTATGCCGCGGACCGCACCGGCCACATGATCCTGCAGACCCTGTACCAGCAGTGCATCAAGCAGGACGTGCAGTTTTTCAACGAGTTCTACGCGCTGGACCTGGTCATGTCCGGCGACCGGGTCGCGGCCGTGATCGCCTACGAGCTGGCGACCGGCGAGCTGCACGTGTTCCGCTGCAAGACCGCGATGTTCGCCACCGGCGGCTACGGCAAGGTGTTCAAGGTCACCTCGAACGCGCACGCGCTGACCGGCGACGGCTGCGGCGTCGTGCTGCGGCGCGGCCTTCCGCTGCAGGACATGGAGTTCTACCAGTTCCATCCCACGGGCATCTACGGGATCGGGATCCTTCTGTCCGAGGCCGCGCGCGGCGAAGGCGGGATCCTGCGCAACTCGACCGGCGAGCGGTTCATGGAGCGCTACGCGCCCACCATCAAGGATCTGGCGCCGCGCGACATGGTCAGCCGCGCGATCTACTTCGAGATCAAAGAAGGCCGCGGCGTCGGGCCCAGGAAAGACCACGTGCTGCTGCACGTGGATCACCTCGATCCGAAAGTCGTCGAGGAGAAGCTTCCCGACATCACCGAGTTCGCGCGCATCTACCTGGGCGTCGAGCCGCTCAGCGAGGGCGTGCCGATCCAGCCGACCGCGCACTACGCGATGGGCGGCATCCCGACCAACGTGGACGGCCAGGTCGTCAGCGACGAATCGGGAACGCCGGTGCCGGGTCTGTACGCCGCCGGCGAGTGCGCGTGCGTGAGCGTGCACGGCGCGAACCGGCTGGGCACGAACTCGCTGCTGGACATCGTGGTGTTCGGCCGGCGCGCCGGCAAGGCGCTGGCCGAAGAGGCGCGCCGCCTGACGCTTGCGGACCTGCCCGCCGCGCCCGAGCGCGACGTCGCCACGATGCTGGAGGACCTGATGGACAAGGCGCGTGTGGACTCGCCCGGCCGGATCCGCGCCGAGATGCAGCAGACGATGGACGACAACGCCAGCGTCTACCGCACCGAAGAGACGCTCAAGGCGCAGGAGGCGATCCTGGAAGAGCTGCAGGACCGCTACGCGCGCCGCGTCGGCGTGATGGATAAGTCACGCAGCTACAACACCGACCTGCTGGAGGCGGTCGAGCTGGGCTTCCTGCTCGACCTTGCGCAGACGCTGGTGCATGCGGCCCGCGCGCGCACCGAAAGCCGCGGCGGCCACTATCGCGGCGACTTCCCGACCCGAGACGACGTGAACTGGCTTAAGCACTCGCTGACCTGGAAGACGGGCGACGGCCTGAAGCTGGGCTCGCGTCCGGTGACGATCACGAACTATCAGCCCGAAGAGCGAAAGTACTAAGGGGGCGGCCACCATGACCTGGACGACGAGCCTGGACACCATCGTCGAGCAGCGGCACCTGCTCGACCATCCCTTCTACACGGCCTGGACCCGCGGCGAGCTGACCGTCGACGCGTTGCGCGGCTACGCCGGCCAGTACTACAAGCACGTCGCGGCCTTCCCGACGTACCTGAGCGCGATCCACTCCCGCACCGAGGACATCCGCACGCGCCAGTACCTGCTCGAAAACCTCAACGATGAAGAGCAGGGCGAGGAGAACCACCCCGAATTGTGGCTGCGCTTCGCCGAAGGCCTCGGCGCGACGCGCGAGGATGTTCGCGCCGCGGACGCCCTGCCCGAGACGGCCGAGTGCGACCGCGTGTTTCGCGAGATCGTCACGACGGCTTCGCCGGCCGCGGCGCTGGCGGCGCTCTACGCCTACGAGTCGATGGTCCCGGCGGTCGCGCAGTCCAAGATCGACGGCCTGAAGCAGCACTACGGCATCGAGGCCGGCGAGGCGATCAAGTTCTTCACGGTGCATCTGGAGGCCGACGTGTGGCACGCGCAGGTCGCCCGCGATCTGCTCGAGGACGCGCCCGAGGAGGTTCGCGCCGAGGCCGAAGACGTGACGCGCCGCGCGCTGGACGCACTGTGGACGCTGCTGGACGGCGTGGTCCGAGAGCACGCGCCGGAGGCCGCTGCGTGAGCCTTTTGAAGAAGAAGGCTCCACCGGCCGAGGTCGAGGTTCAGGTCCTTCGGTTCAACCCCGAGACCGATCCCGAGCCGCACTGGGAGTCCTACATGGTCCCGGTCGAGCCGATGGATCGGGTGCTGGACGCGCTTCACTACATCAAGTGGAACATCGACGGCTCGCTGACGTTTCGCCGCTCGTGCGCGCACGGCATCTGCGGATCCGACGGCATGCTGATCAACGGGCAGAACGCGCTGGCGTGCAAGGCGCTGGTCAAGGACTACAAGAGCCCGATTCTGGTCGAGCCGATCCGCGGCCTCAAGACGCTCAAGGATCTGGTCGTGGACATGGAGCCGTTCTTCGAGGCGTACCGCAGCGTGATGCCGTACCTGATCAACGACGAGCCCGAGCCCGAGCGCGAACGGCTGCAGTCGGCCGAGGATCGCGAGCGCTACGACGATACGACCAAGTGCATCCTGTGCGCGTGCTGCACGACCTCGTGCCCGATCTTCTGGGCCGACGAGGAGTACGTCGGGCCGGCCGCGATCGTGGGTGCGCACCGGTTCATCTTCGACTCGCGCGACCAGGGCGCCGGAAAGCGGCTGACCGTGCTGCAGGACAAGGAAGGCGCGTTCAAGTGCCGCACCACCTACAACTGCACCGACGCCTGCCCGCGCGGCATCCACGTGACCCGCGCGATCCAAGAGGTCAAAAAAGAGATCATGACCCGCAGGATCTAGGGCAGCGCGTCAAACCGAATACGCAGCGTAGGTCCGGGAAATGGGAGAGGGGACGACCCCCATGGTCATCCCCTCGAAGTTCGACGACTTCCGGTTTCGTTTCCGCTCCGCCGACGCGCCGTCGTTGCGCGTGTTTTCGCTGGTCGCCGGCGCTCTTCCTGTCGCGCTACGGAAACTGCCGGATCGTTCCCCCGGCCAAAGGTCGTGAAAACGAACGAGGAGGGTTCAAATGAACCCTCCTCGTTTCAAAGCACGACTTAGAGGTTCTCGCAAAGCTCGATACCCTCGATCGACACGAACAGGTCGCAGTCCTCGACTCCGTCGCCGTCGTTGTCGCAGTCCGTCGACACCGGGCCCTCGCACGCCGGGGCCCCGTCAGCAAAAGCCGCCGAGCCGCCGAACACGAGAAGACCGGCCACCATGAGACCGAAAATCTTCTTCAGCATAAAGTTCCCCCCCCTTCTGTTCCCGCGCATCCCCACGCAGGTTGGTGATCCTAGAGCCCCCTGATGCTCCTTTTCGGGGCCTCTGCGTAAGATTACGGGGCCGGGTATGCCCTCTTACAGGGGGTGCGTGCGGAAGTATCCATTTGAACAGAAATTGGGGTGCCCACTCACCCGCGAGGCAAGAAACCGACACGTTCGTAGACGCCGGCGAGCGTCTTGGAGGCCACGGCCTCGGCCTTGCTCGCGCCGGTGGCCAGGGTCGCTGCGAGCTGTTGCGAGTCCCCCAGGAGCTCCGCCGTTTGCTCGCGGACGGGTCGCAGGAACTCGACGAGCGCTTCGGTCAGTTCGCGCTTGAGATCCCCGTAGCCTTTGCCGGCGAAGTGCGACTCCGCGTCCTCGATCGAGTTCCCGGTCGCGACCGCGAAGATCGTCAGGAGGTTCGAGATCGCCGGCTTGTCGGGCCGGGCGACGATCTCACGCTCGGAATCGGTCACGGCGACCTTGATCTTCTTGGCGATCGCCTCGGGGGGATCGAGGATCAGCACGGTCCCTTGCGGCGAGTCGATCGACTTCGACATCTTGGCTGCCGGGTTCTGCAGATCGAAGATCTTCGCGCCGACCTTCGGGATCGCGGCCTGCGGCAGCGTGAACGTGTCCCCGAAGCGGCCGTTGAAACGTCCCGCGATGTCGCGCGCCAGCTCGAGATGCTGGCGCTGGTCCTCGCCCACCGGGACGCGATCGGCTTGATACAGCAGGATGTCGGCCGCCTGCAGGACCGGATAGTCGAACAATCCGACGGAGACGCTGGCTTCCTTCTGGCGGCCGGCCTTGTCCTTGAACTGGGTCATCCGCCGAAGCTCGCCGAACATCGCGAAGCAGTTCAGGACCCAGGCGAGCTCGGCGTGCTGCGGGACCTGCGACTGGACGAACAGCGTGGCCCGCTCGGGGTCGATGCCGGCGGCCAGCAGAATCGCCGACAGCTCGAGCGTCTTGCGGCGAAGCTCCGCCGGATCCTGCGGCACGGTGATCGCGTGTAAATCGACGATGCAGTAGAAGCAGTCGTCGGTCGCCTGCTCGGTCACCCAGTGACGGACGGCGCCGATGTAGTTGCCCAGGTGCACGTCGCCGGTGGGCTGGATGCCCGACAGAATCCTCGCCACGATCTCGCGTCCCTCCTGTGCCGTGCGGTTCGCCGCACGATAACAAGACGGCGAATGGTGCGCCTATCCGCTCTGCGGCACGTCCGGGAGGTTGGCCGAGCGCGGATCGTCCTTCACCGGAGCCCAGAAGAACTCGGCGAACCGGGCGAAGAAGATCTCGTCCCGCTCCAAGGCATCGTGCGAGCGGGGCGTGAAGCGCCGCGTCGCGCCGTTGGCGCCTTCGACGGCGGCAGACTCCAAGCCGGCCAGCAACCTCGCGCCCGGCGTGACGGTGCCGGCCTTGGTCATGCCCGCCGCCGCGAGGCGCACGAAGTCGTAGGAGTACATCGCCCATCGCGGCGGATCCACCACGCGCTGCCCGTCGTACGTCACCGGGATCTCGCCGGCTCCGAAGCGCTTCTCGTAGGCCGCGCGGAAGGTCCCGTAGTCATCGGGATTCGGCCCGCCGGCCAGCCGTCCGGACGCGAAGACGACCCCGTCCATCCATTCCGGGCGCCCGGCGAGGGCGACACGGACCGACGGGTCTGCGCCCGAGGGACCGGTGTAGATCGGCCGCATCCAGCCGGCTTCGCGCGCGCTTTCGATGACGCGGGCGGTCATGGCCGCTGGCATCCACAGCAACAGCGCCTCCGCCCCCGCGGCCTCGGCCCGCCGGACTGCGTCGCGACCGTCATCGTCCGCGGAGACCGGGATCGATCCCGCCAAGCTCTCGCGATGACGATCGAAAGCGGATGCGAGCGCGGCGAGCCCGGCGGTGCCGTAGGGGCCGTCGTCGTGAAGAACCGCGGTCTTGAGTCGCGCGGCGACCAGGACCTCGCGCATGCGCACGGCAACATCCGCCGGCGCGGGCGCGATACGGAAGACGGCGGGCCGCGAAACGGGTTCGATCGTGCCTCCGGCGTCCATCACGATGCCGACGGGCACGCCCAAACGCGCGGCTTCGCCCTGGACGGCCTCGACGCCGTCGCCGTCCCCGACGATCGCCGCGGCTCCCTGGGCGATCGCCGTGCGAGCGTTATCCGCGGCGGTCAGCGCCGAGCCCTTGGTATCCATTGTCGTGAGCGTGAGCCGGTGCGTCCGCGCGCCGGCTCGCACGCCCCCGGTATCGTTTAACTGATCCACGGCCAGCTGCGCGCCGCGCTCGATCTGCCGTCCCGCGTCGGTGCCGAGCGCAGCGTTGACCACGATCAGCACGTCGGGAACCGGGCCGGCGGGCTGGGGCTCGCCGCGGCACGCGACGAGGGCGAGCGCCAGCGCGATCGCAGCGGAAAGGCGCTTCAACAGGGCCGCTTACTTGGCGAGGTTCGCGAGGTCCGCGCACTTGGCGCGCACGGCCTCGGCGGCGTCGCGGAGCGCGGCGAGCTCGTCGTCGGCCAGGCCGACGTCGACGATCTCGGTCACGCCGCCCGTGCCGAGCTTGGCGGGCACGCCCAGGTACACGCCCTCGATCCCGTACTGCCCGGTCAGCCACGCGCACACCGGCATCTGCGCGTTCGAGTCGCGCACGACCGCCTCGACCATCGCGGCCGCGGCGCTCGAGGGCGCGTAGTACGCGGAGCCGGTCTTGAGCAGCGCCACGATCTCGGCGCCACCGTCGCGGGTGCGCTGCACGAGCCGCTCGACGGTGGCCGCGTCGGCGACCTCGGTCAGCGGCTTTCCGTTGACCGTCACCTGCGACGGGACCGGAACCATCGTCTCGCCGTGTGAGCCGAGCGTCATCGCCTCGACCGCGTTCGGGGACGTACCGAGCTCTTCGGCGACGAAGTGCTTGAAGCGCGCGGTGTCGAGCATGCCGGCCTGACCGATCACCCGCTCGGCCGGGAAACCCGAAGCCTCGCGGAACAAGAAGGTCATCTCGTCGAGCGGGTTGGTGACCACGATCACGACCGCGTTCGGCGAGTTGGGGCAGAACTGACCGGCGACGCCGCGGATGATCTTGGCGTTGACGTCGAGCAAGTCCATGCGGCTCATGCCGGGCTTGCGCGGCAAGCCGGCGGTGACCACGCACACGTCCGAGCCGGCGGTCTCGTCGTAGGTGTTGGTGCCGGTGATGCGAGTCTCGAACCCTTCGATCGATCGCGATTGCATCATGTCCAGCGCCAAGCCCTGCGGCAGGCCCTCGACGATGTCGGTCATGACGATCTCGTCGGCGATGCCCTTCTCGGCGAGCCGCTGGACCGTCGTGGATCCGTACTTGCCCGCCCCTACGACCGTGATCTTCATGGTTGTGCTCTCCCTCGACGCGTGTGTGGCTCCAATCCTGTTCGCAAACCGCGACGGACGCAAAACGCGGCCGCAGGCGCTCGGGCACGAGATCGACAGGATATTTCTTGCACATACCAATTTCTATTCGGTAATCTCCGGCTTATGCCGGTTTACCGCATGGGAGAGGTTGCCGCGCTGCTGGGCGTGAGCCCCGACACCGCGCGGCGTTGGGCGGATGGCGGGGCGCTCAAGACCCGGCGCACGAGCGGCGGCCAGCGCGTGGTGGACGGCAAGGACCTGGCCGCGTTCCTGCGCGCCGAGGCGCACATAGACGAGGCCGAAGGACCGCCGTCGTCGGCCCGCAACCGCTTCACCGGGATCGTGACCGCCGTCGTGCGGGACAAGGCGGCCGCCTCGGTCGAGATCCACACCGGCACGGCCCGGATCGTGTCGCTGATGACGCGGGAGGCGGCCGACGATCTCGGCCTCGAGCCCGGCATGCTCGCGACCGCCTCGGTCAAGGCGACCAACGTCACGATCGGCCTGCCGCGCGGCCGCGCCGAGCCATGAAGCGCCTCGCTGCGCTCGCGCTGACCCTGGGCGCGGTGCTGAGCGGATGCGCGGGCGGAGCCGACGCGACGCTGACGGTCTTCGCGGCCTCGTCGC
>DATLFO010000301.1:0-2016 GCA_035541035.1 Actinomycetota bacterium
GCGCTGCCTTCGGCCGCCTCGGTCAGCGTCATCCCCGTCAGATAGTGGATCGGCGGAGCGGGCAGATCCCCGGCGATCTGACCCTGAAGGATCTCGATGCCGCTGAGCGCTCGCCATCGATCCCACGGAATCACCTCGCCCGGCGCGGGCCGCAGGTACGGATCGGGCGTGTCGTAGACCGGCGCGTCGTACCCGAAGATCGACAGGTCCTCGGGTTCCGGCACGCCGTCGATCGAGGGCAGGATGAAGCAGCTGGACGTTCCGTGCGCGACCTGCTGTCCCTGATCGTCCTCGACCCAGACTTCGGCCAGCGACAGGGGCCGGTCCGAGCGAAGCAGCTTTCCGGTCGCACGAAGCTCGCCGCCGGCCGGGCAAGGACGCAGGAACGTCATCGTCAGATCCCACGTCGTCATCGGTGTCGCAGACGGCAGCGTGTGGAAGATCGCCGCCGCCACCGCAGCGTCCGCCAGCATGGTGATCGCTCCGGCCGAGATCTGATCCTGCGAGGACAAGAACCAGTCCGTTGCCGGAAGCGTGAACACGGCCCTGCCGTCACCGGCTTCCCGGAACATCAGACCGGTCAGGTGTGACATCGGCGGCCGGGGCCCGCCGTTCTTCAGAAACATCTCGCTCTGCCCGAGCCCCGGCAGACCGAAGACGCGGGGGTCGGGATAGCCGCCGCGAACGGGCTCGAGCCACGGCATCGGTGCGTTGATCATGGCCGACAGACTCGACCGTCCCGGCCGGGAACAGCAAATCGGCACGGCATTCCTGCGGGCTGGATCCTGTCGCTCCCGATCGTGGGCCGCCGGGGCCGGTTGGGCGACGGAGCAGTTCCCCGAGAGAGGGATTGCCGGTTCGTACGCAGAAGTACGAGCAATCGGACGTTGCAGCCATCACCGAAGGAGGACTCGTGCGCCGCATCACGCTCGTGCTTGCCATGGTCGCCTCCGCGATCACCGTCATCGCTCCGCGGCCTGCCCCTGCGGCCGGACCGGATTACGAGTGGGCGCTTCCCGAGTGGCGAGCTGCCTTCGCGGCGCCACGCCTGGCGGATAACCGCGGCTTCGTCGTGCAGACGACCAGCGACGCGGTCTATGTCGCGGGGGTCGCCGGGGCCGAAGGATTCGGCGCCGGCGACGCCATGGTGTTGCGCTACGGCCTGGACGGCCGCCTCGTGTGGTCGCGGGCGTGGGGCGGTCTCGATCTGGATCAGGCGCACGACATGGCGGTCGACGGCGACGACATCTGGATCGCCGGGTCGTATCAGGACGCGTCGGGGCGGACGCTCGGCGCGGTGCTGAACTTGACGACCGACGGCGGTCTTCAGTCGGCGCGCACCTACGACTGGGGCGTGGCGACGCTGTTCCAAAGCGTCGCCACCACGGGATCGGGTGTCGTCGTCGGCGGCTTCACGCATCCCACGCGCGATGATCGCGACGCGGTGATCGCGTCGATCGAGGCCGGCGGAGCCGTCGGCTGGACCGCGCACATCCCGGGCGACGGCTGGTCCGAGTTCTGGGACGTCGCCGTTGCCGCCGACGGCGCCGACGTGGTCGCGGCGGGATACCACGGCCCCGCGACCGGCACCTCGCAGGCGCTGATTCGCCGCTTCGGCATCGACGGGACGCCGCTGCAGAGCGTTTCCTTCGGCGGCGACAGCAACGACGAAGCTCGCGCGATCCAGGTCACCGGCGACGCGATCTATGTCACCGGCGGCTCGCAGGCCGGTCGCAGCACCGATGTGTTCGTCGCGCGCTTCGGACGCGACCTCGCGCAGCAATGGCTCCGAACGACCGGCGGCGAGGTCGTCGGCGGCGGCGGGTACGGGATCGCGCTCGGCGAGCGCGGCATCTACGTCGCCGGCGGCACCTACGACTTCCCGGCCGGCGGGGATTCGGCCCTGATGCGCTTCGGCTTCGACGGCACGCTGGAGTGGACGCAGGTCGCCGGCCTGCCGGGCTTCTGGGACTGGAACTTCGACGTCGCGGTACGAGGCGGCCGGCTCTACACGAC
>DATLFO010000302.1:0-7387 GCA_035541035.1 Actinomycetota bacterium
GCGCGCGGATGACAGGCGGCCGCGGAGGTTGAACGTTCGCGGTGCGGTCCGGTGGGAGGCGGCAGGTGGGGTGGGTTAGCCGGGAAGCTCGGTGACGAAGATGCGGTCGCCGGTGGTGAAGCGGCCGGGCTCCCCCTCGTATCGGAGGCGCGCGAGGCGATGGATGGCGTTGCCGGGCCGGGACTCGAGCCAGGCCACCCACATTCCGGAGCCCGTGGCCGAGACCGACGGACAGCAGCCGCGAACGGGCGTGAGGTCGCGGACAATACCGTCGGCGCCGAGCAGGACAACTCGTCCGCGTGCGGCCCAGGCGGCGACCGGCCCGCCTCTGGTGAACGCGATGGACGGACGCTGATCGCCCAGACCCGGCGCTGCGACTCGCTGCTGCGCCTCGCCCCCACGGCGCACCACGACGGCATCCCGCTCGGCCCACGCGACCGCGACCGTCGCTCCCGCCGCCGCGACGAACGGCGCGCGGCCCGTTCGCGCCAGCGGCGATGCCGCCCCTTTCGGCCGCGGCGCCTCGAGTGGCCCGGCCCGGACGGACGAGACACTGCCGTCGCGGACCTCGTAGGCGACGACGGCGTCTCCGGTCCCCGGCTCGAGCGCGATCGAAGGCCGCCGCGCCCCGGCCGCCAGCCGCGCCGGCGGCGTCGCGCTGCCCGAATCCACGGACGCGATCCGAAGGTCCGGACCATCGACGTATGCGACGACGATCCGCCCGGCCGCATCGATCGCGACGGCGGCCTCTCGAAGCGGACGATTCCCCTGCGCCACCACGACCGGCTTCGCCCAGCTGCGGTCGATCCGGCGCTTGGTGGCCACCTGCAGCGCGTAGCGCTTCGCCTTCGCATCAACATCGATCCATGCGAGCGCGAGCCGGTCACCGGCCATCGCGATCGAGGCGTCGCGCTGCTCGATCAGGTCCAGCGTGACGATGCGGGCGACCGGCGTCAGGTTCGTGATGCTCGACCAGTACTCGATGTCCCAGTCCGAGTCGGTCCACACCTCGAGCGCCGCGTGCATCGCACCATCGGGCTCGACCGTCATCGCGATGCGGCGGACGTCTCCCGCGATGCGATCGGACACGATCGGCGAACGGCGAAAAATCAGCTCGGGAGCCGGCAGGACCGCGAAGACGGCGAGCAACATGGCGGCCGTCGCGACCAGCAGAATGGTGCGGCGGGACGCGGACACGGCGCGAGGATATCATCGGCGCCGATGGCCACCCGGCCCGCACGCCTCGCCTCCCCCGAACCTCTCGTGGGAGCCGGCCTCGCGCTCGCGGCGATCGCCGGCGCGATGCTGCTGCGTCAATGGACGCTGCTGCTGGTCCCCTTTATCTGGCTCGCCATCGCGGCGCTTTCGCGCGCCGCCCTCCCCTTGCGTTTCGCATGGCTCGCCGCCGCGACGGTGCTGCTGCCGCGCTATCCGCTTGGCTTCGGGCTCTCAGTCGACGACCTGCTTCCATCGGCCGCCGCGATCGCCGGCGTCGTGCTGCTGGCACGCTGGGGCTTCCCACGGCTGCCGCGCTGGATGGAGTCCGCGTTCGCGATCTGGCTCGTGGCGGCGGCCGCTTCCGCCGTCGTCAACGGCCAAAGCCTCGGGGAGATCGCGCGCCTCGCCGGACCGGGCGTGGGACGTCCCGTCTTCTGGTTCGTCTTCACCACAACGGCCGCGGCGATCGCGGGCCGTCTCGGCGTGCGCGCGATCCTGATCCCCATCGCCGCCGTCGCGATCATCGAGGCCGCGTTCTCGATCGCCGCCTACACGGTCTGCGGCGAGATTCACCTCGGCGCCGTCTCGCGGCCCGAGAACGAGAGCGTCTGGGACGCGCGACGCGCGCTCGGCGTCGAGCAGGGCGCCGGCACGAACGTCGGCGAGCAACGCATCCGCTGCCGCGCCACCGGAACGCTCGGCCAGTCCTCGAACTTCCTCGCCGCCTTCCTCGTGACCACCCTTCCCGTCGCCGCGGCGCTCACGCTCGCCAAGCGGCAACGCGCGGGACGGCTTCGCTGGGGGGCCGGCACCGTCGCGCTCGCGGCTGCACTCGTGCTCACCTTCACGCGCGCATCGCTCATCGCCGTCGCGATCGCCCTGTTGGTGACGCTGCTGCTCGCCGCACCGCGCCGCGCGCTCCCGGTGGTGGTGATCGCGGGCCTGGTGCTCGGCACCGCATCGCTGGCCATCCCGCAGGTCAAGCGCCGCCTCACCGACTCCGCCAACGACCGGCGCGCCCTGTGGTGGTCGGGCGTGGCGATCTTCAAGGATCATCCGCTGATGGGTGTTGGCTTCGGCAACTACCGCGAGGTGCAGCTTTCGGATCGCAAGTATCTCGACACGCCCTACGGCGAGCCGACCTCGACCGCGCACAACGGCTTCATCGCGATCGCGGCGGAAGGAGGCGTCGTTCAGGCAGGCGCTGTGCTCGTGCTCGCCGGCGGCATCCTGGTGCTGGGCTGGCGCGCAAGCCGTTCGGCGCGAGGAACGCCCGACGCCGCGCTCGTCGCCGGCGCCCTCGGCGGCTGCGCGGGATTCCTCGTCCAGAACATGACCAATACGCTGCTGCTGGTCCCCACGGTCGCGACCTACTTCTGGGTGATGGGCGGCGTCTTAGCCGGCGTCGCCGCGACCGGCGCGCCGCCGGGCGACGAGCGAGGCCGCGAGCACGCCGAGATCACGGCCGAATAGCACCGCGTACACCGCCAGGACGCCCAGCACGGCGATCATCGCCGAGCCCGTCTCGTCGATGCGGACCTGCCACACGATCGCCGCAACGATCACCCACAGCATCGCGGCCCTGACCACCACCGATGCGATCCGCACGCCAAAGGTGCGCACCGCGAACGCGATCGGGATGGCCGCTTGCGGCACCGATCCGATCAGATAGCCCCACGCGACACCGGTCGCGCCGTCCCGGGCGCCCAGCGTCACCCACACTCCCACGCCGACGCCGAAGCCGGCGATGCTCGCGAGCACCGGAACCTTGTAGTAGCGGCGGTCGGTTCCCGACAGCGTCGTCACGTACGGGATCTGCACGACCGACAAATAGGTCGCGCCCATCATGATCGTCAGAATGAGCGCGCCGTCGTCGAAACCGGCCCCGAAGAGCCATCGCAGGATCACCGGTGCCGTGACCGCGGCGGCCGCGACCGGCGCGAGCAGCAGGATCCACAGCGCGCGGCCCGTCTCGTGCAGTTGCCGGCGCACGCTGTCGAGCCGCTCCTCGCCGTAGCGGTAGGCGATCGAGGGGAAGAGCGCGAGCGAGAGCGCGCGCGGAACGAAGTAGACGGGGATTACCAGGGCGAGCGCCGCCGAGAACACGCCCAGCATTCGCGGCGAGTCGTAGCGTCCGACGAAGACGGGCGACAAGTTCAAAAAGCCCGCGCTGGCGACGGTCCCCGCGATGGCCAGTGCCGTGAAGCCCCGGATCTCGCGCCACAGCGGCGCAGGGACCGGTTTCGCGGCTCCTCCCCCGCGCAGCCGCGCCGCGGACAGGATCGCGAACAGCGCGTAGCCGCCCGCGACGGGCCACAGGATCGCGCTTCGCGTCGCGGCCACGGCCACCACGGCCAGCGCGGCCAGCATCGCGCCCGACGACAGGGCCTCCAGACGCAGATACGACTCCACCATGCCGAATCCGTAATGCGCCGACTTCAGATGCTGATAGGCGTTGTAGGCGAAGGCGATCGCACCGGCCAGGATCGCATCCCGCGTCCTGAGCCCGGCCTCAGGAACGACGGCGAGCACGGCGGCGACCAACGCGGCAACCACCACCCCGCCCGAGGCGTTGTGCAGCAGCGTTCGCCGGTAGATCCCGGCCGCGAGCGCTCGGTCCCCCCCACCGGCCGCCTGAGCGACGTACTTCGCCGTCGAGGTCTGCCATCCGCCGCTGACCAGCAGGGTCGCGAACATCGCGGCGTTGATCGCCAGCGTCGCCTCGCCGAGCGCAGCCACGCCGAAGCGGCGGCCCACCACGATGTTGTAGACGAGCCGGCCCGCACCCAGCAGACCGATCGCGACCAGCGACAGCGCGGTGTTCCGCGCCAGCCGTACGTGCGAAGGAGTGGTTTCGGTCATGGGCTTGCCGGTGGTTCCGGTCATCGGTCTGCCGCTCGGGCCGTATCATACGGCCGCACGCCCGCCGATCCGGAGGCCATCGAAGAGCCGTGGAACGACTGCTCGTCGTGTCGAACATGTACCCGTCGCCGAAGGCGCCGTACTTCGGCGTGTTCGTCCAGCGACAGGTGCGCGCGCTGCAGGCTCACGGCGTCGACGTGGCGCTCGCGGTCTCGGACCGGCGCGGAGGCTCGGTAGCCGGTGCGGCACGCAAGTACGCGGCCCTCGGCCTCGACGCGCATCGCGTCGCGAAGCGCTCGCATCCTTGGGCGGTGCTCGCGCATTTCGTCTTTCCGTCGGGTGTGATCGCGCTGTCCGCCGGACGGACCGCTCGCGCTCCCGTCGCTCTCGTCGCGCACGGTGGCGACGTAGATCCGAACAAGCCCGCGTGGGTGGCCCGCGCGACGCGCGAGGTGCTCGCGCGCGTCGACCTTCTTCTCGCCGTCAGCCGCTCGATCGCCGGCGAGGCACAGGCCGCCGGCGCGGATCCCGAGCGCATCGCGATCGCCTCGATGGGCTACGACGCCGACGCATTCGTGCCGCGCCCGCGACCGGAAGCGCGCACGCGACTCGGCATCCCCGAAGGCCGGCAGCTCGCAGTCATGGTCGGCAACCTCATTCCGCGCAAAGGCGTGGGTGTGATCGTGGATGCGGCCGCGGCGCTGGCGCCTGCGCATCCGGATCTTCAATGGGTGCTCGTCGGCGGCGGTGATCAGGCGCGGTGGCGCGCGCAGGCCGAGCGTGCGGGCAGCGCGGCCGCGATCCGCTTCACCGGACCGGCCGATCCCGAGGACGTCCCGTGGTGGCTCAGCGCCGCCGACGTCGCCGTCGTGCCGTCGCTTCGCGAGCCCTACGGCGTCGCGGCGGTCGAGGCGCTCGCGTGCGGCGTGCCCGTCGTCGCCTCGCGCACCGGCGGCCTGGCCGAGATCATGGACGGCGACCACGGGTTGACCGTCGAGCCCGGCGATGCCGCATCGCCGAGTGGGGCGCCGCCGCGACGCTAAGCGCCGGGCGGAACGATGTCGCCGGGCGGAACGATGCCGCCGGGGGCGGAGGCGGGGTCCGGCGGCGGAGGCGGGGTCTCGCCGCGTTCCTGCGCCTGGCGGCGCGCCAGCACCGCCTCCTTGCTCGCGATGCGATGGCGTCGGCGGATCTTGGCCTCGTCTTGACGGCGGCGCTCCTCGTCGGTCTCGGGATCTAGGCGCGGCACGGGACGCGGTTTTCCTTCCTCGTCGAGCGCGACGAAGACCAGATACGCGCTCGACACGTGACGGCGCTCGCCGGTGACGGTGTTCTCGGCCTCGACGCGAACGCCAACTTCCATCGACGTGCGGCCGACGTCGTTGACCTGCGCGGTGAGCGTGACCACGTCGGTGAGGAACACCGGCTCGATGAAGCTCATCTCGTCCATCGACACGGTCACGACGCGCCCATGCGCATGCTTGATGGCCGACAGGCCCGCGGCGGTGTCCACGAGCTTCATGATCACGCCGCCATGGACGTTGCCCGCCAGATTGGCGTCGGTGATGCTCATCGCCTGCGACAGCGACACGCGCGATTCGCTGGGGTGACGGCTTTGCTCGCTCATCGGGTCGTAAGCGTGTCCGACCGCGTAGTCGCGCGCAAATCTGCCGAGGAAGTCGGCCACGGTCGTGTCGGGGGCGAGCCGGCCGCTGCGAAGCCCTAAAAGCTCGGCCATGCCGGGGGCGAGCCGGCGGCTTCGAAGGTTCAGAATGTCGGCCATGCCGGGGGCGGGCGGCATCACGCCGGCGCCCTGACCGGACGCCTCGTCGCCCGCCGGCGAGTCCTCCCGCGGCCGTGCTCGCATCCCCGCCGCGATCACCCAGGCGATGCCGAGGCCGATCACGATGTCGCCGATGCTGATGACGTCGCGGATCGGCCGCACGGGGATCACGTCGCCGAGCCAGTTCAGCACCGTTGTGTCGCTCGCGAAGACGTGCTTGAGGGCGAACCGGTTTTCCTCGCCCGACGGGATCGGGGCGTTCGCGGCCCGCAGCGCCGCGCGCGAGACGGGGATGCCGCGGTTCGGCGCGATCGCCACCAGGTTCAACGCGGTGCCCGCCCCCACGATCAGAAACGCCACGCGCAGCCAGGCGCGATGCGCGGCCGCGACCACGCCCAGCCACACGATGAGCAAGCCGTAGGAGCCGATCACGATCCAGAACTTCACGTCGCGCGTCAGCCATGACGCCGAGACGAATCCCGCGCCCACCTGCGCCAGGACCGCGACGTAGAGCAGCCACACCCAGGGGAAGCGAACGCTCGCCGCGAGCCATCGCAGCCTGCCGCGCATCGCGAAGCCTGCGAGCAGGCCCAGCGCGATCCCGGCGAGATACAGCATCGTGCGTCGATTCTAGGCGCGACGGCTCATCGCGCCCCGGCAGCCGGGCACGCACTAGACTCGGCCCCCGATGAGAAGCCGATTCCGCCCGGCCGTCGTCGCGGCCATGCTCGCCGCCGTCGTCGGTGGCATTGCCGCACCCGCACCCGCATCGTCGATCGACGCCGGCGGCAGGCTCGTGGTCGCGGTCGAGCTGAAGGCGATGCGCGGCGACGCCGTGACCGTCTGCCAGGACCAGCCGTTCGGCGAGGGCGTGGAGACGTTCGCCGACACGGTCGCGGCCGCATTCGGCTTGCCGCTGACCGGCGTCAACGCCTCGCCGTCTTCGGATTGCTTCGCGCTGAATCTGACGGGTCCGCTGACCACGCGCGGCCCCGGCGGCGCGCGCATCCTTCGCTTCGATGCCGGCGCGCTGTCCTCGATCGCGAGCGAGGCGGGCTTCGGCGAGGCGTTCCTGGTCGTGTGCACCCCGAACGTGACCGACCGGATCCAGGTGCTGACCGGCGACCGTCCGGCCCGCGCGAGCGGCTGCGACGCGAAGGGCTACGCGTGGAGCCTGGCCGATCCACTCGAGATCGAGGTTGCCTTCCGTGCGACCGGAGCCGACCTGGCCGAAGGGCTGCTCGCGGCCGCAGCGTGGTGGATCGCGTTCGCCACGCTGCTCGGCATCGCAGTCGTGCGTCGCGCCCAGCTCGGGCTGCTGCGCCGGATGCCACTGCTCGGCGGCGCCGCCGGCGCGCTCGTCGCCGGCGCGGCCGCCTATGGATGGATCTTCGTCGCTTCGCGCTCCCCGCTCGTGGACGCGCTGGCGATGCTCGCCGGCCTGGGCTCGGCCGGTGAGGTTGCGCTGCTGGCGAGCGGCTCGGCGCTGGCGCTCGCGCTCACCGCGGTCGGGGCGCGCCGCAT
>DATLFO010000303.1:0-5234 GCA_035541035.1 Actinomycetota bacterium
ATCCTGGACCTTCAGACCCAGGCGATCACACGAGCGCTCGACGATTGCGGACTGACGCTCGAGGACGTCGACGGGCTGCTGACCACCGGCGTGTCGCGCTTCAGCGCCTCGCAGGTCGCCGAGTATCTGGGCATCTATCCGACGTGGACGGACTCGACGATGGCCGGCGGCTCGTCCTTCGAGATCTTCGCCGCGCACGCGGCCGAGGCGATCCGGACCGGCCGCTGCGAGGTCGCGGTGATCTCCTACGGCAGCAATCAGCGCTCGGCCAGGACGAGAACGCTGGGCGGGGTCATCGATCCGCACATCCCCTACGCGCAGTTCGAGGAGCCCTACGGGCCGCTCAACCCGATCTCGATGTACGCGCTCGCCGCGCAGCGGTACATGCACGAGTTCGGCACGACCTCCGAGCAGCTCGCCGAGGTTGCGGTCGCGGCCCGGGCCTGGGCGCTGAAGAACCCGAAGGCGTATCGCCACGGAGACGGTCCGCTGACCGTGGACGCGGTGCTCGCCTCGCCGACGATCTCCTCGCCGCTGCACGCGCTCGACTGCTGCCTGGTCGTCGACGGCGGCGGCGCGGTGGTGATGACCACCGCCGAGCGTGCCCGCGATCTTCGCACCAGGCCGGTGACGGTGCTCGGCCACGGCGAGACGACCACGCACGTCGGCATCACGCAGATGCCCGACCTGACCTCGACCGGCGCGACGATCAGCGCGGCACGCGCCTACGAGATGGCGGGCCTGGCGCCCGCCGACGTCGACGTCGCGCAGGTCTACGACTCGTTCACGATCACGGTGCTGCTCACGCTCGAGGCGCTGGGCTTCTGCGCGCGCGGCGAGGCGGGAGCGTTCGTCGAGAAGGGCCGCATCGCGCCGGGCGGCGAGCGTGCGCTCAACACCAACGGCGGCGGCCTGTCCTACTGTCACCCCGGCATGTACGGCGTGCTGCTGCTCGTCGAGGCGGTGCGCCAGCTCCGCGGCGAGTGCGGCGAGCGACAGGTGCCCGGTGCCGAGGTCGCGATCTGCCACGGCACCGGCGGAATCTTGAGCACCCACGCGACCGTGATCCTGGGAGCGGCGCGATGACCAAGCCGGTCGCGCCGCCCGACAACGTCACGCAGCCGTGGTGGGACGCGACGCGCGAGGAACGCCTGCTCGTTCAGCGTTGCGAGGGGTGCGGACACGCGCAGCTGTATCCCCGGTCCTCGTGCACCGCCTGTCACGGGACGGAGCTGTCGTGGGCCGAGGCGAGCGGGCGCGGCACCGTGTACTCGCATACGACCGTGCATCGCGCGCCGAGCGACGCCTTCACCGCGCCCTACGTCGTGCTGCTGGTCCGCCTCGAGGAAGGGCCCGTCGTCATGGCCAATCTCGCCGGCCAGGGCGAGGTGCGCTGCGATCAGCCGGTCGAAGCGGTGTGGGAGGATCTGCCGGACGGACGAAAGCTGCTGCAGTTCGCGGCCGCGAGCCGGACCTGATCAGCCGGCGACGACGGCGGCGCTGCGGCCGATCGAGCTTTGGGCCGTGGTCCGCGAGAAGTAGGCCCCGAGCACCGCGGAGCGGAACGAGATCGTGGCCCTCGCCGGGCGCCACACACCCGACACCGGCGCCATCAGCCGTCCGTCCGACAGCGCGGGGACGAAGACCGGACCGGGCCGCCAGGCCTCGGCGCCGCCGAGCTCGGCCCTGACCGTGATCGAAGACAGCGCGAGGATCTTGTACTGGTTCAGCACGAGCACGTTGGTCGGGACGCTGCCGCGGATCGACGCGGTGCCCGTGATCGCGTCGAAGGTCAGCGGCACCGATCCGCACCCGTGCTCGAAGCGGCGGCGCGCGCGATCCCGCACCTTTACGCAGACCGTGGCGAACGAAACCGCCTCCGGCGTCCCCTGCACGATGTGCACCCCGTCCCCGGCGTAGGCGGCGACATCGAGCGACACCGCACCCCACGAGGCGATGGCCCTCGCCGAGCGCAGCTCGTGCCAGACGGTCGCGTCCTCTCCCGCACGGGCGGGAGCGGCGGCCAGCGCGGCCACGGCCGCACCGGCCGCGAGAAAGCGAACGCCCTTCGATCTCATACATCTCGAAACGAACCGGCACCGGGAAGGGTTACGCATATTGTCCCGCGTCGGGCGTTCCTGCCGGCGAAAACCCCGGTGGTACGCTGGCCGCGCCCGCACCGGCCGACGGAGCCTTCGACCATGGATTTCGAGCTCAGCGAAGAACAGACGATGTTCCGCAAGGTGATCCGCGACTTCGTCGGCGATCACATCAAGCCCGTCGCCCGCGAATGGGAGCACGCCGGCCGCTACCCCACCGAGATCGTGGACAAGATGAAGGAGATGGGCCTGTTCGGGGTGACCGTGCCCGAGGAGTTCGGCGGCATGGCGCTCGACATGGTCTCGATGGCGATCGTGTTCGAGGAGATCTCGAAAGGCTGGATGGGCGTCGCCGGTACGATCGGCTCGCATTCGCTGTCGTGCCGCATGATCGCCGCCCACGGCACCGACGAGCAGAAGCACCGCTGGTTGCCGAGGCTGGCGACCGGCGAGCTTCGCACCGGCATCGGCCTGACCGAGCCGGGTGCGGGATCAGACCTGCAGGGCATCGCGACTCGCGCGATGCGCGACGGCGATTCCTACGTCGTGCGCGGCACCAAGACCTGGATCACCAACGCGCGGCACGCCGGCATCCTTCCGGTTCTGGTCAAGACCGACCCCGACGCGCAGCCGCGGCACACGGGCATGAGCATGCTGGTGGTGGACATGTCCTCGCCGGGCGTGAGCGTGAGCCGCGACATCGGAAAGCTCGGCTACAAGGGAACCGAATCCTGCGAGGTCGTCTTCGACGACGTGCGAGTCCCGGAACACGATCTGCTCGGCGGCGTCGAAGGGGTCGGGCTCAAGCAGGCGCTGTCGGGCCTGGAAGCCGGCCGCATCAACATCGCCGCGCGCGCGGTCGGCATCGCGACCGCCGCGCTCGAGGCCGCACTCGAGTACTCGCAGCAGCGTCATGCGTTCGGCAATCCGATCAGCGACTTCCAAGCCATCCAGCTCAAGCTCGCCGACATGGGCACCGAGACCACCGCCGCGCGGCTGCTCACCTGGTGGGCGGCTTCGCGCCTGGACGCGGGCAAGCGCGCCGATGCCGAGGCGGGCATGGCGAAGCTGTTCGCATCCGAGGTCGCGATCAAGGCGTCGCTCGAGTCGATGCGCATCCACGGCGGCTACGGCTACTCGACCGAGCTCGACATCGAGCGGCTCTATCGCGACGCGCCACTGATGGCGATCGGCGAGGGTACCAACGACATCCTGCGCCTGGTCATCGCGCACCGGCTGCTCAAAGACGGGATGCCGCTCGCATGAGGTCCTGCCTGTACGTGCCCGGCGACAAGCCCGAGATGCTCGCGAAGGCGGCCTCGCGCGGCGCCGACGTGATCATGGCCGATCTCGAGGATGCCGTGCCGCCCGGCCGCAAGCTCGAGGCGCGCGAGAGTGTGATCGAGTTCCTTCGCAGCGACGCACGCCGCGGCGCGAGCATCTGGGTGCGTATCAACGACGAAGCCGACGCGCACGCGATCGCGCCGCTGCGGCCCGACGGGATCTCGGTGCCCAAGGTCGCCTGCGTCGCCGACATCGAGCGCGTGGACGTGGACCTTCCGGTCATCGCGCTGATCGAGACCGCCGACGGCGTAATCGACGCGCGCGAGATCGCCCGGCACCCGTCGGTGGTTCGCCTCGCCCTCGGCGAGGCCGACCTCGGCGCCGATCTCGGCATCGATCCGTCCCCCGATCATCACGAGTGGCAGGCGGTGCGGACCATGATCGTGCTTGCCTCGGCCGCGGCGGGGATCGAAGCGCCTGTCGCGCCGGTCACGGCCGACTTCACCGACCTCGTCGCGCTCCGCGCCTCGACCGTCGCGCTCAAACGCATGGGCTTCGGTGCGCGAGCCGCGATCCATCCCGCGCAGGTGCCGGTGATCAACGAGGTCTTCACGCCGACCGCCGACGAGATCGCCGCCGCGCAGCGGCTGCTCCAGCAGTTCGAGTCGGCGGGCGGCGGCGTTACCACCGACGACCGCGGCCACATGATCGACGAGGCCATCGTCCGGTCGGCCCGGCGGACGCTGTCCCGCGCACCCAAGCACGACCAGTAGCGCGGCCGGCAAGCGCTGCGGGGCGACGCGACTCAGACATCGAATCGGACATCATGGTACGTTCGATCTCGTAGCGGTGTTTCGCGCAGCGAAACGGCAGGAGTCCGGCTTGCTCGCGGCGAACCGGTGTATCACCGGCCCGTCCGCGAAAGGGGAGGCACACGATGATCAAGAAGCTCGCACTCGCGGCGGTCGCCGCATCGATCGCGCTGAGCGGCGCCCAGGGAGCATTCGCCCACCGTGACACCACCCCCGACACCGGCAACCGCTGCGACACGTGGTCACGTCCCGGACACGGAACCGGCGACAGCCACCATCACACCGGAAGCGCGGACATCAACGGCGGCGTCGTCTTCGTGCACCAGCACGGCGGCCACTACGTCGTGCGCAACGACAACGCCTACGTTGAGGTCGTCGGCGGACAAGGCTATCGCGGCCCGTCGCCGACCGGACAGATGAACCCCGGCCAGGGTGGCTACGTCCAAGGTGAGGCCGATCTCGGCATCGCCGGCGTTCCCGACGCCGACTTCCACGCCAACGTCTTTTCTCCCGACGCGGATCATCCGCCGGCGCTGACACCTCAGGCCGTCCAAACCTGGGCGAACGGATACAACTACCTCGCGTGCCTGAACGTCGCGAACTCACGAATCGAGACGAAGAAGTAGGCGACAAACTGTCGTGAAACGGGACGAGATCGCCCGGCGAGTGGCGATCTCGTCTCGCATTTATCTCTCATATACTGCGGAGACGCAGCACAGAGGGAGGATGGGCCGGTGAAGCGCATCTCGGGCGAGCGGATCAAGGCCACGCTGAACCATCAGTGGCGCGGCCTCGGCGCCTTCATCGCCGTCGTACTTCTGGTCAACGTGCTCGTCGCCGTACGCGACGCCGCGCAGACGTCGCAGCCCGCCGCGGCCCCCGGCTCCGAGGGAACCGGCGAGATCCCGAGCGATCCCGGCTTCGATGCGGGTGTCCCGACCGTCATCCCGACCACATCGCCGGGGAGTGGCCCCGGCTCGCTGCCGAACGGCCCCGGCGGCATCAAGTCGCTTCCGCCAGGCGTGAAGCCCGGCAGCGC
>DATLFO010000304.1:0-6964 GCA_035541035.1 Actinomycetota bacterium
AGCCCCCAGCTCTGCCGCTAGCCCCTTTCGCGGGCGCGTTCTTCGCGGCGGCGGCGCATCAGCGCCAGCAGTCGCTGGCCGTCGGTGGATGCGGCGAGCGTGTCGATTGCCTCGCGGATGCGCTTCGCCGCGGCCGCGACCGGCTCGGCAGCACCGGCAATACGCACGAGCACCCGCTCGGTGCCGGGATACGAGCCGATTTTGACGGGGATCGACGCCTCGACCTCGGCCAGGACGACGGCGAGCGCGGACTCCGGGAACTCGTGCAGGATCTCCTCGCGAACCGGGATCGTGCCGGTCCCTTCCAGATAGGTCGGCTCGACGCATTCGGTGAAGACGGCGCCGAGCTCGCGCGGCGGGCCGGGCAGAATGAACAGCCGGGTGTCACCCGCCTCGGTCGTCACGGCCGGGATCACGCCGGACGCGCACTCCAGGGCCACGCTGCCCGCGGGAGCGAGCGCCATCTTCTCGAGCCCGCCGATGCCGAGCGGGTCGCCGTCGAAGGCTTCGGCGTGCACGTGTCCGGCGATCTCGGCGATGCGCTTCGCGATGGGCGCGCACGACTCGAGGCCCACGTCGAGCGCGATTGCGACGCCCTCCATGGTCCGGTCGTCGTGCGTTGGACCGAGTCCGCCGCAAACGAAGACGATGTCCACCGCGGGATCGCCGACCTCGCGCGCGACGCTCGCGGCGATCTCGCGTGGCTCGTCTGGGACGATCGCGATGCGGCGCAGCGCGTGGCCGTGTGCGGCGAGCCGAGTCGCGATGAAATGCGCGTTGGCTTCGCGGACGTGACCCGAGAGGATCTCGTCGCCCACGATCACGATGGAGGCGTCCATGCTCGCGACAGCATACGACCGCGGCTCACACGACGTCATCGAGCCGGCGGGCCATCTCCTGGTCCGCGCGCCGCGCGCACTGCGCGTAGCGGCTGACCGCCGCCAGAAAATCCTCCGGCGCGAGCGCGAGCAGCTCGGTCGGCGTGGAGGCGGTCACGGTCGCGGTGCGCGGGATGCCCCGCAGCAGCGCGATCTCGCCGAAATAGTCGCCGCGCCCGAGCGAGGCGACGTCGCGCGCCTGCTTGGTGATGATCACCTGCCCGTCCCCCACGACGTAGAACCGGTCGCCCGGATCGCCCTGCCGGAATACGACGTCGCCGGAGCCCACGGCGACCGGTGTCAGCTTTGCCGCAAGGTGCTCGAGCGCGACGGCCGGCAAGCCGGCGAACAGCGGCAGATGGCGCAGAAGCCCGATCTCGCGTTCGGGCACTTCGGAGCGATCGTCGATTGCGCGCACGCGAGCGCGGGTCACGATCACGAGCACGGGAAGCAGCGAGCCGCACACGATCAGCGCGCCGCGCACGCCGAGCCACGCAACCAGACCGGAGGCGGCGATCGATCCGGCGGCCATCGCGACGAAGACGGCGGTCTCTAGGATGCCGAACACGCGGCCGAGCACCTCGTCGGGCGTGATTCGCTGAAGCATCGTCAGAATGGCGATGTCGAAGACCGCGTTTCCCCATCCGGGAATCAGTAGCAACGCGAACGCCGCGATCGGGCTGGGGAACACGCCCATCAGCAGGATCGGCGCGCCCCACATCAGCAGCCCTCCGAGCAACGGTCCGCCCAGGCGGCGGCGCCCCACGAATGCGAGCGCGGCGACGGCACCCACGAGGTTGCCGATGCCGAACGCGGCGTTGAGATATCCCACGCCTGCCTCGCCCATGGCGAGCAGATCGAGCGCGGCGATCACGATGAGCACGGTGAGCGCGCCGCGCACGAACGTCTGCGCGCCGCCGATCACAACCAGGAAGCGCGTGTCGTGATGCGCGGCGACGGCCCGCATCCCCTCGATGGTCCGGTCGAACAGTCCGCGTTCCTCTACCGGTGCGGGCCGGGCGTCGGACACGACCAGCATCGAGAAGAAGACCGATATCAAGAACATCTGACCGGCCGCGACGAAGACGGTCCCCGGATCGGTGCCGGCGACGAGAAGGCCGCCGATGAGCGGACCGACCAGCAACGCGGCGCCTTCGCTGGTGCTCGCGAGCACGTTCGAGGCCGCAAGCTGCTCGGGCGAGGTCGCGAGCATCGGCAGCAAGGCCCAGTACGCGGGACGCAGCGCGGCGGACAGCACCGTGACCGAGCCGCCCAGGACGAGCACGAGCGTGGGCGGGGCACCGGCGAAGAACGCGGCCGCCGACGCGATCGCGGCCAGGGCCCGCACCGCGTACACCAGCCGGAGCACGACCTCGCGCGGATAGCGGTCCGCCGCCGCCGACGCCATCAACGCGACGAGCCCTGCGGGCAGCAGCCGGCCGAGGCCGAGCAGCCCGACGGCGAGCGCGCCGCCGACGGAGTAGGCGTAGACGCCCAGGGCGACGAGATAGGCGTGCTCGGCGGTCCAGTTGACCAGCAGCGACGCCTCCAGGCTTCGCAGCGAGCGATGCCCCATGACTTGACGGGTCGCCGACGACGCGACGGCGGC
This sequence comes from Actinomycetota bacterium, assembly GCA_035541035.1. GTDB lineage: Bacteria > Actinomycetota > AC-67 > AC-67 > AC-67 > DASWHR01. Next base: position 2,488 of record DATLFO010000304.1, read on the forward strand.
GCGATCACGGATCAAGCGTCCGAGCCGCGGCCGCGCGGGCACGGGCGGGCTCACGGATACGCCCCGTAGCCGTCGGCCGTGATGTCCGGCAGGGATGCCTGCGGGACCGGCCCGGCCGACCAGAACGGCTCGCCCCGCGCGGCTCCGATGAGCGAGCCGAAGTACACGCCGCGCGCGTCGATCACCTCGAGGAACGAGCCCCCCGAGATCGCGGTCCGAGGCTCGCGATCGTCGAACTGCGATTCGTGGCAACGCAGGGCGGCCATCTTCTGCGCCCATCCGGGCGCGGCGTCCACCACGAACGACGGCGTGATCGGATGATGGATCATGTAGTGATAGACGCGCGCCGGGCGCTGCGGCGGCGAGCCGGTGGAAAGCCCCGACAGATACGACGCTTCGGCGACGAGCCGGCCGGCGGCGGCATGATCGGGATGACGGTCCGGCGCCATCGGGGCGAGCACGATGCGCGGCCGCAGGTCGCGCATGATCTCAACGATCCGGTCCCGATGGACGGGGTCGGAGCCGAGCGCGGCGTCCGGCAGGCAAAGGCACGGCCGCGTGTCGATGCCGAGCGTCTCGGCCGCGCGCCGGCGCTCCTTCTCGCGTTCCTCGACCGAGCCGCGCGTCGCCTGCTCCCCCGCGGTCAGATCCACGATCGCGACGCGGCGGCCGGCGGCTGCGGCCATGACCAGCGTCGCGCCGCACCCGATCTCGGCGTCGTCGGGATGCGCGCCGAACGCAACGATGTCGAATGCGTTCATCGATCACCCAGGTACCGCAAAAGCAAGGTCGTCTCACCCGCCGCGTCACCGTCGCCGGTCAGCGCCGGCGGCAGGAACGACGGCAGCGGCTCGCTTTGCCAAACCCGCCGGCCGACCGCCCCCAGCACCAGGCCGTATCGCCAGGACGTCTTGCCCGCAACCACGCCCGAGTAGAGCGGCTCGATCGCCAGCGGCAGCGTGACGTCGGTGCTCCATCGGCGCGTGGCGAACAGCGCGTCAAGGTCGCCGAGCGAGAACCGGTACACGGCGCCGCAGCCGCACTCGGCCTCCGCATCTCGCCCGCGGCGGCTCAGCCGCCGGCGGCTGCCGTCCACCGGACACGAATAGTGCAGCGGCAGATAGTCCGGCGCGACCGGCCGCACCGCCGGGTCCAATCCGCCGGCCACGAGCGATTCGACGGTCTCGTTGAACACGGCAACGACGTCCTCGATCGAATCGACGAGATCTTGCACACGCGCGCGCACCGCCGGCCGGTCGAGCAGATCCGACACCATCACGTCGCCGGCCGCGAGCCCGAGCCCGGCACGGACCAGATGCATCGACCAGGCGCGCAGCGCCGACGACAGCGTCTGCGGCGCGCTCGCCGCGGCCGCGACCAGCGCGTCGAGGCGAGAACGCGCGCCGGGTGCCTGGACGCGAGCCCACTCGCGGAGCGCATCAGCGATCCCGGCGACCCGGTCGATGCCGAGCGGGATGAAGCGCGATTCGGCGTCGCGCACGCGATGCGGCACCCACGGGATGCGCGTTCCGTCGGGCAGCGTGATCGTGGTCATCGCGCGCTGCGAGCCCGCCCGGTCGGTGTCGAGCCACAGCGCCACCGGACCCGCCTCGGCAAGGCCTGCCAGCGCCGCGAGCTTGGCGACGACCGATGCCGGGTAGTCGGCCTGAATCTGATGGCCGCAGTACACGCGGACCGGACCGCCGGCGGCGGGTGGCCGGAGCGCGGCGCAGAACGAGGTGAGGTCGGCGTGGACCGACGGTGGGAGCGAGACCGTCGTCATCTCGCGGCCTCACGCAGGACGCCGGCGCTGAGCACCGCGCGATATAGGTTCAGGTATCGCGGCACGATCGCATCGACCCGGAACGCGGCCGCACGCGCTCGCGCCGCGCGGCCCATTCGCGCGCGAACAGGCTCGTCCGACAGAAGCATCGTGAGCGCGGCAACGGCGGCCGTCTCGTCGCGCGGCTCGTAGAGGATCCCGGTCGCACCGTCGCGAACGACCTCGTCGATACCACCGACGCGAGGGGCCACGACCGCAAGCCCGGCCGCGGCGGCTTCGAGCGCGGCGATCGAGAAGCTTTCGGCCCGGCTGGTGAGCAACATCACGTCGCTGCGCTCGAGCAGCGGCGCGACATCGGCCTGCAGGCCGAAAGCGCGCACCCGGTCTCGCAGGCCGCGCCGAGCCAGCTCGGTTCGCACAGTTGCGAGCCCAGGGCCGTCCCCGACCAGCCACAGCTCGGCATCGACGGCCGCCATGGCACGAGCGCCCACGCGCACGAGCGACTCGGGATCCTTGACGGGCCGGAAGTTCGACACGTGCACGATGACGGGCCGCGTCCGCGTTCGCTGCAAGGCGGGACGGAAGACGTCGAGATCGACGAAGTTCGGGATCACGATCGGATCGACGCCGAGGACGCGGCGGACGCGCGCGGCGTAGGCCCGGGACACGGTCGTGACCGCGTCGAGATCGCGCGCCGCCGCGCGCAGGCGCCGCGCCACCGACGCGTCCCGCTCGGCGGTCTCGACGTCGGTTCCGTGGAAGGTTCCGACGAGCGCGGCGCGCAGCGACGGCCGCAGCGACGACACGATCTCGGCGAACGGCAGCCCGTAGTGAAAGTGGATCACGTCCGTTCCGCGAGCGTCCGCGCCGGCGATCATCGCCTCGAAGTCGCTCAGCTCCCGAGCGGGCCACTCGGTTTGAAGGATCGCGCTCGGTCCCCCGGTGACCGCCAGCGCATGGACGGTCACGCCGGGACCGAGCCGCGCCGAGCCCAGCGGCACCCGCCGCGACAGCAGGTCCACGCCGTGGCCACGCCGGGCGAGCGCGCACGCCAGATGCACGGCCGTTCGCACGCTGCCGCCGAATCCGTGATGGCACACGATGCCGACGCGCATGGCTACGGTCCCGGCCGGTCGGCCGCGAGCTTGGCGGCAAGAATCGTCATCATGCGTTCGCTCATGTCGGGAAGCTCGCGAAGCAGCTCGCGCAGATGCGCGCCGCGCAGCACGAGCGTGTCGACGCCGTCGCGCGCGCGCAGCGTCGCCGACCGCGGTGCCTCGGATATCACCGCGAGCTCGCCGATCACGCTGCCGACACCCGCGGTGGCGATCGCCCGGCCGGACTCTTTGAGAACGTCCACGCTTCCGCCGGTGACCACGTAGAGCTCCTCGGAGCGGTCTCCTTGCCGGCACAGCAGCTCGCCCGGCGCGAACCAGCGCTGCGAGGCGAGCCGCGCGACCCGATGCAGCTCCTGCCCGGTCAGCCCGGCGAACAGCGGGACCCGGCCTAGGTGCTCCATCTTCTCGCGGATACGGCTCTCGGGCAGGGCCAAAAGGTTCGCGAGCAGACGGATGGCTCCTTCCACGCCGGCATCGATCTGACGCGCGAGCGAGTAGCCGCAGTACACGAAGGTGCCGCGCCCCAGCCCGCCGGCGAGCAGCCCGCCGCGCGCCGGCACCTCGCCGTCGTCCGCGCACGCGAGCAGCGGAACCAGCCGCGGATCCCACTCGGCCGCGAAGTAGCGCCCGCGCTCTCCCGACCAGCCGCCGAAGTCGGCTGCGGTGATCCGGTTCGGCGCGGAGAAGATCGCGTGTGCGGGCTCGAGGATCGTCACGGGCGCATCCGGTGCGGTGACTCGATCGTGGGGATGCGCGTAGCGAATGGCCAGCGGGGCCGAGCCTGCGCTGTCGTACCCGTAGGACTGCGCGAGCGTGATCACCGTTCCGCCCGCCTCGACGCAGGCGGTGAGCCGCGGCGCGTGTGCGGTGAGCGTGGGCCGAACCGCGTACCCGCGCGGCCCGATCACGATCGCGTCGAAGGCGGACAGATCGGCGAGGGCGATCTGCTCATCGGTCAGCTCGGCGATCTCGAGCCCGAACTCGCTCAACGCGCGGGCGAGCGACGGCTCGTCCCCCCGGACGTACCCGTACCGGAGCGTGGTGTCGAAGGTCGCGTTCGCGACGAGAACCTCGACGTGGGCGCGCACGGGCATGAAGGCTTCCATCACGGCCGTCGAGGCATCGGCGGGAAGGAAAGAGTCCGTTCGGCGGACGGGTTCGAGCCCGCCGTCATAGCTGCGGCCGCCCGTCTCGGCCCGGAAGCGCACCACCTCGCGGCCCGCAGCGCCGGCGGGCACGACGATCTCGAAGCGGTACGCGGCCGTGCGTCCCGCGGCGCAGGTCGCCTCGTAGGACGGCGGATGAACGCTCCAGCCGCCGGGAACCTCGCAGTGCAGCGTCGCGGCCGGCGCGTCGTCGTCGAAGCCTTCGCTCTCGACGACCATCTCGATGCGGCGCGGCCGCTCGCCGGACGGCAGGAGCCGCCGGTGCTCCGCCGGCCGCAAACCGATGGGAGGCACGATCGCCGGCGGAAGCGCGCGGGCGCCGCCGGGAAAGGCCGCCGGGAACGTTACGGGCCGCACGACCGAGACGCCGGCACCGTCCACGTCCGCCTCGACCACGGCCCGCATCGCCG
>DATLFO010000305.1:0-5855 GCA_035541035.1 Actinomycetota bacterium
AGCGGTGCTTGCGCTCGGTGCCGTGCGTGCGCGGCTTGCCTGCGAAGTTCCAACGCTTCATCGCACCGGCGAAACCCTTGCCCTTGGTCAAGCCGATCACGTCGATCTTGTCGCCGGCCGCGAACACGTCCGGTCCCAGCACCTGCCCGAGCTCGTAGGACTCGATGTCGTCGGTGCGCAGCTCGACCAGATGACGCGTCGGCGCGGCCCCCGACTTGGCCAGGTGACCCAGCTCCGGCTTGTTGAGCTGCTTCGCCTTGACCTCGCCGAACGACAGCTGAACGGCCTTGTAGCCGTCCTTGTCCGGCGTGCGGATCTGCGTGATCGCGCACGGGCCCGCCTCGACGACGGTCACCGGAACGGCGCGGCCGTCCTCGGTGAAGATCTGGGTCATGCCCAGCTTCCGTCCCAGCACACCCTTCACGACGCTCATGCGCCACCGGCCTTGATCTCGATGTCCACACCGGCGGGCAGGTCGAGGCGCATCAACGAGTCGACCGTCTTGGCCGTCGGATCGAGGATGTCGATCAGCCGCTTGTGCGTGCGCATCTCGAAGTGCTCGCGCGAGTCCTTGTCCTTGTGCGGCGAGCGGATGACGCAATAGATGCTCCGCTCGGTGGGCAGCGGAACCGGACCCGAGACCTTCGCACCCGTGCGCGTCACCGTGTCCACGATCTTGCGCGCGGACTGGTCGACGACCTCGTGGTCGTAGGCCTTGAGCCTGATCCGAATCTTCTGCTGCTGCGCCAACGTGCTTTCTCCTGTCTTATTGGGGGGCTATCCATGAGCCCCCCAAACCCCTCCTGCCCGTGGTCCTCGTTGCCGAGGCCGCGGCCAAGAGAATCGATTACTTGATGATCTTCGTGACTCGACCGGCGCCGACGGTGCGTCCACCCTCGCGAATTGCGAAGCGGAGGCCTTCGTCCATGGCGATCGGCGCGATGAGCTCGACGGTCATCGTCGTGTTGTCGCCCGGCATGACCATCTCGACGCCGTCGGGCAGAACGATCGAGCCCGTGACGTCGGTCGTGCGGAAGTAGAACTGCGGGCGGTAGTTGTTGAAGAACGGCGTGTGACGGCCGCCCTCGTCCTTGGACAGGACGTAGACCTGCGCCTCGAAGTGCGTGTGCGGCGTGATCGTGCCCGGCTTCGACAGAACCTGGCCGCGCTCGACGTCCTCCTTGCCGATACCACGCAGAAGGCAGCCGACGTTGTCGCCCGCAAGGCCTTCGTCGAGCAGCTTGCGGAACATCTCGACGCCGGTGACGGTCGTCTTCTTGGTGTCGCGCAGACCGACGATCTCGATTTCCTCACCGACCACGACCTTGCCGCGCTCGATACGACCCGGGACGACGGTGCCACGGCCGGTGATCGAGAACACGTCTTCGATCGCCATGATGAACGGCTTGTCGATGTCGCGCTCCGGCTCCGGGATCGCCGAGTCGCATGCGGCCATCAGATCGATGATGCCCTGCTCGTACTGCTCGTCACCCTCGAGCGCCTTCAGCGCCGACACGCGCACGACCGGCACGTCGTCGCCCGGGAACTCGTAGCTGTTGAGCAGCTCGCGAACCTCGAGCTCGACGAGCTCGAGCAGCTCGGGGTCGTCGACCATGTCGACCTTGTTCAGCGCGACGACGATGTAGGGGACGCCGACCTGGCGGGCGAGAAGCACGTGCTCGCGCGTCTGCGGCATCGGGCCGTCGGCGGCCGACACGACCAGGATCGCGCCGTCCATCTGCGCGGCACCCGTGATCATGTTCTTGACGTAGTCGGCGTGGCCGGGGCAGTCGACGTGCGCGTAGTGGCGGTTGTCGGTCTCGTACTCGACGTGGGCGATGGCGATGGTGATGCCGCGCTCACGCTCTTCCGGCGCCTTGTCGATCTGGTCGAACGGCGTGAAGTCCGCCTTGCCCGACTTCGACAGGACCTTCGTGATGGCAGCAGTCAGCGTCGTCTTGCCATGGTCGATGTGACCGATGGTGCCGATGTTTACGTGCGGCTTCGTCCGCTCGAACTTCGCCTTGGCCATGTCTGTCTCCTACCCTCCTCGCCGGGTCTCCGGCGAACACCCAAACCGTTGAACCGTTCTCTTACTCTCCGCGAATCTTCGTGACGATCTGCTCCGCGATCGACTGCGGAACCTGCTGGTACGAATGCAACTGCATCGGCGTGTGCGACGCGCGACCCTGCGTCTTGGAACGCAGGTCGGTCGCGTAGCCGAACAGCTCGGCCAGCGGAACGCGTACGCGAATCGACTGCATCATTCCGCGCTGGTCGATCTTGTCGATAGCGCCGCGGCGCGACGTCACGTCGCCCATCACGTCGCCCATGAAGTCGCTCGGCGTGAGCACCTCGAACTCCATGACCGGCTCGAGCAGAACCGGCTTCGCCTTGCGAGCCGCTTCCTTGAGCGCCATCGAACCGGCGATCTTGAACGCCATCTCGGAGGAGTCCACGTCGTGGAACTGCCCGTCCACGAGCGTCACGCGCACGTCCACCAGCGGGTAGCCGGCGAGCACACCGGAATCCATCGCTTCCTGGACGCCTTCGTCCACGGCCGGGATGTATTCGTTCGGCAGCACGCCGCCCTTGATCTTGGACACGAACTCGAAGCCGCCGCCGGGGCCCGTGGGCTCGAGGTCGATCGCCACGACGGCGAACTGACCGCGGCCACCGGACTGACGCACGTAGCGGATCTCGACGTCCTTGACGGCCTCGCGCACGGTCTCGCGGTAGGCGACCTGCGGCTTGCCGACGTTCGCGCCGACCTTGAACTCGCGCGTGAGACGGTCCACCAGGATGTCCAGGTGAAGCTCGCCCATGCCCGAGATGATCGTCTGCGACGTCTCGTCGTCGAAGCGGACCTGGAACGTCGGGTCCTCTTCGGCGAGCGCCATGAGCGCCTTCGACAGCTTGTCCTGGTCGGCCTTCGTCTTGGGCTCGACCGCGACCGAGATGACCGGCGCGGGGAACGTCATCGACTCGAGCACGATCGGGTCCGACGGGTCGCACAGCGTGTCGCCCGTCGTGGTGTTCTTCAGCCCGATGCACGCGACGATGTCGCCCGAGAACGCCGCTTCGCGGTCCTCGCGGTGGTTGGCGTGCATCTGAAGGATGCGGCCGACGCGCTCTTTCTTGTCCTTGGTCGCGTTCAGGATGTGCGATCCCGCGCGGACCTGACCCGAGTAGACGCGGAAGTAGGTGAGCTTGCCGACGTAGGGGTCGGTCGCGATCTTGAACGCCAGCGCCGCGAAGGACTGCTCGTCGCTCGGCTCGCGCGTCGCGGTGCCGTCGCCCGGAACGTGTCCAGCGACCGGCGGAATGTCGTTGGGCGCGGGCAGGAACTGGATGATCGCGTCCAGCAGCGGCTGCACGCCCTTGTTCTTGAACGCGGTTCCGCACAGGACCGGCGAGGCGTGACCGGTCAGCGTCGCTCGGCGGATCGCCTGGCGCAGCTCTTCCACGGTCGGCTCGGTTCCGCCGATGAAGGCCTCCATGACGCCCTCGTCGAAGTCGGCGAGCGCCTCGATCAGGTCGTGGTGGTACTTCTCGGCCTCGGCCTTGAGCTCGTCGGGGATCGGGCGGTCTTCCCATTCCTCGCCCAGCTGATCCGACGGCCAGAAGTGCGCGACCATCTGCACGACGTCCACGACGCCGTGGAACTGGTCCTCGGCGCCCCAGGGCAGATGCAGGATCAGCGGCACCGTCTCGAGGCGCTCCTTGATCATGTCCACGGTGCGGTAGAAGTCCGCGCCGATCCGGTCCATCTTGTTGACGAAGCAGATGCGCGGGACCTGATAGCGGTTGGCCTGACGCCAGACCGTCTCGGTCTGGGGCTCGACACCGGCGACGGCATCGAAGACGGCGACCGCGCCGTCGAGCACGCGCAGCGAACGCTCGACCTCGACCGTAAAGTCCACGTGTCCGGGCGTGTCGATGATGTTGATCCAGTGGTCCTTCCACATGCAGGTCGTCGCGGCGGAGGTGATGGTGATGCCGCGCTCCTGCTCCTGGACCATCCAGTCCATGACCGCCGTGCCCTCGTGCACCTCGCCGACCTTGTAGGTTCGGCCGGTGTAATAAAGGATGCGCTCGGTCGTGGTGGTCTTGCCGGCGTCGATGTGCGCCATGATGCCGATGTTGCGCGTGCGACCGAGCGGGTACTCGCGAAGCACGAGCCCGCTCTTGTTCGCCGTCTTTGCCGCCTGTGTCTCAGCCATGTGTGTTCGCTGTCTTCTGGTCGGGGAAGTGGGTTACCAACGGTAGTGCGCGAAGGCCTTGTTGGATTCGGCCATCTTGTGCATGTCTTCGCGCCGCTTCACCGCGGCGCCCTGGTTGTTGAGCGCGTCCAGCAGTTCGCCGGCCAGGCGCTCGGCCATCGACTTTTCCTTGCGGTCCCGGCTGTACTGCACGAGGTGGCGCAGCGCCAGCGTGGTGCCGCGGCGGGCGCTGACCTCGACCGGAACCTGGTACGTGGCACCACCGACGCGGCGTGAACGCACTTCCAGGGTCGGCTTGATGTTGTCGAGCGCCTTCTTCAGCGCCGAGACCTGGTCGGTGTTGCTCTTCTCCTTCACCGTGTCGAGCGCCTTGTAGACGATGTGCTCGGCGGTGCCGCGCTTGCCGGCGGTCAGGATCTTGTTGATCAGCTGCGTGACGAGCACGCTGCCGTAGACCGGGTCCGGCATGATCTCGCGCTTGGAAACTGGACCTTTGCGGGGCATGGGTTAGCCGCTCCTCTTGGCGCCGTACTTGGAACGAGCCTGCTTGCGGTCCTTCACGCCGGCGGTGTCCAGCGCCGCGCGCACGATCTTGTAGCGGACACCCGGAAGGTCCTTCACACGGCCGCCACGCACGAGCACGATGGAGTGCTCCTGCAGGTTGTGGCCGACGCCGGGGATGTAGGCCGTGACCTCCATGCCGGTCGTCAGGCGGACACGCGCGACCTTACGAAGGGCCGAGTTCGGCTTCTTCGGGGTCGTGGTGTACACGCGCGTGCAGACGCCGCGCCGCTGGGGCGAACCCTTCAGCGCAGGCGTGCGAACCTTGTATCGCTTGGGCGAACGGCCCTTGCGCACGAGCTGCTGGATCGTCGGCAAACCTGTACTCCTCTATCCACGTTCTTCGTTCCGGGCACACGACACCTAAGGGTCTCGTGGGCTTGTAATGGACACGCGCCCGGGCGTACAGATACCCCTCCGCCCTTCAGACGCGAGGGCGAAGACTAGCAACAGAGGGTGTGGATCGTCAACGCGACACCGCCGATCTGAACTCGATCCGGCTGCCTGCCGATCAGGTTCCGCTTCCTCGACGCGGGAGTCGCTGCGATACGCCCGGACGATCGCATGCTCAGGTTGTCCGACGAGTGGCTCTTCCGTCCCCGCGTCCAACGAAGGCTCGGGCTTCCCGCATATATATGCTATGGTTTTATGCATGCGTACCACGCTGGACATTGAGGATTCGCTGCTCAGGGATGCGAAGGTGTTTGCGGCCGAGAGCGGACGCACGCTGAGGTCGATTGTGGAGGAAGGGCTCCGGAGGATCCTGGAAGCGCGCACCGCACCAACGGACTTCGAGCCGCTGCCGACTCTGGGGGGCGGCGCCGTACGCGAGGGCGTCGATCTCACGAACAACGCCCAGGTTCTGGACATTCTCGATGGGTTCGACGAGTGATCATCCTCGACGTCAACGTTCTTGTTGGCGCGTATCGAAGCGAGATCTCCTACCACCAGGCGATGAAGGGCTGGCTCACGAACGCGCTGGCGGGCCCCGAGCCGATCGGCTTGGCGGGAGTCGCGGTGGCGGGGTTCGCGAGGATCGTCACCAGCCGCCGATTGTTTTCGCTGCCCGCC
>DATLFO010000306.1:0-6404 GCA_035541035.1 Actinomycetota bacterium
GCGGCAGATCATCGCGCCGACGTCCATCAGAGCCTGGTTCCATCGGTACGCCTCGCCACGCGGCAGCCATTCCGCCGCCAGAGCCGAGGAGCGGGATGGCTCGACTTCTGCGGCATTTTTGCCGAGCGCCACCCGCGACAACACCCGGCGCACGTTGGTGTCCACCACCGGCACGTCGGCATCGAAGGCGAAGCATGCGATCGCGTGCGCGGTGTATTCGCCTAGTCCCGGCAAACGTCGTAGCTCGGCGGGCTCGTGGGGAAACACGCCGGCGTGGTCGTGCTCGATCGCCTGCGCGGCGCGGTGCAGGTCCACGGCGCGGCGGTTGTATCCCAGGCCGCGCCAGGCCTGGATGACCTCCATCGACGGCGCGTGCGCAAGCCGGGACAGGGTCGGGAAACGATGCAGGAAGCGGTCGTAGATCGGAGCCACCCGGCCGGTCTGCGTCTGTTGCAGCATGACCTCGGCGACCATCGTGCGGTACGGGTCGCGCGTTTCGCGCCACGGGAACGAGCGGTGATGCTCGTCGTACCACTCCAGCACGCGCTTCTGCGCGGCGTTGCGCGTGGCCACCTTGCTCTTGGTTCCCGGCATCGATTTCAGTCTACGACTGATGGCCGATTCCGGCGTTCGGACGAGGAAGAGGGGCACCCGTCGGGTGCCCCTCGCCCTTTTCGATACGGCTATGCGCGGCTGATCAGGCGCGTGCCGCCGATGGCGGCGACGAGCATCAGGCCGCCGAGCACCATCAGCGCGGTGTCGGCGACGCCGGTGCGCGGCGTTTCACGGAACTGCGTGCCGAGCACCTGGATCGGCACTGCGACGTTGATCGCCGGCGCGACCGCGGTGAACGTTCCGCAGGTTCCGGTTGCGGTGAAGCGGTTCACGTAGGTGCCGCCCGGCGCGTTCTCGTTGATACGCAGGACCAGACCCTGACGTTTGGCGATCTGGCCGGGGATCGCGAGGTTGTCCCAGGTGACCGTGTGCGCGACGGCGTCGTAGACTCCGACACCGAGGTCACCGGCGCTCGACGAGAACGTGGTGTTCGCCGGGAGATGGTCCACGACCCGGGTGATCGAGCAGGCGCCCGGGAGCGACCGGTTGAACACGTTCAGCGAGTACTCGACCTCGTGTCCCCGCGCGGCGGCCAGGCCGCTCTGGGTCACGACCGCGGCGCCGTTGATCGACTCGACGATCTTGGAGGCGTCCACGTGGAAGGTCGAGATCGTCGGAGGATCGGTCGTCGGCGTGTGCGTCGTCGGAGGAGTCGGCGGCGGCCCGCAGTTCGACAGACTCGCCTCGGCGTGGCCGACGCGCAGGTCCACCTCGACGCCGAGCGTCGTGCGGTCGAGCACGCGGACGCGGAGCATGTCCACCGTCGTGCTCACCGTCGCGTTCGTCAGCGACGCCGTGGTCAGGTTGGTGCCCTTCACCTCGTAGATTGTCACCTCGACGAGGTTGCCGTTCAGCACGTTCAGCGGCGGAGGCAGCGCGGGCAGACCGAGGGCCGCCAGGTCGATGCGCACCCGCGTGTACGCGTAGTGATCAGGACCGAGCCGCTCGTTGAGAGTGTCGGCCACCTTGACGTTCACGCCCAGGTCCGGGATGGAAAGGCCGAGCAGCTGCGATCCCTTGGTGAGCGTCTCGAGACGGTGCTTCTCGCTCGAGTTGCGCAGCGAGGTGACGGTGTTGCAGTTGAGGTTCACGATGCCGTGAATCGCGTCCACGTCGATGCGGTTGTACGGAGCAGCGCCCGGCACCACGTTGTTTCCGAGGAGCCCGCCGAGGAGCCCGCCGCCCACTCCGCCCGGCGCGACGCCGGCCGGAGTTGTGCGAAGCAGCCCGACGTGCGCGGTGTCCGAGGAGGCGCGTGCCGTGCCGGCCACCAGATCGACCTTGGACTCGACGATGAGCGCGCCGATCTCCTGGATGAGCGCGCCGCCCGCCGGCGTTTCGCCGATGCGAACGAGCGAGGCGTTCTCCAACGTCTTGTTGCGGTCGGCCGCAGCCTGCGGGATCGGACCCACGAGCGAACTCGAGGTCACGGCCGTATTGATCTTGAGCTGAGCCCCGAACGCGGAGGCCGTCGCGTTGCCCGCGACGCCCGTGGCCGTTCCGAGGAATGTGAAAACCATCAACCCCACCGCGGCCAAAGCTATGACCGCGAGGGAGCTCAAACCGAACGCTTTACGCGCCATAAAGCCGCACCCCCACTTCCGTCGTACTCGTCGTCATTCGTGGTGTTCGTTCCCATTGTGTACCCCGAGTGAGCAATTGTATATCCCCAACTGTCCCAAAATGGTACAAAGCGGCAGCGAAACTTGCACTATCCGTCCGCACAGAGCGGCGAATCACCCCGCAACCTAGCGAAACAACCCAAGGAATGACCAATCGGGCTCGACGGGAGAATGGATCGCTGCGGTTAAAGCGTGCGAAAGCAAGACCCCCGGTTGATCACCGGGGGTCTCGATGCTTCGGGCCGGATCAGGAGCCGCGTTCGGCCAGCTCGATCGGCGGCGTGTTCGGCGGGGACGGAGCCGACTCGAAGGTCAGCTCGCCGTCCTGCTCGTCCACGATCACCGTCTGAGCGGCCGAGAACTCCTTCCACAGCAGCTTCTCGGACAGCGGGTCCTCGATCAGACGCTGGATGGTGCGGCGCAACGGCCGGGCGCCCAGCGCCTGGTCGTAGCCCTTGACCGCCAAGTGGTCCTTCGCGGCCTCGGTCAGCACGATCTCGATGTCCTTCGCCTTGAGCTGGTCGTGCACGCGCTTCATCATCAGGTCCACGATCTCCTTGACGTGCTGCTGCGTCAGCGGGTGGAAGACGATGATCTCGTCGATCCGGTTGATGAACTCGGGCCGGAACGAGCGCTTCAGCTCCTCGTGGACCTTCTCCTGCATGCGCTGATACGTGTCGCCCTCATCGACCTTGGTCGAGAAGCCGACCGCGCGTGCCTTGTCCAGATCCCGCGTCCCCAGGTTCGAGGTCATGATGATCACGGTGTTCTTGAAGTCCACCGTGTGACCCTGCGCGTCGGTCAGGCGTCCGTCTTCGAGAATCTGAAGCAGCGTGTTGAACACGTCGGGGTGCGCTTTCTCGATCTCGTCGAACAGCACCACGCTGAACGGCCGGCGGCGAACCGCCTCGGTCAGCTGGCCGCCCTCTTCGTAGCCGACGTAGCCCGGCGGCGAACCGATCAGGCGCGACACCGTGTGCTTCTCCATGTATTCGCTCATGTCGAGCTGGATCAGCGAGGACTCGTCACCGAACAGGAATTCGGCGAGCGTCTTGGCCAGCTCGGTCTTTCCGACGCCCGACGGGCCCAAGAAGATGAACGAGCCGCTGGGACGCTTCGGATCCTTCAACCCGGCGCGCGTCCGGCGAATCGCCTGGCTGACGGACTTGACGGCCTCGGACTGGTTGACGATGCGCTTGTGCAGCTCGTCTTCCATGCGGATCAGCTTGGCGGTCTCTTCCTCGGTGAGCTTGTAGACCGGGATGCCCGTCCAGATGGCCAGGACCTCCGCGATCTCCTCTTCGCCGAGGATCGCGGTGACGTCCATCTCGCCGGCCTTCCATTCCTTTTCGCGGACGGCGCGGTCGGCCATCAGGTTCTTCTCGTCGTCGCGCAGGCTTGCGGCCTTCTCGAAGTCCTGACTGTCGATCGCGGACTCCTTCTCGCGGCGAACGTCGGCGATCTTCTCGTCGAACTCGCGAAGATCCGGCGGCGCGGTCATGCGACGGATGCGCATGCGCGAGCCGGCCTCGTCGATCAGGTCGATCGCCTTGTCGGGCAGGAAGCGGTCGCTGATGTAGCGGTCGGCAAGGTTGGCGGCCGCGACGACGGCTTCGTCGGTGATCGTGACGCGGTGGTGCGCCTCGTAGCGGTCCTTCAGGCCCTTGAGGATCTCGATGGTGTGCGGCAGCGACGGCTCGGCGACCTGGATCGGCTGGAAGCGCCGCTCCAATGCTGCGTCCTTCTCGAGGTGCTTGCGGTACTCCTCGAGCGTGGTCGCGCCGATCGTCTGCAGCTCGCCACGGGCCAGCATCGGCTTCAAGATGCTCGCGGCGTCGATCGCGCCTTCGGCGGCACCCGCGCCGACGAGCGTGTGCAGCTCGTCGATGAACAGGATGATGTCGCCGCGCGTGCGGATCTCTTTCAGAACCTTCTTCAGACGCTCTTCGAAGTCGCCGCGGTAACGAGAGCCGGCAACCAGCGCGCCCAGATCCAGCGTGTAGATCTGCTTGCCCTTGAGCGTCTCGGGGACCTCGCCGCCGACGATCTGCTGGGCGAGGCCTTCGACGATCGCCGTCTTGCCGACGCCGGGCTCGCCGATCAGAACCGGGTTGTTCTTGGTGCGGCGCGACAGGACCTGCATGACGCGCTCGACTTCTTTCTCGCGGCCGATGACCGGGTCCAGCTTGCCGTCGCGGGCGAGCTGGGTCAGGTTGCGGCCGAACTGGTCCAGCACCAGCGAACCGGGCGGGGCCTGCTCGCCGGGCGCGCCCTGCGGAGCGCCGGGCTCTTTGCCGCCCTGGTAGCCGGACAGAAGCTGGATGACCTGCTGGCGGACCTTGTTCAGGTCGGCGCCCAGCTTGACCAGGACCTGCGCGGCGACGCCTTCGCCTTCGCGGATCAGACCGAGCAGGATGTGCTCGGTGCCGATGTAGTTGTGGCCCAGCTGCAACGCTTCGCGCAGCGACAGCTCCAGAACCTTCTTGGCGCGGGGCGTGAACGGGATGTGGCCGGTCGGAGGCGTCTGACCTTGACCGATGATCTCCTCGACCTGCTGGCGGACGGCCTCGAGCGAGATTCCGAGCGATTCGAGCGCCTTGGCGGCGACCCCTTCGCCCTCGTGAATCAAGCCGAGGAGGATGTGCTCGGTACCGATGTAGTTGTGGTTGAGCATCCGCGCTTCTTCCTGCGCGAGGACGACAACCCGGCGGGCTCGATCCGTAAACCGCTCAAACACGATGTCAGCCTTCCTCTTCTTTACGTCAGGCCCGGATTATATCTGCCGGCCCTGCCTCTTCCCCCGGCTTATCCCACGCCCTCGGGAAGACGCAACGCCGCCTTTCACGTCCTGATTCTCACCATCTGTGATGCCTAAACGACGGACCTTCATATTTCATACGAGTCTTCGGCGCTCGCGGACCGCTTCCTGAGAAACAAAAGCCGGCCGCGGGGCCGGTCCCGGATCTCTTTCGATGAGATGAACAGCGTCCCGGTGACCGCTCCTATTCCCACTATCGGCCTCAGGATGGGAACGTCACAATGACCAGAACGGACGGTTTCATCCCTAGTCCGCTCACGCAGACAGGTCGTCGGAAACGCTCAGTGACCGCCGGCTAGAAGCGGACTGGCCTGTACTGCCTCGCCGAGCAGACCCAGCATCGCGGAAGGTCGGAGCCGGTTCGCTTCAGGGAGCTGGTTCCCCTAGAGATGCTTAGGCTCCGCCGCGCTCGCGTCCTGAAACAAGTTGCGCCGCGACAGTGATCTTCGGATGCCGAGATAAAGGGCGGCGGGGCCGACGAAAATCAAGTAGCACACTGAATCGCACCGGGATTCCTGGAGGCATTGGTCTTCCCCCACTTAAGGTAGCCATTCAACGTCCAGCCGGTTGATCCATGCTCGCAGTTGCATATCGTCATCAGCCCAGATGTCCCACCCGTCCGACGACCCGCGACGAGGATCCGAGCGTAGGATCCAAATGTGCCAGCCTGTTTCTGAAGGATCCCGTTGGACCTCGACGAAGAAGCCCTTGTATTCTACGGCCCGTGCCCGACCCGTGCGCCCGATGTAATCGTTCACGGCCAGATTCTCACGTGGTAGTTGTTGGACCAACGACCGCTTGTGGCCGCGCGGCTCTCGAAGTTCGACTGCGCTATGCCAAGTCTCGATTTGAACGCCGGATTCCGGTATTGACGAAGCCTGTTGGAGCTGACGCGGCCTACAGCCGTCGATCGTGACCCGATTCCGGTCCACATCCGGCCGGCCAGCCAACTCGTTGCGCGGGTAGCGCGTATCCCTCCAGCCATTCCTCGAGTTGTTCTGGCGACACGCACGACGCGATAAGCTCTGTAGGTCCAGGCCGCCGCTCCAACGCCGGTAAAAGACGCGGCCGTCAGCGCGATGTCCCACTTGTGTTTCCAGACGAAGTTTGCGGCCTTCCTAAGCCATCCCAGGCGTCCGTCGAGGTCGTAGCAGTTGATGGGGTCGGCGGTGCAGTAGTCGTAGTCGTTGGCGTTGCCGCCCTTTACTGGGTCGATCTGGAGGAATCGTCCGGCGGTGGGTGTGTAGAGGCGGACGCCCATGAGGATGATGCCGCTGTTGGGGTCGGTGGGGCGTTGTTTGGTGCCGAGCCATCCGTATTCGCGGCTGCTGCTGGTGGTGCGGGGTTGG
>DATLFO010000307.1:0-4278 GCA_035541035.1 Actinomycetota bacterium
CACCAACGCGTCGCGAATGTAGTCGTGGTAGCGGGCCTCCAGGCCGGCCGTCTGCATGACGGCGGGCTCGATCAGCCCGCTGGAGTCCTTGGTCTCGGGGTCGACGGCCTGCTTGCCCACGTAGGCGCGCATCACGTTCCCACCGTTGGCGAGCGCGCCGTAGGCGAGCGCCAGCTGCAGCGGCGTGACGGCCAGGTCGCCCTGCCCGATCGACATGTTGACCGAGTCGCCGCCTCGCCACACGTAGCCGCGCACGCACAGGTCCTCCCACGCCTGCTCCTTGGTCGCGCGGAAGCGCTCGCACCAGGCGTCGCGATTCTTTCGCCACTGATCCCGCTTGTAGGCGCGGCCGGGCATGCGGCCCTTCGTCTCGGTTCCGAAGTCGATGTTCGTGGGACGGCCGAGACCGAACTTCACCGCCCAGTCCTGCATGGCCTCGTAGACGGAGTTGTTGGCGCGCTCTCGCTCGCGCTCTTTCGCCCACCAGTTCGCCCCGATGCGGTAGAAGGGCGTGTCGCAGGACTCGATGAGCGCCTGCGCGAGCGTGATCGTGGAGTTCCGCGGCCGCCAGTTGCGGAAGATGCGGCCGCCGTACTCGAACTCGGTCGTGCATGCGAAGCGCGCCGTGGGCGTCGCCTGACCGGTCATGAGCGCACCGGCCGCCACGAACGGCTTGAACGTCGAGCCGGGCGGATAGGCCGACTGGATCACGCGGTTGAGCAGCGGCTGCTCGTTGACGGGATCGTTGAGGAACCTCCAATACTCGGGATCGATGCCGCCGGAGAACTTCTTGAGGTCGAAGGTGGGATACGAAGCCATCGCCACGACCTCGCCGGTCTTGGCGTCGAGCACCACCACGCCGCCGGCCGGCGCGACGAAGCGCTGCTTGGTCTCTTCGAACACGCGCCCGCGCGCACGCTGGATTCCTTCGAACAGCGACTGCTCGGCGACCTTCTGCACCTCCAGGTCGAGCGTGAGCTGAAGGTCCTTGCCGGGAACCGGCGGCTCGGAGCCGAGCGTGCGCAGTGGCGTGCCGCGCGAGTCCACCTCGATCTTCTCCAAGCCCGGCTTGCCGCGCAGGATGTGCTCGTAGCTTCGCTCGACGCCGGCGCGGCCGATCTCGTCGCCGAGGCGGTATCCCTGGTCGCGGCGCTCCTGAAGCTCCTTTTCGTTGATCTCGCCGACGTAGCCGATCACGTGCGCGGCGACGCCACCTTCGGGATACAGCCGGACCGGCTCGACGTCGGTCTCGACGCCGGGGAACTCGGCGGCGTGCTCGCGGAGGTAGAGCCAGGTCTCCTGCGGCACGTCGCGCGCGACGGTGACCGGCTTGTAGGGCGAGACGCGCTTGTCCGCCAGCCGCTTGTCGAGCACCTCGCGCGTGATGCCGACCAGATCGGCGAGGCGGTTGAGCACCGCGTCCTTGTCGCGCAGGTCGGTGCGGCGCACGCCCACGGTCAGCGACGAGCGCGTACCGACCAGGACCTTGCCGTTGCGGTCCAGGATCTTGCCGCGCGGCGCCGGTACCGACACGAGCCGGACGTAGTTGGCGGTCGCGGCCGCCGCGTACTGGTCGTTGGCGAGCACCTGCAGGAACCACAGCCGCGAGCCCAGGACCGAGATCAGCGCGAGCATGATCAACCCGAGCGCCGACACGCGCACGCGGATCCGGTCGTCGTCGCCGTAGGCCCGGTTCACAGCCGCACCACCTTGCGCGGGCGCAACCGTTCGCTGACCCGGCGAATCCCGGGCAACACGAACGGGGCGAGCAGCATGCTGTAGACGGCCGCAAGTCCCGCATGCCTGAGCACGTCGGCGGGGACCAGGCCTACGCGGCCGAACAGGACGCTGACGGCGCCGTAGCCGATCACGCCGGTCGCGGTCGCCAGGCCGGCCACCACGATGGTCAGCAAGGCCGTGGTTCCCTCGTAGTGCTCGCGAAGGGCGCCGACGGAGTATCCGATCGAGGTGAAAACCAGCGCGCTCAATCCCGTGGGAAGGCTCAGCAGCATGTCGGTGAGGACCCCGCCGACGAACCCGGCGACCGCGCCGGTGGCGGGCCCCTCGGCCATGCCGAGCGCGATCACGATGAGCAGGACGAGCTGCGGCTGGGTCCCGCCGAGCGTGAGCCCGCCCAGCAAGGTGGTCTCGAGCAGCAGCCCGGTGAGCATCAGCATGCCGAGCAGCAGCGAGCGGCGCCAGATCATCGCGACGCTCCCGGGGAGGGATGGGGGGACGGACGGGGAGACGAATGCGGCGACGGCGAGGCCGGAACCGAGCCCTGCGGGGAGGGCGAGGGCGAGGGCGACACCGGCGGGACCGGCAGGGGACGCGGCGTCCCGATCCCGGTCACGACCAAGACGAAGTCCAGCGTCGTGAAGTCCACGGCGGGCTTGACGAACGCACGGCGGGTGACGTTGCCGCCCGGCGGGTCGACGCGCGAGATCGTTCCGATCGGGATCCCGTCGGGAAAGACGCTGCTCCCGGCCTTGGTCGGCCGGTACGAGGCGGTCACGACCGAGTCACCGGCCGTGACGATGGCGTTGGGGTTGAGCAAGGTCAGCCGCATGTCGCGACGGCCGCCGCCCGACAGCACGCCGACCTCGCCGGTCTCGGCCACCCGGGAAGCCACGTCCGAGGACGGATCAACGATGAGCAGCACGGTCGCGGTCGAGGCGGACGCCTGGACCACCCGTCCGACCAAACCCTCGCCGCCGACGACCGGCATGTCCTTCTTGACGCCGTCCTTGGTTCCGATGTCGATGACGATCGACTGCTGGAAGTTCGAGGAATCCCGCCCGATCACGGTCGCGGCCTTCGTCTTGAGACCGAGCCGGTCCTTGATTTCGATCAGCGACCGAAGCCGCTCATTCTCGGCGAGCACGTCGAGCACCCGGCCTTGATCCTGCCGCAGCAGCGCGAGCTCTTCCTGGAGCGAGCGGACCTGGGCCTTGAGCGAGCCGACCTGACCGAAGCCGGAGAAGAAGTTCCCAATGGGCCGCGTCACCGACGAGAGGCTGTCTTGCAGCGGGCCGAACACGGATGCGACCGCATTGCCGATCCGGGTCAACGGACCGTTGCCGTCGCTGCGGAAGTCGATGGTGACCAGCGTGAGCGAGGCCAGCAGCAAAACCACCAGCAGCAGCCGCACCCGGCGGGTGCGCTCATTGAGCCTGAGCATCACACCGGGCCGCGCCGCCGCTCCTCGAGGCGGCGCGAGCCCTTCAATCCCCTTTCAACCGGGCCGCGCCTTCATCGGCGCGATCCCGAACGCTTATTCGTCCGTCAGTGCCGGGACGTGGAGATCAAGACGCGCTTGAGCGCCTCGAACTCCTCCAAGCACTTGCCCGACCCGATCGCCACGCACTGCAGCGCTCCTTCGGCGATGTGGATCGGCATTCCGGTCTCGTGGCGCAGCCGCTCGTCCAGTCCCTTCAGCAGCGCACCACCGCCGGTGAGCACGATTCCCTTGTCGATGATGTCGTCGGCCAAGTCCTGAGGCGTTTTCTCCAGGGTGTTCTTGACCGCATCCACGATCTGGTTGACCGGTTCCTCGATCGCGCGGCGAATCTCCTCCGCCGACACGATGATCGTCTTGGGCAGTCCCGTCACCAAGTCGCGCCCACGGATCTCCGCGTGGGGCTCGTCGGCCAGCGGGAACGCCGATCCGATGGTCTTCTTGATCTCTTCCGCCGTCTGGAGGCCGACCAGCAGCGAATACTCCTTCTTGATGCCGTTGACGATCGCCTCGTCCAGCTCGTCTCCGCCGATGCGGATCGAGGCGCTCGTCACGAATCCTCCCAGCGAGACGACCGCGACCTCGGTCGTGCCGCCGCCGATGTCCACCACCACGTTGCCGACCGGCTCGTGGATCGGGAGCCCCGCGCCGATTGCCGCCGCCATGGGCTCCTCGATGATAAAGGCGCTCCGGGCTCCGGCGCGGACGGTGGCCTCTTCGACCGCTCGCTGCTCCACGCCGGTGATGCCGCTCGGCACGCAGATCACGACGCGGGGCTTGGCCAGCCAGCGCCGGCGGTGCACCTTCTGGATGAAGTACCGAAGCATCTTCTCGGTCACTTCGAAGTCTGCGATGACGCCGTCCTTGAGCGGCCGGACGACGGTGATATGGCTGGGCGTACGGCCCATCATTCGCTTGGCCTCGGCTCCCACGGCCAGGATCGCACCGGTTTTGGAGTTGATCGCGACCACCGAGGGCTCGTTGAGCACGATCCCCCGTCCGCGGACGTAGACGAGCGTGTTCGCGGTACCGAGGTCGAT
>DATLFO010000308.1:0-4765 GCA_035541035.1 Actinomycetota bacterium
GTCGTTGATCTTCTCCAGCGGATACGGCGTCGAAATCAGCCTGTCGTAGGGCACGCGATCTTTGGTCGCGGCGAGGAACTCCAGCGAGCGTTTCAGCGCGATCGCTTCGTAGAACGCGACCCCGTAGACGGTCTTGTTGCCCAGCGTCACCTGCGCCGGATCGAAGGTGGTGGTCATCCCCATCGAGATGTTGCCGATCTCGACGTAGCGGCCGCCTTGGCCGAGCAGCATGATGCCTTCGGTGAACGCGTCGGGGAAACCGGCGACTTCGACGGCGACGTCGGCGCCGTTGCCGTCGTTGAGCTGGCGCACGCGGTAGCTGCGCGCGCCCGCGTCGCCGTGCTCGCCGATGTCGATGACCTCGTCGGCGCCGAACTCGCGAGCGAGCGACAGCCGCCCGGGCACGCCGTCGATCACGATGACCTTGGTCGCGCCCATGTAGCGCGCCAGCGCCGTGGCGTACAATCCCAGCCCGCCCGCGCCTTGGATGACCACGGTGTCGCCGGGCCCGACCCGGCCGCGCGTCAGGCCTTCCATCACCTCGGCAACCGCGCAGTTCACGCCCGAGACCAGATCGTCGTCCAAGTCGCCCGGCACTTTGAACACCGCCTGATTCGCGGGGAGCATGTAGTAGTCGCCGAAACCACCGACGAAATAGGGCGCCTCGGTACAGACGCGGATCTGGAAGATCGCGTTGCGGCCGCATGCGGCGGTGAAGCCGCGCAGGCACGCGCTGCACCGGCCGCACGGGCTGAAGTAGCGATACACGACCCGGTCGTCTTCGGCCAGCGGCGCGCCCGCCGAGTCGGTGGCAACGCCGTCGCCCAGCGCCGCGACGCGGCCGCACATCTCGTGGCCCAGCACCGTCGGCTCTTTCAGGAAGCGCGACAGGTCGATGTCGCCGCGCCAGAAGTGAAGGTCCGAGCCGCACACGTTCGCGCGCGTGACGCGAATCAAAATCTCGCCCGGTGCCGGATCGGGCACCTCGACCTCGCGAATCTCCATCTCGCCTTTGATGCCGGGCGGGAAGGCCGCCAGCCGTCCTGTCGTCATTCGGATCCTCCATGCGTCGAGTCGTCATCGCCGTCGCCCCGCGGCGCCGACGGGACCGATGCGCTATCGGCCGGCGGCGCGGTCTCCTCGCGCGGGACGTCCCAGCCGGGGACCGCGATGGCGCGCTCGCGCCGGCGGCGGCGCACCGGAACGATCGCGGCACCGGCGAGCAGCGCGGCCGCGGGGCCGAGCACGATCAGCAGCGACGAGGTCTTGAACCCATCGGAGGAGGCCGCGAACTCGAGCCGGTCGCCGAACGGAACCGTCCACACGATCGAGCCGCCGGACACGCGCTCGGGATCGCCCCGATACCGGCCGACGCGGCCGGGCAGGTCGAGGCTGACTCGGAAGCGGAACACGTCGCGCGCGGCCTGACGCAGCGCGGCCCGAAGCTCCTCGCCCGCATCGGCGCCCGGCACCAGTCGCTCGGGCCGCAGGTCCACCGAGCCGGTCACTTCCGCGGAGGTGCGAAAGAAGCTCGACGAGTGATCGATGCGGAAGTCGCGGAACACGCTCGGGAACGACAGCGCGCGGTCGCCCGATTCGCGCTCGACCTCGCGGAGCGCGCGCTCGAGCTCGCCGGGATCGTCGAAGCTGCGCGAGATGTCGATGCGCAACCCGCCTTGGGGCCGGGTCTGGCGCACCGTCCAGCCGGTTCCGCCGAACTGCTCGCCGGTCTCGGCGAGCTCATCGAGTGTGGCGGAGCCCTGCTCGGTCGAGCGGACCACCTCGATGAACTCCTTGTCGAAGGCGAAGACGATCCGGAAGGTGCCACGTCCGTCGTCGCCCATCGCGGTCGTGACGTCCACGGTCATCTGACACGCGGCCGTCAGCAGCGCGAGCAGCGCGGTAGCGGCGAGCAGACGGATGCGGCGGACGGTCACGGCGCGGATTCTAGCCGCGCGGCCGGTTCACAGGTCGCGGAGCAACGGGATCAACGTCTCGGCGACGGCCTCGACCTGCTCGGGCACCGCGATCGCGAACGGCAGCGGCGCCGGCGCCACGATCAGCTCGTCGGCGCCCAGGTGCGCGAAGGCCGCCATGCGCTCGGCGCACTGCTCGGCCGTTCCCACCAGCGCGCCGGCCGCGAACTCCTCGAGCGAGGTTCCCTCGAGCATCGTGCCGGGCGCCCAGTCGCGGACCGCCTCGAAGAGCTTGGGCAGGTCGTCGCCGACCAGCGTGTAGAGGCCGAGCGATCGCCGCACGCCCGCCGGGTCGCGGCCGGCCCGCTCGCATGCCTCGTCGAGCGTGGCGGCTTTGGCCGCGTAGTCCTCGGGCGTCCACTTCCAGACGGTGTTCCAGCCGTCGGCGGCCTCGGCGACGATACGCGCGGCGCGCGGGCCGCCTTTGCTGCCGATCCAGATCGGCGGCCGCGGACGCTGCACCGGCCGCGGCTCGTTGATCGCGTCGCGCACCGCGTAGTGCTCGCCCTCGAAGGTGACCGGACCGCCGTCCAGGAGCCCCCCGACGATGCGCACGGCTTCCTCGAGCCGCTGCATGCGCTCCCCCGCCGATCCGAACGGATAGCCGTAGGCGGCGTACTCGTCTTCGTACCAGCCCGCGCCCATGCCGATCTCCAGCCGCCCGCCGCTCGCGACGTCGAGCGTCGCCGCGGCTTTGGCCAGCATCGGCGGCGGCCGGAACGCTTCGCTGAGCACGAGCGTGCCGAGCCGGACCCGCTCGGTGGCCGCGGCGATCGCGCCGAGCGCGGCGAGCGGCTCGAGCGAGCCGTGCCGGCCGGGCGGTCCGCCGTATCGGGTGATCTCGAGAAAGAAATGATCCGAGACCCACACCGAATCGTAGCCGAGCGTCTCCGCGCGGCAGGCCCATTCGACCGTGGCGGCAAGGTCGGCGGAACGGCCGTCGGGATACGAGAAGTCGTAGTGCGGCAGCGCGAGTCCCGTCTTCATGTCGCCAAGCAGCCTAGCCGACGTAGGATGCGCATGACATGGATGCACCCGCTCGCTTCGCGCTCGCCGTCAACCGGCCCGAGCCGTCGGTGGACACGGCCGAGGCCTGCTTCCTGATCGCGGCGAACGTCTACCCCGAGCTCGACGTCGCCTCCGAGCTCCGGCGCGTGGACGCGCTCGCGGTCCGCTGCCCTCCGGGCTTCGACGGCCTGCGGCGCTACCTGTTCGATGAGCTCGGCTTTCGCGGCAACACCGAGCGCTACGACGACCCGCGAAACTCGTTCCTCAACGACGTGCTCGACCGGCGGGTCGGGCTGCCGATCACGCTGTCGATCCTGGCGATCGAGGTGGGCCGGCGCGTGGGCGTGCCGCTGTCGGGTGTCGGCATGCCCGCGCACTTCGTCGTGCGCCACGATGCCGAGCCGGGGTTGTTCGTTGATGCCTTCGCCGGCGGCGAGACCCTCGACGCGGCCGGCTGCCGCGACCGCTTCCACGAGATCGTCGGACAGGACGTGCCGTTCGATCCGGACTGGCTCAAGCCGGTCTCGACGACCGACATCCTGCTGCGCGTGCTCGCCAACCTCAAGAACGTGTACTCGCAAAAGACGCAATGGCACCATGTCGAGTGGGTCATGCGCTGCCGCCTTTCGGTGCCCGGCTGCCCGGCCGAGGAGCGCCGCGATCTCGCGCATGCGATCGGCCAGCAGGGCCGGTTCGAGGAAGCGGCGCGCGAGCTCGACCTTCTTGCCCGGATTACCCCCGATCCGGATGCGCGCCACGCGATCACCAGCGAGGCGATCACGATGCGCGCACAGCTGAACTAGTCCCGGCGAATCCCGGAACGTCCTGGGCCGTTCGGCCTGTCGCTGCCGCGCCCGGGTGCGCGAGACTGACGGTGAGCCGGCCGGACGAGAGCCGGACCAGCCGAGAGGAGGCATCGATGCGCCGCCGGACCTTCGACACCTTGATGAGCCTGGGCGGGCTCGCCATGACCATGGTGCTGCTGATCGCAGGATCGCTGCTGTTCGTGGGGTACACCTACGCGAACAACACCGTCACGAGCCAGCTCAAGGCGCAGAGCATTTTCTTCCCCGCCGCCGACAACCCGCAGATGCAGGACCCCCGGATCGGTCCGTTCGTCGCTCCCTACGCCGGAGAGCAGGTCGTGACCGGCCGTCAGGCCGAGGTCTACGCGAACCACTTCATCGGCGTGCATCTGGAAGACGTCGCCGAAGGAAAGACCTACAGCGAGGTCAGCACGCTCAGCCGCGCGAACCCCGACGACGCGACGCTGGCCGGACAGGTGCAGACGCTGTTTCGCGGTGAGACCCTCCGCGGCGTGCTGCTGACCGCCTACGCGTTCTGGCAGCTGGGACAGATCGCGCTCTGGGGTTCGATCGCATCCTTCGCGCTCGCGATCGTGATGGCGACCCTGACCGTCCTCGGGTTCTGGCACCGCCGCCGGGTGGCGCCCGAGGAGGAGATCCTCGCGCCGCCGCGCGGCCTGGCCGAAGCGGTCTGACGCGCGCATGGATCGAGCCCGGCGCCGAGGCGGCGCCGGGCTCGATCACGCGGATCTTCTACAGGTAGCGCATCACGTCGTCGGCGTCGCGGATCTCGACGCCCGGCGGGATCGCGGCGGCGGCGGGGATGCGAAGCCGCGGCCAGATGGTGATGTTGCCGCTGATGCGTGTGCCGGGCTGCAGCACGACCTCGTCGCCGAGCCCGACGTAGTCCTCGAGCACGGTCGGGGTCTCGGGGCTGGAGCGTACCTCCGACATCGAGCCGACGTAGGCGTCGGT
>DATLFO010000309.1:0-3602 GCA_035541035.1 Actinomycetota bacterium
CTTCAGCTGGGACCGAACCGCGCAGACGCCGGAAAGCGCCTACGGGCTCGAAGTCATGCGCGCAGGCATTCCTGGTGACGTGGCGAGCAGCGGCCGGCCGGGCATCGAGTGCGCCGCGGCCGATCCGAACGACCTCGAGCCGCCGCGAACCGTTGCGGGCCGGTCGCATCAGTGGGGCCGGTTCGCCGACTCGGGTGGCAGGGCAACCCGCATCCCTTCCGGCACGTACTCGTGGCGCGTGCGTGACGCGGCCTCGACGCAGTCCTCGCCGGTCGATCGCTTCGTCGTCGCGGGCGTCGAAGGGATCTTCGACCGGTATCACGACGACGTCGACGAGGAGATCGTCTACCCGGTGAACCGATCGCCCTTGAAGGTTGCCGTGGCGGCCTCGTCCGAACGCGGTGGCCAGAAACCGGTTCCGGACGGCTGGCTCGATACGATCGTGCGCGGCCTCGACCGATGGAACGGCATCGAGCCGAGCTTCTCGTTCGCCTACGACGGCCGGTGCGCGATCGTGAGCGTTCCCACGGCCGATCCGGCCGACTGCAACGAAGAGATTCCTCGTCCATTCGTTCAGGTGCGCAGCCTCGGGGAACGCGGTCCCCTGGCCGTGACGCAGGTCACGTGGGACCGGGCGCTGTCCGGAACGCATTTCACTACCGCCGACGGGATCAACTTGCTGCAGGGCGCGATCGTGTCGATCAACGACTCCTATGCCGCGAGGCTGTGGCTCGGCGCCAATGCGCCGGCGAGCGGCAGCTACGACTTGGAGAGCATCGTGGCCCACGAGCTCGGCCACGTCGCCGGGCTCGGTCACGACTACACCTTTCCCGCGGCAACGATGCACTACCGGCTCCAGGAAGGAGCCATGCATCGGATCCCTCAACAGTTCGACCGGGCGTCGCTGCGGTTCCTGTACGGGCAGTCGCACGGTGGCGCGCTGATGCCGTACGTCAAGCCGCTTCAAATCGCCGAGCAGGCAGCGCTCATCGTCCGGGGCTCGACGAGCGGAACTCCGACGCTTCGCGTCGCGTCGACCGGGGAGCTGTATCACGAGCACCGTTTCGTCGTCGCCGAATACCTCAAAGGAACCGGTCCCGCCGAGATACTGGTCCGAACACCCCTTGATTCGCGCGGCAACCCGTACGAGGGTGCGGCGACCCTGACGACGCCCGTCGAGCAGGTTCTGGCGCTGAGTACCGAGACGCTCGGCGCCATGGACATGAGCCCGGGATCGGCGTACTACGTGACCTATTGGTCAGCGGGCGCATGGTGGATCAGCAGCGACGGGTTCGCGATCAACCAGGCAGATTCGACCTTCGCCGAGCCGCTGGCGGACCTGCGCGACCGGATATCCGCCGTCGTCGCGGGCGGTCCCGATCCACATCCCTTGCCCGGAATCCCTCGGTACGTTATCGCCTAGGAACGCGTGCGATGAGGCGCATCGTGACCGTCTCCGCCGTGTTGCTGCTCGCCGCGACTCTCGATCCCGCCCTGTCTCACACGGCGTCGGTTCGGATCGAGCAGCGGATCCGGCCGCTGCTGGTCGACGGATCCACGCGGCTCGCCGTGTCGGGCAGCCCGTGCCGTTCGGGCCGGCTCATCGAGCCGCTGCCGGCGATCGCCGGTCGCTACGAGGTCGAATGCTTCGATCCCGTCGGCCGATTCAACCTGTCGTTGGAGGTAGACGACCGCGGCGAGATGCGTGCCGAGGGATGGTTTCTGATCGGGGGGCTGTGCTGTCCCGAATCGATTGGTCCGTTCAGCCCCGCGGTCGGCGGTGGCCGGTATCGATTCTCCGATCCGTGGGATTTGCGGCTGCGGGGCTTGTGGGCCGGTCCCGGATCGGCGTCGATGCCTTCAGGAGGTGATCGATGACCGAAAGATGAGTTCGTATTGTCCCGCCCGATGCGACTCGAATGGAGAACAAGATGAGAAGAACCTTCCGCTGGCTTCTATCGATGGTCGGCCTCGTTTCGATGCTCGTGCCGGTCACGCCGTCGGCTGCGATCGTGGCCGAAAGAACTCCTATGAACGTCGGGGGTCTCGTGGTGTCGTCCACGTCCGTGAAGGAACTCAAGGGCGAAGGAACGATCATTCGGACGTACGCGATGCTTCGCGTCACGTCCGCGGACCGAGAAGCGCTCGTCGGCACGGTCATCCCCGTGGTCGCCGACGGCGGCCGGATCGGAGACGAGCGGACCTGGGTCGAGATGATGCCGGCGCTTTCCAAGGATGCCGAGGTCTCGCTCGTAGTCATCGACGGGAGCCTTCCTTATGAAGTCTCCACCGGCTCTCCGCCCGAGCCCTTCCAGGCCCCGGGCTATCTCACCGTAGGCGAGATGATCGAATCCGAGTACAACTTGATCTACGGATACGGTTGGGCGTGCCCGAGGTACCTTCCCGGCTCGTACTACCACAACCTCACGGGCGCTCCTTCCGGCGCGCGCGCGGCCGTGAACGCGGGGTACGAGGCGTGGGAGAACGATGCCTCGAGCTGGATGGAGTTCAACGACGCCGGAACGACGAGCATCCGCTCCCAGTCGAACGACGGCACGAACGCGGTCTTTTGGCTGACCGACAACGCCGGCACGTACCTGGCCCGCACGTGGGTCTATGCCAACGGGTCCCGGATCACCGGCTTCGACGTGCAGTTCAACACCCGGTACTCGTACTCGACGAACCCGAACACGTCGCAGGTCGACATCCAGAGCGTGGCGACGCACGAGGCAGGCCACGACGTCGGCCTGGACCACGTCAGCAACTGCACGCAGATCATGGGAACCCAATGGATCGGCGGCGTCGAGTACGGATGCCTCGACTACGGTGAGAAGCACCGCACGCTCGGCAGCGACGATCTCGCGGGACTTCGTTTCCTTACCCCCTACAACGACATCAGGGGCACCTTCCAGGCCCAGTCCCCGTCGAACTCCACGTTGATCATGATCCCGGGCCAGCGCTACCCGACCGATCTGAACCCGGCCAAGTTCACCGCGAGGTTCCGTAACACCGGCAAGACCCCCTGGGGCAACTGGTCGGCCGGATCGAACGAGATCCGCCTGAACACGGCCTTGCCCGCGAATCGCACCAGCCCGTTCTGCGATTCCACCTGGATATCGTGCGCGCGTCCGGACCGGGCTACGACGCTGGTGTGTACCGGCGAAGAGATCACGATGGACTGGTACATGAAGGCGCCCCTCGCCGTCGGGACCTACGACGAAGCATTCGGTTTTGTCGTGGGATCGACGACGGTGGTGTCATCATCGCCGCGGTGGTCCGAGATCATCGCGCAAGGATAGAGAGCACGGGCGTTGACGCGGGCCGGGGCGTCGTCCCGGCCCGCTACGCGCCCGCGCGTGCGATGGTGTCGCACGAAATCGAATGCATCGGCGCGGCGGCCGGTCCGATCTCGGCCGTGTCATGGACCACGCCGGACACCGGACCCTCCTCCGGGTGATCGGCGCAGGAGAAGGCGTTCATCGCATGGGCGAACACATCGACGGCCAGGTTGGTGTCGCCGGCGGCCAAGTTCAGCGCGTCGGACTGGAACGCGACCACGCGCCCGTTGCCCGACAGCATCGGGTCGTCGCTGCTTCCCATCG
>DATLFO010000310.1:0-2340 GCA_035541035.1 Actinomycetota bacterium
CATCACCCGCTGTATCCGGGGGCGGGCGTGGTGCACCGCGTGATGTACACGAAGGAGCAGCCGCTTGCCTGCGGCGGTGCTCCCGGCAACTGGGGCTTCGTCGACTTCAACGGGGGAAACAACTCGACCGGCGAGATGCGACGCTGGATTCGGGACGGCTTCAACGACAACGCCATCGCCGTCGGCGACTGCAACGCCGACAACCTGACTCCCGCCGAGTGGTGCCCGGGCAACACCGGTGCCGCATCGAACAGCATCTCCAACGCCCTCCGCACGATCGTCGGCACGACCTTTCCGTTGCCGTTGTTCGATCAGGTCCGCGGAGCGGGCAGCAACGCGGAGTACCGGGTCGCCGGCTTCCTCGGCGTGATCCTGCGCGGCTACCGGGTCACGGGCCCGGAGGCGGGCCGGTACCTCGATCTCGAATTCACGTCGCTCATCGGCAGCGGCCGGTGCTGCCCCGTCGACGGCTCGGCCGTCGTGGACGGCGGCGTCCGGACCGTGCGTCTGTGCTCGGTCGATCACGATCCGCTTTCTGTCGCGACCCGGTGCGCGTAGACCGCCGCCGGGTGGAAAGGAGTCGCAGCTCATGAACTCGATCATCGGGAACAGGAGGATGCTGGCCGTGCTGGTCGCGCTTCTGCTCGCCGCGCTCGCGACGGCATCACTGCTGTCGTACATGCGTGGGGTGGAGCGACGCGCCAAGGACGGGGAAGTGCTGGTCTCGGTCGTCGTGGCGAAGGGCCAGATCCCCGCCGGGACGAGTGGCGCGGCGGCGGGCAGCAACGGGCTGCTCGGGCTCGAGAACGTGCCGCGGCGGCTCGTCGCCGACGGCGCCATGCTCGACGTCGCCGACCTTCAGGACAAGGTCGCCGCCACCACGATCCGCACGGGCGAGCAGATCGTCACCGGCCGGTTCGTCGTACCGGCGGAGCTCACGGGCGCGCTGCCGATCCCCGCCGATCGGCAGGCGATGTCACTCGAGGTCGCGGTGCCGCACGGCGCCGGCGGCTTCGTCCAGCCCGGCAGCCGCGTGTCGATTCTGGCGAAGTTTCAGCTCAAGATGGTCAACGGCGAATCGGTGGACGTCGCCGACTACCTGATCCAGAACGTGCCGGTCCTCGCCGTCGGATCGTCGGTGGTCTCCACGACGCCGCAAGAACGGCCCGCCGGCGCGCCGGCCGAAGAAGAAGCCGCCCCGAGCCGGCAGGACCGCATCGTGCTAACGCTCGCGCTGCTGCCCACGGACACGTCCCGGCTTGCGCTCGCGATGACCGACGGCGTGATCTTCGTGACGCTGCTGCCGCCGGGCCAGAAGCCCGTGACGGTTCCTGCCCGCACGTTCGCGAACGAATTCGAGTGAAAGGCGGGATGACGATGATTCTCGTATACGACCCGGATCCCGGCTTCACCGCGGCGATCGGCGCGGCGCTGCGCCGGACCGATCTAAAGCCGGCCGAGACATTCGACGACTTCGACCGCGCCGTCGGCTCCGGCAAGATCAGCGCCGTCGTCGTCGGTCCGGACGCCGGCGAAGGAACCGCGCTGTCACTCGCCGCGCACCTGCAGCAGCACGCCCCCGACATCGGCCTGATCATGGTCGAGCACGAGGTCACGGCCGAGGTCCTGCAGGCCGCGCTGCGAGCCGGCGTGCGCGACGTGCTCCCCGTGGCGTTCAAAGCCACCTCGCTGTCGGAGGCAATGCAACGCGCCGAATCCCGGTCGCGGAGGCCACACGCCGCGGCCCGCGATCCCGAAGCCGGCGACGGAGCCGCGCTCGGCGGCCGGATCATCACGGTGTTCAGCCCCAAAGGCGGCGTCGGAAAGAGCTGCGTGGCGACGAACCTGGCGGTCCTGCTCGCCGGCGCCGGTCACAACGTCGCCGCGGTCGATCTGGACCTTCAGTTCGGCGATCTCGCGATCATGATGCAGCTGTTCCCGTCGCGCACGATCTACGACGCAGCCACGGCCGCCGGCGAGATGGATCCCGAGACGCTGATCGAGTACCTGACGCCCCACCGGTCCGGCCTCGGGCTGCTGCCCGCCCCGCTCGAGCCGGGGCTGGCCGAGAACGTCTCAGCCGACGCGGCGCAGAAGGTGCTCGTCGGCCTCCGGACCGCCGGCCGCACGGTCGTGGTGGACACACCGCCGTGGTTCAACGACCACGTGCTCCAGGCGCTCGACGTGAGTGACGAGATGGTGCTCGTCGCGACGATGGACGTGCCCAGCATCAAGAACCTCAAGGTCGCGCTGCAGACGCTGGCGATGCTCGGCTATCCGCGCGAGCGGCTGCGGCTGGTCCTCAACCGAGCCGACAGCAAGGTCGGCCTGTCCCTGCCC
>DATLFO010000311.1:0-11908 GCA_035541035.1 Actinomycetota bacterium
GCTATAGCCCGAGGCACCCACGACGGCGGCACGATAGGACACGACGACCCCTCCACGGCTTCAAGTCGCATGAGAATACAGGTATGTGCATATCTATGCAACCGGCCGGACGGCCGGTCAGGAGCGGATCGCCCAGCCGCGGCCGGCGGCCGCGTCGATGGCCCGGCTCATCGCGGCGTCGACCTCGTCGTCGGTCAGGGTCCGCTCCGGGTCACGGAACTGCAGCGCGAAGGCGACGCTGCGCTTGCCCTCGGCCACCTGTCCGCCCCGGTAGACGTCGAAGGGATCGATCGAGGCGAGCAGCGGCCCCGCCGCCTCCGCCAGCGCCGAGGCGATCTCGGCCGCGGTCGTCTCGTTGGGCGCGACCACCGCGAGATCGCGGCTCACGGCCGGGAAGCGCGGCAGCGGAAGGTCCCGGGCGGGCACGGCGGCCTCGATCAGCATCGACAGGTCCACCACCCCTGCGGCCGTGCGCGCGGGAAGGTCGAGCGCGTCGATCACGCGCGGATGGAGCTCCCCCACGACCCCGGCAAGCCGCGAGCCCACGAACAGATCCGCGAAGCGCACCGGGTGGAACGGCTCGGGCCCCTGGCCCGGCAGCGCGGCGGCGTTCGCGACGCCGAGCGCCTGCGCCAGCGACTCGAACGCTCCCTTCGCGTCGTAGAAGTCGAGCGGCCGCTCGGGCTGATGCCAGTCCGCGGACGCGGCCCCGGCCATGACCCAGGCGGCCTGGCGGGTCTCGACCGGGAGCTCCTCCCGCGACGGCGTGAAGGTCATGCCGATCTCGAAGAGCATCACCGAAGGCTGGCGGCGCGCGATGTTGTGCCGGGCGGCCAGCAGCAGGCCGGGCAGCAGCGACGGGCGCAGCACCGACTCGTCCTCGGAGAGCGGGTTGGTCACCGGGAGAACCTCGCGCCACGGATGACCGGCGCCCAGGCCGATCCGGTCGGCGAACGCGGGCGAGATGAGCGACAGCGTGTAGGCCTCGGACAGTCCGGCGCCGAGGAGCGCGCGGCGCGCGGTGCGGCGCAGCCGCTGCTCGGTCGTGAGCGCGCCGACGCCGCCGCCGGCCGGCAACGTCACCGGCACGTTGTCGTAGCCGTGGACGCGCGCGACCTCCTCGATCAAGTCTTCCTCGATCGCGATGTCGCCGCGCCAGCTCGGCGGGGTCACGCGAAGCGCCGTGCGCGACGAGCCCGAGACCTCGCAGCCGAGCGCCGTGAGCGCGGCAGTCATCTCGTCGGCCGTGGCCGAGATGCCGATGCGCGCGTTGGCCGTGGCGACCGACAGACGCACCGGCTTGCGCGGCTTCGGCGCCTCGCCCGCATCGATCGCGCCCGGCGCGACGGCGCCCCCGCAAATTTGGGACACGAGCGCCATGGCGCGGTCCGCGGCACGCCGGGGCATCGCGGGATCGACGCCGCGCTCGAATCGCACGGACGCCTCGGTGCGCAGGCCCAGACGGCGCGCGGTCCGCAGGACACGCGTGGCGTCGAACAGCGCGGACTCGAGCAGGATCCCGGTGGTCCCGGCCGAGACCTCGCTGTCCTCGCCGCCCATCACGCCGGCCACGGCGACCGGTTTGGCCGTGTCGCAGATCAGCACGTCGTCCCGGACGAAGGTCCGCTCGACGCCATCGAGCGTGCGCATGGTCTCGCCCTTGCGCGCGCGGCGTACCACGATCGCCCGGCCTTCCAGCGTGGCGAGGTCGAAGGCGTGCAGCGGATGGCCGCGCTCCAGGAGCACGTAGTTGGTGATGTCCACGATCGCCGAGATCGGCCGCATCCCGCAGGCCAGCAGCCGCCGCTGCATCCACCACGGGGAGGAGCCGTTGGTCAGGCCGGTGGCGACGCGGGCGACGTATCGGGGGCAACCCTTGGCATCTTCGACGGCGACGCTCGCGAGCGTTTCGGCCGCCGGGCCCCCCTCGGCGACGTCGGCCGCGCCTTCGCCGACCGGCAGGCCGTACGCGGCGGCGATCTCGCGTGCGATGCCGAGCACAGACAGCCCGTCGGGCCGGTTGGGCGTGACGTCGATGTCGAAGATCGTGTCGGCGAGCCCGAGCGTGGCGACGACGTCGTCGCCGACCTCGGCCCCCTCATCCAGCACCATGATCCCGGAGTGGTCGTCGCCGATGCCGAGCTCGCGCGCCGAGCACAGCATGCCGTTGGACTCCTGACCGGCCAGCTTGCGACGTGTGATCTCGAAGCCGCCCGGCAGTCGCGCGCCCGGGACGGCCACGGGGACCAGGTCGCCCGCGGAGAAGTTGCGCGCCCCGCACACGATGTGGAGCGGCTCGCCCTGGCCGACGTCGGCCTGCACGAGCACCAGCGGCTTGCTCGACGACGGATGATCGCGCACGTCGAGGACCTTGCCGACCACGACGTCGCGAATCTCGTTGCCGGTCGAATGGATCTCGTCCACGGCGAAGCCGAGCATCGCCAGCCGTGCGGCGATGTCGTCGGTCGTGGCGTCGACCGGCGTGAGCTCGCGGAGCCAGGAAAATGGAACCTTCATCCGGCAAACCGTCCCAGGAAGCGAAGGTCGTTTTCGAACAGGTTGCGGATGTCCCCGACCGGCCAGGCGGTCATCGCGATCCGCTCGATCCCCATGCCGAACGCGAAGCCCGACCACGCGGCCGGGTCGTACTCGCCGGCGCGCAGCACGTTCGGATGCACCATGCCGGCGCCCATGATCTCCATCCAGCCGCTTCGCGAGCAGGGTCCGCATCCGTTGCCGCCGCAGCGGGGACAGACCACGTCGACCTCGGCCGACGGCTCGGTGAACGGGAAGTACGAGGGGCGCAGCCGCACCTTCTGCTTCGGTCCGAAGACCGCGCGGGCGAACTCGGTCAGCACGCCCTTGAGGTCGGCCAGCGAGATGTCGCGGTCCACGGCGAGGCCTTCGATCTGATGGAAGACCGGCGAATGCGTCGCGTCGAACGGGTCGCGGCGGTAGGTGCGGCCGGGCGCCACGACGTAGAGCGGGCCCTCGCTGGCGAGCATCGAGCGGATCTGGACCGGCGAGGTGTGGGTGCGCGCGACCAGCGTCGACTGCGCGCCTTGCACGAACATCGTGTCCTGCATCGTTCGGGCCGGGTGATCCTCGTGCATGTTGAGCGCTTCGAAGTTGTACCAGTCCGTTTCGATCTCGGGGCCTTCGGCGACGTTGAAGCCCATGCCGACGAAGATGTCCACGAGCCATTCGGTCATCATCGAGATCGGATGCGGGCGGCCGGGCGGGGTGCGGCGGCCGGGAAGTGTGACGTCGATCCGGTCGCGCTGCAGAGCGGCAGCCTCCTCGGCCGCGCGGAAGGTACCTTCGCGCTCAGCCAGCGCGGACTCGATGGCGGCGCGGGCCTCGTTGAGGGCGCGGCCGATCTCCTTGCGCTGCTCGGGCGTGGCCTGTGCGAGCGACGCCTTCACCTGGGACATCGGGGCCTTGCGGCCGAGCGCCGCGATCTCGGCCTCGCGCAACTCGGCGGTGGTGGTCGCGCCGGCGATCCGTTCCAGCGCAACGGCGGTCTGCTGCTCGATGACGGTGATCGGGTCGCTCACGTGCTCGCTCCACCTCCGGCTCCGACCCACGAGCCTTCGCCGGTCGGAAGCGTGAACGCGAACACGGTACCGGATGCGTCGGATCGTTCAACCCAGATTCGTCCGCCGTGGGCGCCGACGATGCCGTGACAGATGTAGAGGCCGAGCCCCGTTCCTCCGGTTCGCTCGCCGTGCCCGCGGCGGTAGAACTTCGTGAACAGATGGGGCACGTGCCGGGGATCGATGCCCTCGCCTTCGTCGCGAACCCGCACGACGATGCCGTCGTCCTCGGTCGTTCCGCTCACCACCACGCCACCGCGCGGCGCATACTTGAGCGCGTTCTCGACCAGGTTCACGATCACCTGCTCGACCTTGCCGGGATCGGCCCACACTTCCGGCACCGCGTCGAACCTGGCGGACAGCGGCCGGTCGTCGTGGTCGATCTGCAGCCGCTCGACGACATTGCGCGCGATCGCCGCGACGTCCACCTTCTGCCGCTTGAGCTCGAGCCGTCCCGCCTCCAGCCGCGACACGTCGAGCAGGTCGGTCAGGAGCCGGGTGACGCGGTCCGCGTCGGCGTTGATCGTTCGCAGCATGAGCTGCTTCTGCTCGTCGGTGAAACGCTCCCACCGGTGCAGCAGCGTCGAGGTGAAGCCTTTGACCGACGTCAACGGAGATCGGATCTCGTGCGAGACCGTCGAGATCAGGTCGGACTTGGCACGGTCGAGCCGGCGCCGCCGTCCGATGTCGCGGAGCGCGGCGACGACCCGCACCACCCGGCCGCGTTCGTTTCGCTCGAACGACGAGCGCACCGCGACCCACACCTCGGAGCCGTCCCGGCGGCGAAGCAGGTACTCGCGCTCGGGGCTGCGGGTGACGGTCGACAGGCGGCTCGCGAACGGGTCGTAGCGCTCGTGAACCAGGAACCCCGCCGCGTCGCGCAGCGGGAAGACCTCGCCGTAGTGCCGTCCGCCCGCCTCGGCCGCGTCCCAGCCGGACAGCCGCTCGGCCGCCGGGTTGAGGTAGGACAGCGCGCCGCCTTCCTCGATAACGACGACGGCATCGGGGATCGCGGCGAGCACCGGCGTGTCGCTCACGGATGCCTCGCTTCGTGAAGCGCGATCGCGGCGCGCGCGACCAGGCCGGCGGCGACACCCGCGCTGCCGGCGGGAACCGAGACGCGCCTCGCGGTCGAGAAGGCCTCGGGAAGCGGGCCTTCGGCGACGACGAGCGCGAGCGGTGGACGCATGTTTTCGGAGCATACCGGGCTTCCATCCTCCGACAGCACCACCACGGTTCGCTGCCCGGCCGCGGCGGCGGCCGCGGCCGCGTCCTCGCACGGTGCAACCGCGAGAGCGAAGTGCGCGCCCGCGGCGGCCCGCACGCAGGCCGGGCCGAACGGATCGGTCGTGCTACCGAGCACGATGACACCGGAAGCGTCGGCGGCGGCGGCCGCCGCAAGGATGCCCCCGGCCACGCCCGGCCCACGCACGCCCGACAGGATCACTATCAGATCGCCCTTGACCGCGGCCTTGATCGAGGAGGGGCGAAGAGGCGCGATCGCGAGCACGTCGGGCGGATGGTCGTGGCCGGTCAGGTGCGCCATGATCTCGGGTGTGACCGACCGCACCGTCGCACCGGAGATGGATCGCAGCAGCGGCTCGCGATGACGCAGGGCCGGCTCGGTGTGGAACACGTCGAGCAGCTTGATCCCCTTCGCGACCGCGGCCGAGACCGCGCGGTGGCCCTCAACGAGGAACACGCCGCGCTTCTCGCGCTCCCGGCGCTTGCGCAGCCGGACGGTGCTCTTGACCGCGGCGTTGGCCCGGCTCGAGATCACGCGATCCTCCTGAAACGGGTCGGGGGCCTCGGACGAGGCCCCCGAACGTCGATGCGGTCTACGCCTGGGCGTCGGAGGCGGGCTGCGAGGCGCCGGCCGGACCGGCCTTTTCGAGCCCGGCCTTGGCGACCGCGACGAGCTGGCGGAACGCGGACGGGTCGCTCACCGCGATCTCGGCCAGCATCCGGCGGTCGATCTCGACCTCGGCGAGGCGAAGGCCGTTGATGAAGCGGTTGTAGCTCAGGCCCTGCTCGCGGGTCGCGGCGTTGATGCGTGCGATCCACAGCCGCCGGAAATCGCCCTTGCGGGCGCGCCGGTCGTTGAACGCGTACCGCATCGAGTGCAGCACCTGCTCGCGAGCCGCGCGATAGTGCTTGCCGCGCGAGCCCCGGTAGCCTTTGGCCTGCTCGAGGACGGCGCGGCGCTTCTTGAGGCCGCCGACGGAGCGTTTGACTCGTGCCATGTCAGCCTCCCAGGAGCCGGTTCAGGCGAGGTGCGTCCGCGTCCGACACGAGCGCCTTCTGCCCCAGCGCCCGCTTCCTCTTGCTCGACTTCTTCTCGAGGATATGGCTGCGGTTCGCGCGCTTGCGAACCAGCTTGCCGGTCCCCGTCCGCTTGACCCTCTTCGCAGTCGAGCGGTGCGTCTTCATCTTCGGCATGGTCGTGCGTCCCTTCGTGTGTGTGCTGCGAGCTACTCCGAGGCGGGCTCGGCCGCTGCCGTCTCCGGCGCGTCCTGCTCCACCGCGATCTCGTCCACCGCGATCTCCTCGACGAGGCCGGCGGGGACCTCTGCCTTGGGCTGTACCTTCTTCTTGAGCGGGGCGAACACCATCGTCATGTTTCGGCCGTCCAGCTTCGACGGCGTCTCGACGTTCGCGAGCTCCTGCAGGTCCGCCGTGAGGCGCCGCAGGATCCGCTCGCCTAGCTCGGTGTGCGCCATCTCGCGTCCGCGGAACATGATCGTGAGCTTGACCTTGTGGCCCTGATTCAGGAACCGCACGATGTGACCCTTCTTGGTTGCATAGTCGTGCGGGTCGATCTTCGGCCGCATCTTCATTTCCTTCACAACCACCTGCGACTGCTTCTTCTTGGCCTCTTTGGCCTTGAGCGCCTGCTCGTACTTGTACTTGCCGTAGTCGAGGAGGCGGCAGACGGGCGGCCGTGCTTGCGGCGCGACTTCCACCAGGTCCAAGTCCAGCTCCCGCGCGATCTTCATCGCGTCGGGGAGCGAGATGATTCCGATCTGCTGACCGTCCGGCCCGACGAGGCGTACCTCGGGCGAACGGATCCGCTCGTTCACGCGCGGTTCGACGGCGATGGAGCGATCACCTTTCCTTTCGTCTCGTCCGAGCCGCGTCCGGGCCGGCCCGACCTTCCAATCCTCTCGAAAAAGAAAAAACCGGACGCCCAAGCAGGGACGCCCGGCAGCATGCCGTGCTCCGCAACCGCTCCTGGCTCCCGTGCTTCTTCGGCCGGAGGGTGAGGGGCCGATGATGCGAGACCCCTGCTTGTGCCCGGACAGTGTACCGGGACCCGGCCGGGGCTGTCGACGACCCCGTTGCGGGGGCCGGCCGGGCGGGAAAGCCGACGGCCCCGCGGTGTTCCGCGAGGCCGTCGCCCTCTAGGGTTTTGCTCCGAGCTAGGCAGGACGAACGTTGGCCGCCTGCTTTCCCTTCGGGCCGTCCACGATCTCGAACTCGACCTTCTGGCCCTCGGCGAGGCTTCGGTAGCCGTCCATCTGGATCGCCGAGTGGTGGACGAACACGTCGTCGCCCTCGGCCGGCGAGATGAAGCCGTAGCCCTTCTCGTTGCTGAACCACTTCACGGTGCCTTCTGCCAACTTCCTGCCCTCCTCGGGGCCGTCCCGCCCACCGAGGTTCGATGGGAAAACGTACCGAAACGACCCTGGAAACGAGCGCAGGGTAGCACGGCCAAAATCGGGCGAGCAAGGACCGGGCGCGCGGTCGAAAGGGCCGAAGCTACGGCACGATCTTGGAGATCGGAAGCTCGATGATGTCGCTGGCTCCGCGCTGCAGCAGCTCCGGGATCAAGGTGTTGATCCGGGTCTTTTCGACGACGGTTTCGATGGCGTAGTCGTGCTCATGGGTAAGCTTCGAGATGGTCGGAGCCTTCATTGCCGGCAGGATCTCCAGCACCTTTTCGAGGTTGTCCTCGGAGACGTTCATCTTGACCAGGACCCGGCCGCGAGCCGAGGTGGCGCCGCGGATCAGCGTGAGCAGATCCTCCATGGCGCGGCGCTTCTCGGGGTCCTCGGCGGCGGTCTTGTTGGCGATGACCACGGTGTGGGACTCGAGCAGCACGTCGATGATCTTGAGGCCGTTGCGCTTGAGCGTGGAGCCGGTCTCGGTGAGCTCGACGACCGCGTCG
Organism: Actinomycetota bacterium; assembly: GCA_035541035.1. GTDB lineage: Bacteria > Actinomycetota > AC-67 > AC-67 > AC-67 > DASWHR01. The sequence goes on from DATLFO010000311.1 coordinate 7,765, forward strand.
ACGATCTCGGGGACCTTGGCTTCGGTCGCGCCGTAGGACAGGTACACGCGCACCGGGATGCCCGCCGCCTCGAAGGCGCGCTTGGTCAGCTCCGGATACTCGGTCGAGATGCGGCTGTCCGGCGGAAGATCGGCCAGCGACTGCGCGGCATGGTCGTTGGGGACGGCGAGCACGATCTTGACCACCCCGCCCCCGGCGCGGCCCGAGTAAGCGAGCTCGCCGAGGACTTCGACGTCGGCGTCGGTCTCGGCGACCCAGTCCAGACCCGTGATGCCGATGTCGAAGAATCCTTCCTGCACGTAGCGCGGGATCTCCTGCGGCCGCAGGATCGAGACGCGTTCGATCCGCGGATCGTCGATCGTGCCGTGATACGCGCGATCGGAGCCGCGCCGAACCGTCAGGTCCGCGGCCTCGAGCACCGCGAGCGTCTGCGGCTCGAGAGATCCTTTGGGGATGACCAAGCGAAGCATGGCGCCGATGCTAGCAGAGTCACACGAGCCGATTATTCCGGCTGTTCCGGAAGGGAGCCAACGAACGAGGCCATCTCGACGGCGGTCCGCGCCGCCTCCCATCCCTTGTTGTCTCGCCCGTCGGTCGCGCGCGCCTCGGCCTGCTCCTGGGTGTCCGAGGTGAGCACACCGAAGGCGATCGGGATGCCGGTCTCGCGCGCCGCCTCGCCAATGCCGCGCGCCGCTTCACCGGCCACGTACTCGAAGTGGGCCGTCTCGCCGCGGATCACGCAGCCGAGACAGATCACCGCGTCGTAGCGCTCGGTCTCGGCGGCGAGCTGCGCGGCCAGCGGCAGCTCGAAGGCACCCGGCACGGAGTACACGTCGGGCTCGGGTGCGCGATGCTCCGCCAGACAGCGTTTCGCGCCGGCCAGGAGCCGTTCGGTGATCTCGTGATGGAACTCGGAGACGACGATCGCGAAGGTGAACTCCGACGCGTCGATCGGCTCGTCAGCGCTGCGCATCCGGCCGGTCAGCGGCTTCTCCTTCCGATTGGCCGTTCTCCCCGAGGTCGAGCAGGTGCCCGAGCTTCGCCTTCTTGGCGCGGAGGTAGGCGATGTTGTGCTCGGTGGGCTTGGTCTGCAGCGGCACGCGCTCGGCGATGGTCAGCCCGTACCCTTCTAGCCCGGCGCGCTTGGTGGGGTTGTTGGTCAGCAGGCGCATAGAGCGTACGCCGAGATCCACCAGGATCTGCGCGCCGATGCCGTAATCGCGCGGGTCGGGCGCAAAGCCGAGCGAGACGTTGGCCTCGACGGTGTCCTGCCCGTCCTCTTGCAGCCGGTAGGCCTTGAGCTTGTGCAGCAGGCCGATGCCGCGGCCTTCGTGGCCGCGCAGATACACGATCACGCCGCGGCCTTCAGAGGCGACCTGTTTCATCGCATCTTCGAGCTGCGTGCCGCAGTCGCAGCGCAGCGAGCCGAACACGTCGCCGGTCAGGCACTCGCTGTGCATGCGCGTGAGCACGTTCTGGCCGTCCCCGATGTCGCCGAGCGTGAGCGCGATGTGGTGCCGGTCGTCGACCATCGACTCGTAGCCGACGACGGTGAACGTGCCGAACGGCGTCGGCAGCGACGCTTCCGCCTCGCGGCGAACCAGCCTTTCGATCGTGCGGCGGTACGCGATCAGGTCGGCGATCGAGATCAGCTTGAGGTTGTGCTCGCGCGCGACCTCGATCAGCTCCGGCAGGCGCGCCATGGTTCCGTCGGGGTTCATGATTTCGCAGATGACACCCGCCGGATACATGCCGGCGAGCACCGACAGATCCACCGCCGCCTCGGTGTGGCCCGCGCGCTTGAGCACGCCGCCCGGCTGCGACCGCAGCGGGAAGATGTGACCCGGCTTGCGGAAGTCGGCCGGCTCGGCCTGCGGATCGAGCACCTTGAGCACGGTCGAGGCGCGGTCGTGGGCGCTGATGCCGGTGCCTCCATCGGACAGATCGATCGAGATCGCGAACGCGGTCTCGTTGGTGTCGGCGTTGTCGGGCACCATCGGCGGGATCCCGAGTGCGTCGAGCCGCTCCCCCACCACCGGCATGCAGATCAGGCCGCGTCCGTGTGTGGCCATGAAGTTGATCCAGTCGGGCGTGACCTTCTCGGCCGCCATGACGAAGTCGCCTTCGTTCTCGCGGTCGGCGTCGTCGACCACGATCACCGCGCGGCCGGCTTTGAGCTCTTCGAGTGCCTCGTCGATCGTTGCGAACATGGATGCTCTCTTTCGGTCCGTCAGCGGCGTCCGCTGCGGGTCGCGGCCGGCTTCTTGATCTTGGTGCTCGCGGCACGGGTGGTCTTCGAGGATTTGGCCGGTGCCGGCCTGCGCGCGGCGCTGACCGCCTTGGCGGGAGCCTTCTTCCCGAGCGCGGGCCTGGCCTTGACCGGGGGCTTCGCCGGGGCGCCGGCCTTCGCGGCGGGCTTGGCCTTCGCGGCGGGCTTGGCCGGCTTGACGGGCGCCTTCGGTTTGGCGGGCGGCTTGGACGACACCTTCGGCGAGGGCCGGGTTGCGGCCGCCGGGCCGGGGGTCACCGCGGTCATGCCGGGCACCGGGCCCGCGGGCGGCGGCGCGGACGCGCTCACGGCGGGGACCGGTCCGGTCTCGTCTCCGCGAAGCGGCATCTTCACCAGTTCCGCGAGGGACGGCTGCGGGCGCGGCGAACGGGCGGCGATGTGACGCTCCACGTACTTGGAGAGCACGTCCACCTCGACGTTGACCGTGGAGCCCTGGATCTTCTTGCCGAGCGTGGTCATGCCGATCGTGTGCGGGATAAGCGCGACGCGGAACCGGTCGCGGTTGACGTCGACCACCGTCAGGCTGACCCCGTCCACCGCCACCGAGCCCTTCGGCGCGAGATAGCGGGTCAGCTCGAACGGAACGTTGATCTCGAGCATCTCCTGCGCGCCCACCTTGCGGCGCGACCGGACCACGCCGACCACGTCGATATGGCCTTGGACGATGTGCCCGTCGAAGCGTGCGTCGGCGCGCATGGACCGCTCGATGTTGATCTCCTCGTGTGGCTGCAGCATGCCGAGCGTGGTGCGCGCCAGCGTCTCGGGAACCAGGTCGCAGGCGAACGCGTCGCCTTCGATGGCGGTCACGGTCACGCAGGCGCCGTTGACCGCGACCGAGTCGCCGATCTTGAGGCCGTCGAGCATGCCGGGAGCGCGGACCTCGAGCCGCGCGCCTCCCCCGCGGCGCAGCAGCCGGATGACCCGGCCCATTCCTTCCACGATCCCGGTGAACATAGGTGGCTTCCCCCTGGTGCGACGGGCGGCTAAGGCCGCGGATATGCCTCGACGCGCAGATCTGCGCCGGCGTGACGGACGGAATGAACGACCAGCTCGCGCGCTTCCGCGATGGTCGGCGTGACGAAGCCTGCGATCGCCGGCAGCCCCGAGGACCCCAGCAGCTTCGGCGCGAGATAGAACACGTACCGGTCCACGAGTCCGTGCTCGACCGCGTCGCCGAGCACCGCCGGCCCTCCTTCGATCATGACCTCCATGACGTCGCGTCCGCCCAGGAAGTCGAGCGTGGCCGCCAGGTCGATGCGACCGTCGCGCGCGGGGGCGCGCCAGACCTCGGCGCCGTGCGCGCGAAGGGCGGCGACCGCGTCCTCGGGCGCCTTGTCCGTCACGGCCACGAGCGTGGGCGCCTCCGCGTTGAGCACCGACGATTGCAGCGGCGTCCGGCCCGACGAGTCCAGAACCACCCGGAGCGGCTGTCGGCCCTTGAATCCGCGCAGGCGCACCGTAAGGCGGGGGTCGTCCTTGAGCACGGTGCCGACGCCGACCAGGACCGCGTCCACCGAGCCGCGCAGGCGGTGCGCGTCACGCCGGGCCGTGGGTCCGGTGATCCACTTCGAGCTGCCGTCCACCGCGGCCGCGCGGCCGTCGAGCGTGGCGGCGATCTTGCCGGTGACGAAGGCGCGTCCGGTGAGCACGTGCTTGGCGAACGCCTCGACCATGCGGCGGCAGTCCAGCTCGAGCACGCCCGCCTCGACGTCGATGCCCGCGTCGTGAAGAAAGCGAATGCCCGCGCCGTTCACGCGCGGGTTGGGATCGGCGGTGCCGATCACCACGCGCCGGATTCCGGCGGCGGCGACAGCGGGCGCGCACGGCGGCGTGCGTCCGTCCACCGTGCACGGC
>DATLFO010000312.1:0-7460 GCA_035541035.1 Actinomycetota bacterium
GCCCGGCGGCGCGCGGCGGGCGCGCTGGAACCAGCGGTGCTGATCCGAGGTGTGGTTGATGACCAGCTCGCCGATCACCCGCAGCCCGCGCTGGTGCGCCGCGGCCAGGAATTCGCGGAATGAATCGAGCGTGCCGTAGTCGGGGTTGATGTCGGTGTAGTCGGCGATGTCGTAGCCGTCGTCGCGCAGCGGCGAGGGATACAGCGGCAGCAGCCACACCGCGGTGACGCCGAGGTCCGAGAGGTACTCGAGTTTGCCGAGCAGACCGCGCAGATCGCCGATCCCGTCGCCATCACTGTCGGCAAAGGCGCGCACGTGAAGCTCGTAGATGATCGCGTCCTTGTACCACTGCGCTGCCCGGGACACCTCGACCGAGCCCCGGCGGGCGGGAGCGGCCTTCGGCGTCACAGGTAGTAGTCGAAGTCTTGTTCGGTCCGCACGCGCGTGCGAACGGCGAACACGTGGGCAGGCACGATCCAGGGGCTGAGCTCGATGTAGTTGCGCGGCCCGTTCCACAGGTAGTGCGCGTCGGTGATCAGATCGTGCACCTGGAACGGACGGCTGCCGTCGATACCGAGCTCCTCCAGGTCCAGCCATGTCCAGCCGGCCTGCACGTGATACGGATCCACGTTCACGAAGCACAGCACGACGTTGCTGCCGTCGGCCGAGACCTTGCTGTAGCCGATGATGTTGTCGTTGTCGACGTGGTGGAGCTTGAAGCGATCGTTGGTTTGCAGCGCCGGATGCTGATGCCGCATCCGGTTCAAGCGCGAGACCAGGTCGCGCAGGCCGTCGGGCCGGTCCCGGTCCCAGATCCGGATCTGGTATTTCTCCGAGTCCAGATATTCCTCGCTGCCGTGCGCGGCCGCGCGGCCCTCCATCAGCTCGAACGCCGGCCCGTAGATGCCGTAGCTCGACGACAGCGTCGCGGCCAGCACCAGCCGCGCCATGAACGCGCCGCGGCCGCCGTACTGCAGATACTCGGTGAGGATGTCGGGCGTGTTCGGCCAGAAGTTCGGCCGGAAGTAGTGGCGAAGCTCGGTGGTGGTCAGCTCGTTCATGTACTGCTCGAGCTCCCACTTGGTGTTGCGCCACGCGAAGTAGGTGTAGGACTGGCTGAAGCCGAGCTTGGCGAGCCGTTCCATCACCCGCGGCCGCGTGAACGCCTCGGCGAGGAAGATCACCTCAGGATGGTCGCGCTTGATCTCGGCGATGAGCCACTCCCAGAAGCGGAACGGCTTGGTATGCGGGTTGTCCACGCGGAAGATGCGAACGCCGCGATCGACCCAGAAGCGCACGACGCTCGCGAGCTCGTCCCACAGCTCGCGCCACGCCTCGCATTCGAAGTCGAGCGGATAGATGTCCTGATACTTCTTCGGTGGGTTCTCGGCGTACTGGATGGTGCCGTCCGGCCGCCACTTGAACCATTCCGGATGCTCCTTGACATAGGGATGCTCCGGCGAGCACTGGAACGCGATGTCCACGGCCAGGTCGATGCCGTGATCGCGGCACGCGGCCACGAGCGCATCGAAGTCGTCGAAGGTGCCGAGGTCCGGATGAATCGCGGTGTGGCCGCCCTCCTCGGCGCCGATCGCCCAGGGCGAGCCGACATCACCGGGCTCGCTGACCGGATTGTTGTTGCGGCCCTTGCGGTTGGTGTGCGCGATCGGGTGGATCGGCGGCAGGTAGAGCACATCGAAGCCGCTCTCGGCGATCGAGGGCACCAGGCCGGTCACGTCCCGCAGCGTGCCGTGACGGTTCGGGTCGTCGGTCACCGAGCGCGGGAACACCTCGTACCAGGTGCTGAAACGCGCGCGCTCGGGCTCGATCAGGACGGGCAGCGTGCGCACGTAGGCGACCGCGTGCGGACGCTCGTCGTAGCGAAGCATCAGCGCGGCGAGCTCCTCGTCGAGCGCGTCGCGGGTGTCGCCGGCTTCCACGCGATCCGCGATGCCGCGGAGCCGCGAGGCGTCCTCGCCGCTCGCGCGTTCGGCGGCGCCGCGGATCAGAGCCGCGCCGCTGGCGAGCGGCACGGTCACGTCCTCGTTCGCATCCACGCGTTTGCGAAGGTCACGCTGCCAGGTCGCGAAGCGGTCCACCCACGCCTGGATCGTGTAGTGCTCGGCGCCGAGCTCGTCGCCGACGGAGAAGACCGCGCGCCACCGATCGTTGATCAATGGCTTCATGCGGACCTCGTTCAGGTCGTCGCCGCGTCCGAAGCGAACCACGGCCGCGACCACGTCGTGGCCGTCGCAGAAGACGTCGGCTTCGACCTGAACCTGCTCGCCGGGCGTGCGCTTGACCGGGAATCGTCCGCAGTCGATCTCGGGATCGACATTTTCGATGATGACGCGGGCACGCCGGTCTGCCTCGGCCGGCGCGGCCGGCTCCGCACCGGTTCGCGGGCTCGCCGCTCCCACACGGGCCCCGGGCCCGCCGTTCGGTGTTTTTCGCGAGGAAGGCATGGAATCTGGACCCATCCTACCCCGTCTCTCGGCAGGCGAGTCCGCCGACTCAACCATTGGTTCGCTTGCGGGGCGGCGTCGCGCGCGTCACCGGGCTCAAGCCTGCGTGGCGAGCATCGCGATACACGCTCATAAGACGTGTCGCGTAGCCCCGGCCGCCGCGCACGACGACCACACGGCCGGGCGGAGCCTCGATCCGGCCGGCCCCGCGACCGGAGGCGACCACGACTCGATCGGCGTCGCGGCCCATCCACGCTTCCGCGTCCGGATCGCCGCGGCCGGGGGTCATCGATACGACCAGCGGCACGCCGAACACGCGCCGCAGCGACACCGCTGCGTGCGCCACCGACGAGCCGAAGGCATGCACGACGTCGATCGGCACCCGTTCCAGCTCGACCGCAGCGCGCTCGAACATCGCGATGTTGAGCTGCAGCAGCCATGCCGTCTCGTCGATGCCCGCCAGCATCGGCGGGTATTCGCCGGCGGAGACGGTGCGGACCGGCGCATCGGCAGGCGCATGCCCTTCCGAGGTCACGACCGTGATTTCGTGCCCGGTTTGTGTCAGTGCGAGGCATGCATCTCCCGCTGAGGGGGCATCGATGCCCTTGCCGGGATAATCTCGTGTGATGATCAGGATTCGCATAGGCAGTTGGGCCGGCGGGCGCGGCCACGCATTGTGGCATGCGAGCACCACGGCGAGCAACGCATGACGGGAGGGTCGATGAGCCAGATCGAAGACCGCAATCTTCGACGCACGGTCGAAAATCTGGCCTCACGTCTTCCGATCGAGCTTCGCTCGCTCGCCGAGATCGCCTACAACTTCGAATGGTCGTGGCTGCCCGGCGGCCGTGAAATGTTTCGCGACATCGCGCCACTGCGCTGGTCGGCGACCAACGAGAACCCGGTGCAGTTTCTGATCGAATGCTCCGGCGAGACCCTCGACCGCGCGGTGCGCAACGGCATCGGCGAGCGGGCCGACGCGATCGTGGAGCGCATCCGCGCCGACTGCGCCGCCCCCCTCGCACACGCCAACGCCGACGCGTCGCGCCCGGTCGCGTTCCTGTGCACCGAGTTCGCCGTGCACCGCTCGCTCCCCATCTATGCGGGCGGCCTGGGCGTGCTGGCCGGCGACATCCTCAAAGAGGCTTCCGACATGCGCCTGCCGCTGGCCGGAGTGGGCCTGCTGTACCGGCAAGGCTATTTCCGGCAGCGGTTCGACTCGACCGGCTGGCAGCACGAGTATTGGTCGCAGCTCGATCCCGAGCTGGTGGCCGCGACGCTGATTCGCGGCGAGGACGGCAAACCTGTCGCGATCACGGTTCCCATCCGCGGCCGCGACGTCGTGGTGCAGATCTGGCGCGTGCAGGTGGGCCGGATCCCGCTGTATCTGCTGGACGCCTGGCATCCGGCGAACTCGGCGATCGACCGCTGGATCACCTCGCGGCTTTACGTCGGTGACCGCCGCTACCGCTTCGCGCAGTACGCGCTGCTGGGGATCGGCGGGGTGCGGGCGCTGCGCGCGCTCGGGCTCGATCCGCTCGCGTTCCACATGAACGAAGGTCACGCCGCGCTCGCGCCGCTCGAGATCGCCCGCGCCGAGATCGAGGCCGGCGAGCCGTTCGAGGCCGCGCTGAAGAAGGCGAAGTCGCGGATGCTGTTCACCACGCACACGCCCGTGCCCGCCGGAAACGAGGCCTACACCGCGCACGAAGTGCTCGAGGCGATCGGCACCTTCCCCGCGGCGCTCGGCGTGGACGACAAGGATCTGCTCTCGCTCGGCCGCGCCAACCCCGACGACGACGACGAGCCGTTCGGCTTGACGCCGCTGGGACTGAAGCTGAGCCGCCACGCGAACGGCGTGAGCCGCCGGCACGGGATCGTGGCGCGCGAGATGTGGCATCACATGTATCCCGAGCGCGGCGTCGAAGGCGTGCCGATCGGCCATGTCACCAACGGCGTGCACGTGGCGACCTGGCTGGCTGCGCCGATGCGCGATCTGCTCGACAAGCATCTGGGCGAGGACTGGCAGCGCCGCATCGACGATCCCGCGACCTGGGAGCCGGTCGACGACATCCCCGACGAGGAGCTGTGGGACGTGCGGCTCGCGTTGCGCGCGAACCTGATCGAGTACGCGCGTGAGCGCGCCACCCAGGATCGCCTCTCGCGCGGCGAGCCCATCGAGTACGCGGAAGCAGCCTCGACCGCGATGGATCCGAACGCGCTCACCATCGGCTTCGCGCGCCGCGCCGCGTCGTACAAGCGGCTGTATCTGCTGATGCTCGACCAGGAGCGTGCGCTGCGATTCCTGCAATCCAATCCCGTGCAGCTGCTCATCGCCGGCAAGCCACATCCGTCGGATGAGGAAGGCAAGCGGATCGTGCAGAGCGTGTTCGGCCTGAAGTGGGCGCCGCTCGTGGGGCAGCGCGTCGCGTACCTGCAGGACTACCACCTCGGCATGGCGTCGCTGTACGTGGCCGGCAGCGACGTGTGGGTCAACCTGCCGCGGCCGCCGCTCGAGGCGAGCGGCACCAGTGGGATGAAGGCCGCCGTCAACGGATGCCTGAACGTGAGCGTGCTCGACGGCTGGTGGGAGGAAGGCTGCGATGGGACCAACGGCTGGGGCATCGCCAGCCACGGCAGCGGCGAGGCCCAAGATATCCAGGACGCCACTGCCCTGTTCGACGTGCTCGAAAACCAGGTTCTGCCGCTGTTCCTGGACCGCGACGAGCGGGGCATCCCCCGAGGGTGGGTGCAGCGAATCAAGAACTCGCTGAGGACTTGTGGTCCGAGGTTCAGTGCTGCGAGGATGATGGGCGAGTATGCGAGCCTGTACGGCTTGCGGGACGTTTGAGCGATCGATCCACCGGAAAAGAAGAGCCGAATCCGGCTTGAAGGAGGAGCGACGCAATGGAGATCCCGCAGGACTGGGCCGAAGAGATGGAGAAGCACGATCACGATGCGATCGTGCACCATCACCCGCACTGGCACGTGACGCATAACCACAATGACCGGACCGGCGGGTTCGATCATCTGTTCAGCGGTCACGAGCACGAGCACGACCACACGGCCTTGCAGCACACCCACCTGCCGCACCGAAACTTCGAGGAAGAGCATCAGGGCGAGGCCCACGATCACGACCACGGCGAGCCCGTGAAGAAGCGCGCACCCGCCAAGAAGGCCGCGGTCAAGACCGATGCGGCCGCGACGCCGGCGAAACGCGCGAAGAAGTCGTCGTAAGAAGTCGTCGCAGCAGAGGTCAGCTTCCGAAGCGCTTGTCGTACTGGTTCGCACGCGGGCGTGATCGGCGGGGGTCAGGGGTTCTTTTCGGAAAGCGCAATCGCTCTCGAGACCGGCAGGTCGGGGTTGGGCGCGCCGCTGTCGTCGGCGAAGTAGCCCTCGAACTCCAGCAGCGTCGGCGGCTCGACGCGAAGGATGCGCATACCGCCCGGATACTTCTGTCCTTCGGGGTCCGTCATGTAGTGGGCGATGGTTCCGCCGGGCATGAGGTCGTATTCGGTGACCGTCCCCGGATGCGACGGCGGCCCACCAGCGTTCCAACTGCCGCGGGTCGACCCACAGTCGCCAGAGACGTTCGGGCGGGGCTGCGAATTGGGTGATGACGGTGAGCGTCGCGTTGGCGAGATCCTTCTGAACGGTCGCGGTCATCGGTGATCCTCTTGTTTCAGGTCGGCAAGGACGCGGCCGAAACGCTCCAGCCGTTCGCGCCACAGGTCTTCGAGGCGGTCCAGAGCCGTGCGGCCCGCCGCGAGCGCCGCGGGCTCGGGCACCACGATCGTCTCGCGCCCCCGGCGGTCCTTGCGCACCAGACCCGCGGCCTCCAAGCACCGCGACGTGCTTCTGGATCGCGTGGTGCTCATCTCGTAGTTGCGAGCAAGCGCCGAGGTGGCGGCAGCGGGACAGGAGACCCTGCCGCCGGCGTCGAACCCGCGTGGCATGAGGCGTCTGATAGTCGCGGTCCTCGCCCTCGGAGTGGTCCTGGCCGGGGCCGGAGCGCGTGGGCACGATGGCTGCGAGATCTCCGCCGGAGCAGGGTCCCACCATCTGCCCGCGCAGCCGTGTCTGCACGTGCCCTTCGCCGACCCCGCGTGCCGTGTCGGCCCGGATCGGATCGCGTGCCTGTCGCAGATCGACGGAACGCATACGCAAGCGTGCCTGTATACCGACGCCGCTCGCCTGGCCGCGCCCTGGTATCGCGGGGCCGCCGCCGGATGCGCCTGGACCGCGCAGGGCGGCATGTTCTTCTTTGACCCCGGCGAGGACATCGGTGCCGCCCCGCCCGGGGCATGCGTCGAAATCCTGCGCGAGGACCGCCAGGATCCGCTCGTGTGCCTCCACACGGAAGGGTCCCGGGAGTCGTGCCTGGTCTGGACCAGCTTCTTTCGAGTCTGCTGGGTCCCGGACGAGGAGTGAAGGGGCGGCCCGGGTGCGGGCCGAGACCGGATGGGCCCGTTTGCAGGACGCGACAGCAGCACGGACTCAGCCGTATACTGGCCCGCCTACGGGAAGTAGCGCAGCTTGGCAGCGCGCCACGTTCGGGACGTGGAGGCCGGGGGTTCAAATCCCCCCTTCCCGACTTTTTTGCAAGCCTCTGACCAGGGAAAACGCGATTTTTCACAATCGCCGTGTGCATCCGTGTGCATTTCCGAACGGGAAATCGCGAGGTATTTCGCCGATCGGGTGTCCAGTCCGCTGGACGACCTGACGCGGCATCCGGAAGGAAGACGTCGCCCGCCTTGTGGAGCGTCGTTCGCCGCCCCGGGCTCCCCGGATGATCTCCGGCCGCCTGTCGGGGAGGGAAGACGTCCGCGCGGCGTGACCTATCATGACTCGGAGCACGCTGGGAGAACGAAGAAGGAGCCTCGTGGGGACCAAGCAGCGGGACGAGGTCGGGATCGAGATCGTCTTCGAACCGGCCATAACGCGGTCAAAGCAGCGCGTGGCCGACCATGGGGAGGTTTTCACCCCGGCGTGGAT
>DATLFO010000313.1:0-9611 GCA_035541035.1 Actinomycetota bacterium
GCCCTACGGCGACGGTGTCGTTACCGGCTGGGGCTCGATCGAAGGGCGGCGCGTGTTCGTCTTCGCACAGGACTTCACCGTCTTCGGCGGCGCGCTCGGCGAGGTGTTCAGCGAGAAGATCTGCAAGGTCATGGACTTGGCGCTGTCCACCGGTGCGCCGCTGATCGGGCTCAACGACTCGGGCGGCGCGCGCATCCAGGAAGGTGTCGTGTCGCTCGCCTCCTACGGCTACATCTTCGAGCGCAACGTGCGCGCCTCGGGCGTGATCCCGCAGATCAGCGTGATCATGGGTCCCTGCGCGGGCGGCGCCGTGTACTCGCCGGCGATGACCGACTTCATCTTCATGGTGAAGGACACCTCGCACATGTTCATCACCGGGCCGGACGTGATCAAGACCGTCACCGGCGAGGAGGTCACCTTCGAGCAGCTCGGCGGCGCGATGACGCACGCGTCGAAGTCGGGCATCGCGCATTTCGCGGCCGAGGACGAGAAGCACTGCATCCAGATGGTCCGCTACCTGATGTCGTTCCTGCCGTCGAACAACCTGGAGTCGCCGCCGTTCTATCCGCCGACCGATCCCGCGGATCGCCGCGAGGAGCGGCTCGTCGAGCTTATGCCCGACAGCTCGAACCAGGCCTACGACATGCACGAAGTCATCAAGCTCGTCGTCGACGACGGCGAGTTCATGGAGGTCTTCCCGCACTTCGCGCGCAACATCATCACCGGGTTCGCGCGCCTCGGCGGGCACGTCGTCGGGATCGTGGCCAACCAGCCGATGTTTCTCGCCGGCGTGCTCGACGTGACCTCGTCCGAGAAGGCCGCGCGCTTCGTGCGCACCTGCGACGCGTTCAACATTCCGCTGATCTCGTTCGTGGACGTGCCGGGTTTCCTGCCGGGCACCAACCAAGAGTGGGAAGGCATCATCCGCCGCGGCGCGAAGCTGCTCTACGCCTTCGCCGAATCCACGGTGCCGCGCATCCAGGTGATCACGCGCAAGGCCTACGGCGGCGCCTACGTCGTCATGAACTCGAAGTCGATCCGATGCGACATCGCCTACGCCTGGCCGACCGCCGAGATCGCGGTGATGGGCGCCGAGGGCGCCGTCAACATCGTCAACCGCAAGGAGCTCGAGCAGGCCGAAGACAAGGCCACCCGCCGTGCGGAGCTGATCGAGGAGTACACCGAAAAGTTCGCGAATCCGTATGTGGCGGCCGAGCGAGGCTACGTGGACGACGTGATCGACCCTCGGGACACGCGGCCGAAGCTCATCGAGGCGCTCGAGATGCTCCGGACCAAGCGCGAGACCCTGCCGCCCCGCAAGCACGGGAACATCCCGCTGTGAGCGACGCGCCGCGCATCGAGATCACCGGTGGCGCTCCGGCGCCCGACGAGGAGGCGGCCGTTCGCGAGGCCATCCTCACGATCTGGCGCGACGACGTCGCGGCCGCGCGGCGCGGCGCCGGCGAGAGCGGCTGGCTGGTCGCGGCACGCGCGGCGGGTGCGCGCACCCGCGTTCACGAGACCGCCTCGGCCCACGCCTGGACGCTGTCCCTGCGGTTCGACGCGGGTCCGGTCAGCGTGCGCCGAACCGGCCGCGGCGACTCGAAGTAGTCAGGGCAGCCGCTTGCGGTGGGAGTCCCAGCAGCCGCGGTGCCAGTGGCGGCGGCCCCCGTCGTCGCCTTCTTTCCACGCCACGACGTGGCCGGTGCCGGGCCGGATCTCCTGGTTGCAGCCGGGGCAGCGGTATTCCTTGGTCGCGCGCGCGGGCTGCACGGTCCGGACCGTCCAGCCGGGCGGGCCGCCGAGCGTGACGTTCGGATCGAGCGTGCGCTCCTCGGCCGCCTCGGACTCGGCCTTTCGGCGGCGCCGCACGCGGTCGGGAACGTTCTTGCGGGGCATGGAATCGCATCGTACCGGCGCGCCCGTTACCATGCGCCGGTCATGGGCGAGCCTCTCATCGCGATCGTCGTCTATCCGCGGTTCACGGCTCTGGATGCCGTCGGCCCCTACGAGGTTCTGTCGCGCGTCCCCGGATACCGGACGCTGTTCGTCGCGCAGACGCTGGATCTGGTCACCACCGATCGCGGCCTGACCATCAAGCCGGACGGAACGTTCGCCGGCGTGTCGTCGCCCGCGGTGCTGTTGGTGCCGGGCGGTCCCGGTCAGATCGAGCAGATGGAGAACCGTGCGCTGCTCGGCTACCTCAAGCGCGCGGCCGCGTCCGCGCAGATGGTCGTGAGCGTATGCACGGGCTCGCTGCTGCTGGGCAAGGCGGGACTGCTGGAAGGCCGGCGGGCCACGACGCATTGGCTCGCGCTCGATGCGCTCGCCGAGCTGGGCGCCGAGCCGGTGGCCAAGCGCGTCGTGCGCGACGGCAACGTCGTGACCGGGGCGGGCGTGAGCGCCGGCATCGATCTCGCGCTCGCGATCGCGGCGGGCCTGAGCGACGAGAAGACCGCGATGAGCATCCAGCTCGGCATCGAGTACGACCCGAAGCCGCCCTTCGACGCCGGCTCGCCCGCGAAGGCGCCTCCCGAGATCGTCGAAGCGATGCGCGCCCGCGCGCGCAAATACCTCGAGGCGTAGTCCGGCTCCGTCTCCAAACCGTTCGAAGCCACGTACCGGCAGTTGATGTCGTGAATCGAGACGGAGATCATCGAAAGCGCCGCATCGGCCGTCGCCGAGCCGTCGCCGAGCCGTGCGGTCGCAGGGGCTTCGACGCCGTGGCTTCCGTTTCCTGCCGCGATTTGCGGGACGTCAGGCCGTCAGGCCGCCGTCAACGACGATGGTGGTGCCGGTGACGTAGCTCGCGGCCTGGCCGGCGAGGAAGATCGCGGCGCCCGCGATCTCGCCCGCCTCGCCCCAGCGCTGCATCGGCACGTTCTGAACGAAGGCCTTCTCGGCCTGCTCGTCGCCGCGGAAGTTGACGTTGAGGTCGGTGCGGATCCAGCCGGGCGAGATCGCGTTGACGCGCACGCCGGCCGCGGCGAGCTCCTTGGCCATCGACATGGTCAGGCCGCGCAGGCCGAACTTCGCCGCGCTGTAGGCCGACAGGCCGGGAGCGCCTTCGAGGCCCGCGACGCTCGACATGTTGATGATCGAGCCGCTGCTCCGCTCGCGCATGTGCTGTCCGACGTAGTGGCTGAACAGGAACGCGCTGCGAAGATTCTGGTTGACGATCTTATCGAAGCCGTCGGGCCGCAGGTCGGGGACTGGAGCCAGGAAGCGGTTACCGCCCGCGTTGTTGACCAGCACGTCGATCTTTCCGAGCTCGCCGACGACGCGTTCGACGCATGCACGAACCTGCGACTCGTCCGTGACGTCGCAGACGACGGGCAGTCCTCGCCGGCCGGTCGCACTGATCTTGCCCGCGACGGCCTCGAGTGCGTCGGCGCTGCGCGCCGCGACCGCGACGTCCGCTCCGGCCTCGGCGAACGCGATCGCGATCGCCTCGCCGATCCCCCGCGACCCGCCGGTCACCAGTGCGGTTTTGCCTTCGAGCGAGAAGTGCTCCAGTCCCATGGGTGCCCCCTTCGGCTGTCTCGGACCCTCGGCCCGGGACTTAGTACGTGTAGAAGCCTCGCTTGGTCTTGCGGCCGAGGTAGCCGGCGTGCACGAGGTGCTCGAGCAGCGGGGCGGGTGCGTAGCCGGGCTCGCGGAACTCGCGATACAGCGTCTGGACGATGGAGTAGGTCACGTCGAGGCCGACGATGTCCATGAGCGCGAACGGACCCATCGGGTGGCCGCAGCCGAGCTTCATCGCGGCATCGATGTCCTCCGCCTTCGCGTAGCCGGA
The DNA here is from genome assembly GCA_035541035.1 of Actinomycetota bacterium. Lineage (GTDB taxonomy): Bacteria > Actinomycetota > AC-67 > AC-67 > AC-67 > DASWHR01. The sequence continues at coordinate 3,797 of DATLFO010000313.1, forward strand.
CTCGAGCATCTTGACCGCGTCGTTGAGGTAGGGGAACAGCAGCGCGTTGACGATGAAGCCGGCGCGGTCCGGGCACACGACGCAGTGCTTTCCGAGCTTCTTGCCGAGCGCGAGCACCGCGTCTGCGGTCTCTTCGCTGGTGCGCACGGTCTTGACCACCTCGACCAGGCGCATGATCGCGGCCGGGTTGAAAAAGTGCATGCCGACGACCTGTTCGGGCCGCTTCGTCGCGGCCGCGAGCGCAACGACCGGAAGCGATGAGGTCGTGGACGCCAGGATCGCGTTGGCCGGCAGGATCTCGTCGAGCTCTTTGAAGTGCTCGACTTTGACGTCGAGGTCCTCGGCAATCGCTTCGATGACGATGTCGCAGTCCGCGAAGTCGTTCATCTCGGTCGTGCCCTTGACGAGCGCGCGCGTGGACTCCATCTGCTCTTCGGTCATCTTGCCCTTCGACACGGCGCGGGCCAGCGACTTGTCCAGCGCCGCCGTGGCCTCGCTGACGCGCTGTTGTGTGCGGCCACGGAGCACGACCTTGTAGCCGGCCTTGGCGGCGACCTCGGCGATGCCGGTCGCCATCGTGCCGGTGCCCAGCACGCCGATCTTGCGGAGGTGCGCGGCCGCGGCCGGGTCGGCTTCGCGGCGGTGGTGGCCCGACTCCTTCACGCGCGGCGAGCCCGACTCTTCGTATTCGTAGAAGCCACGTCCGGCCTTTCGGCCGAGGAAGCCGGCGGTGACGAGCTGCTTGATCAGCGGCGCGGGCGCGTAGAGCGTCTCGCGGAACTGCCGGTACATCGCATCGAGGATCTCGTAGGTGGTGTCCAGGCCGATCAGGTCCACGAGCGCGAGCGGACCCATCGGGTGCGCGGTGCCCAGCATCATCGACGCGTCGATGTCCTCACGCGAGGCGAATCCCGACTCGAGCATGCGGACCGCGTTGTTGAGGTACGGGAAGAGGAGAAGGTTCGCGATAAAGCCCGCGCGGTCGGCGGCGACCACCGGCGTCTTGCCCAGGCTCGCCGCGAATGCCTTCGCCGACTCGACGACCTCCTCGTCGGTGACGACGGTCTTGATCAGCTCGACCAAATCCATCACCGGCGCAGGGTTGAAAAAGTGAAAGCCGAGCACGCGCGAGGGCCGGCCGGTCGAGACCGCCATCTCGATCACGGGAAGCGACGAGGTGTTCGTCGCGATGATCGCCTCGGGCGCCAGGACCGCGTCGAGCTGCTTGAAGGCCTCTTGCTTGAGGTCCAGGTGCTCGGGAACGGCCTCGATCACCAGATCGGCGTCCTTGAGATGCTCCCAGGAGGTGCCGCCCGAGATGCGGCCGAGCGCGGCCGTGGCGTCGCCGGCGCTGAACTTGTCCTTGTCCACGCCGCGCTGGATCGACTGCTCGATGCGCGCGATGCCGTCCGCGACGCGTTCGTCGTCGAGCTCGCGAAACACCACGGTGTAGCCGTTGCGCGCGCAGATCTCGGCGATGCCGGCCCCCATCGTGCCGCATCCGACGATTCCGACCGTCTTGATCTCGAAGCTCATCGTGCCTGGCTCCCTCGTTGGCTGGATTAGCCGCTAGTTTCGCACCCGTTGCGCGCCGCGACCAAACCGGCCGCGCGGGCTCAGGTGCAGCGTGGGATCGAAGCCCGGTAAAGCCGGATCGTCGGCCCGTCGAACGCCCGGGTGAGCGCAGGAGAGGAGTCCAGCCAGGCGTAACTCTCCCAGTCGGCGGCTTTGTAGAGCACCACCCACCGCGTGCAAAGCGAGGCAAGAAGATTCGGGAGCTCGTCGCGTTTGCCTTCCTCGAACAGGATCCGCTCCACCGCGTGCGATTCCGGGTTGCGCGACTGGGTTCGGATCGTGCCGACCTCGATCGAGTCGCTGGAGACGACCGGAACGTCGAAGAAGGTGTCCGCCGGATTCGCGATGCGATTGCCCGTCCAGGTGAACGAGATGTAGAGGTGCCACGGGAAGACGAGTGCGCGTGAGGGACTCTCGCGCATCGTGTCGTTCACCGCATGCCAGTCCGCCGGGAAGCGAACCGGCCTCAGCACGTCGAAGTTCAAGATCATCGTGCGCCCGTAGAACCCGATCACCGCCAGGCACGCCACGACAACCGTGGCCCGCTCGAACGGGACCCGGCCGGCTATGCGTGGCTCGGGCGATGCGAACCGGATCAGCCGGTCCACGGCCGGGGCCATCAAAATTGCGTAGGCGAACACCACCACCGCGACCCACTTCTGAGGCTCCCGAAAGACGGTGAAGCCCGGCACGGTCTCGTAGAGCCACCGAAAGATGCCGGCCGTCGGCGGAAACGACGTGCCTGCCGCGAGCAGGATGCCGAGGACCGCGAGGGCCGACATCGCGATGGCGACCCGACGCCGGGCCTTGAACCACAGCACGGCTCCCCAAAGAACCGCCACGGCAATCGGAGCGAACGTCAGCGGCCACGCCCAAACCCCGTCGCGGGGGAGCGCAAATTCTCCTACCCGCCAGAACCCGTAGAGGGCGGCCGTGTGCCCGGCCGACGTAAAGCCCTGCGGCACGGTCGCGAACGCGTTCAGGTCACTGCCCGTGAAGGGTGGAGGGTCTGCAAGGATCCACTGTGCGAGCCACCATGAGGACAACGCGAGCGTGGTAAGTCCGGCGACGGCTGCCGCCCGGCGCCCCGGCCACCCAATCGCCAGAACAACGGCAGGGATCAGGATCACGAGCATGCCGGCCACGTGGATGCTGACGAACCCGGCGACGGCAACCGACGCTCCGAGCAGGACGGCAGTTCGTTTCGCGGGGTGTTGTTTCACATGATGGAGCGCAATCACGACGAGCGGGAACACCGCCATGCCGGCGAGCAAGCCGACGTGGCCATGCACGAGCCTCGTGTAAGCAAACGGATTGATCGCGTAGAGGATCCCTCCCACGATTGCCGCGCCCGTTCCCGCCGCGGGGGCGAGTCGACGAATCGCACGGTTCATCCCGTAGCCGAGGCCGAACACCACCATCCATACGAACAGGAAGCTCCCGCCCGGCTCTATCCATTGCAGCAACCATAGGAAAGCTTGAAACGGGGCTTGATTGACGGGGCCTTGGATGTCGGCGGCTTGCTGCCAGCGGACCGTGACGTTCGGGCCGTAGACGAAATCCAGAAGAAGCAGATATCCGGGCCGTAGTAACGGTGCCGACACGAGAAGAGCGGCGGTGGCGTGGACCGCAACCGAGTTTCTGTCGGATCGGAAGCGGCGAACGATCCGAGTCACCGCTGTGGGTCCGGCCCCTCGAATCTCGCCGCCGGATGGCGCGAATACGTCTGAGGGAACGCCGGAAACTTTTGACATAACAAGGAGGAAGCCGGGAGAATCTGGCACAATGTACCAAATCCGGTCCGGTAGGGGGAGTTCTTGCTCCGCGTTGCGCGTTCGGTGAGCGAAACAGCCGCACTGCCGGCAGGCGAACGGCAAGAGTCGGTACGTCATGTCGCCTTCTTCGTGGCGACGGTAGCCGGAGCCAACGCGTCTGCCTACGCCTTCCATGTGTTGATGATCCGACTGTTGGGCACGAGCCGCTACGGTGCGCTGGCCGCGATCGTCGGGATCTTGACCGTAACGGCCGTCCCGCTGGCCGCGGTTCAGGCCGTGGTGGCCAAGCGGGTTGCGAACCCCGGCGGCCGCTCGGAGGCCGAAGTGGTGGGGTCCGCGCTTCGGTTCGGAGCGGCGGCCGCGATCTCGATCGCGGTCGTGGTTACCCTCGCGTCGCCGCTGCTTTCATCGTTTCTCGACATCGGTCTTGCAGACACGGTGCTCGCTCTCGCAGGGTTGGCCGTGCCGTCGTGTCTTCTCCCGGTCGGACGTGGGGTCCTGCAAGGACGCCGCCGGTTCCCGACACTCGGCCTGTCGATCATCACGGCAATGGTCGGCCGCCTTGCCTTCGGACTCGCTTTCGTCGTCGCCGGGCTCGGACTCCGCGGGGCCATTCTGGCCCTCGTGATCGGAGAATTCGTCGCCCTTGCCGTGACCTTCATTCCACTCCGCACGGACCTGGTCGGATCTCGCTCCATGTCCGAAGTCGTTCGGGAAATGATGCTCGATAGCGCATCGGCTGCCGGCGCGCTCACGGCTTTCTGGACGCTGGTATCGATCGACGTCGTCCTTGCCCGCGCGTGGTTGCCTGCGGACGTCGCCGGCGTCTACGCCACTGCGGCGGTCGTGGGGAAGACGGTGCTGTACCTCCCGAACGCGGTGGCCTTGCTCGTTTTCCCCCGCCTTGCCGAACAGCCTCGAGGGCTCGAGGCGCGGCGCACGGTCGTTCGCTCCCTCGCAGTCGTGGCGGGCGTGGGGGTGCTCGCCTCCGTCGGGATCGCGGCCGTCCCGGCCGCGGCCGCCTTCGTCTTCGGATCCGGCTTCTACCGTGCATCGGGAACGGCTGCGCTACTGGCCTGCTCGATGACCGCATTCGGCGCAGTCCACATCCTGATCTACTACTGCTTGGCCATCGGCAAACCTCCGGTGAAGACACTTTGGGCTGCCGTCATGGTAGAGGCCGCCCTGATGTCGGCATTCCACTCGAGGCCCGCGATCATCGCCGCGGTATCGCTGGGTGTGGGAACGGCGCTCGTCGCGGTCGTCGGTTCGCTGGCTGCTCGTGCAACCCGCGTCATCACCTTGCCGGACGGCGAGCTTTGGACACCTCCGTTGTCGGACGTGGAACTATCCGTCGTGACACCCGTATACAACGGGGGCGAGCAGGTCGGTCCCCGGCTTGCAGCACTCCTGGCGACTCTGGATCGCGAGAACATCCGGGCCGACGTCATTCTCGTCTCCGACGGCAGCACGGACGACACGCCCGTCCTCGCTCGCGCCGTTGGCCTCGATCGAGTGCGCGTCGTTCATTATCCCGAGAACTGCGGGAAGGGTTTTGCTCTTCGAACCGGGATGGCGATGGCAACCGGGAGGCATGTCGCTTTCATCGATTCGGACGGCGACCTGAATCCCGCCGACCTCGTGCGCTTCTTGCGCCTCATGCCCATGTACGGCGCCGATCTCGTCGTGGGGTCGAAGCGGCACCCGTTGTCCGAGGTCGACTACCCCCTGTTCCGGCGAATGATGAGCTGGGCCTATCACGTGGTCGTCCGGGTTCTCTTCGGAGTGAACGTGTCCGATACGCAAACGGGCATCAAGCTTGTCCGTCGCGAGGCGCTCGCGGAAGTTCTTCCCCGAATGGTCGAGAAGCGGTTTGCTTTCGACTTGGAACTGATCGTGGCCTTGCGCAGGGCCGGCCACAAGCGCATCCTCGAGGCGCCGATTCAGCTCGACTTCCAATTCACCAGCACGATCTCCAAACGTGCGGTCGCTGGAATCATCCGCGATACTCTCGCCATCTGGTATCGCCGGTTCATCATCCGCCAGTACGATTCGCATGCGGTGCCGGGCGTTGAAAAGACCGGGGTTGCCGACGTCGCGGCGCTCAGCGGCGAGTGAATCTACTGCGCTCGATCGCCTGACGCCGTCCTGTTCGGCCACACCGGGGAGATTCAGTGAACAAACGATGCACGTAGCGCTGATTACGAGGTACCCACCGAGGCATGCGCTCGATGCCGGGAGGGGGACGGCTGGTTACTCCAAGCGGCTGGCGCGTGCTCTGGTCGCCGGCGGCTGCCGCGTCACCGTCCTCGCTGATCTCCTGGACGGCGAGCAGCCCGAGTACGAAGAGGACGGGGTCATCGTGCGGCGTGTGTGGGGATCGGGGCGTCATGCGATCTCGCCGATCGTCGAGGCCATTGGGGCCATCCGCCCGGACATCGTTCATCTTCAACACGAACTGTTTC